>NZ_CP083370.1:3287500-3587500 GCF_017488845.2 Ensifer canadensis
AACCAAAACCAGAATCATTGGCCAATCGGTCAAAAAGCGTTGCCAAGAGCCAGGGAACCGCGGAAGGGATCTGGCCGGCAGCCGATTATGGCCGCAGCGCCAGACCACCTGGCACCACCGCCAACACTCGCTCGCGGCTGAAACACCCCCGGTTCTCCCGCACGATCTGCGTCAGAAACTCGCGCACCGCCCTCACCCGCGGCACGGCAATCAAGTCGCGGTGGCAGATCATCCAATAGGTCCGCTTCAACTCGATCTCGTCGGGCAGCACGATCTCAATGTCCTTTTCGTCGCGCGCCATAAAATGCGGCAGCACACAGAGGCCAAGCCCTTGGCGTACGGCCTTCAGCTGCGTGAGGATGCTGGAACTCTGAAAATGCGCCCTGAGGCCCGGCTGGATCTCGCCGAGATAATCGAGCCCGGGCGCGAAGATCATGTCTTCGATGTAACCCACGAAACGATGGGCAGCGAGATCGTTGCGGCTCCTGATCGGCGGATGACTGGCGAGATAGCTGCGGGAACCATAGACATGCAGCGTATAGGGTGTCAGCACCTCTGAATGGTAAGGGCCGGCCTTTGGCGCCGTCAGCGCCACCGACAGATCCGCCTCCTTGCGCGACAGCGACATGATCTGCTGGATCGCCACCAGCTCCAGCGAAATGTTGGGGTAGGTCGCGGCGAAGCTCGAAAGCCTGTCCGACAGGAAGAAGTTACCGAAACCTTCGAGTGTGCTCAGCCTGACGACGCCGCGCTGCGCCGTCAGGCCGTCGCTGATATCGAGCTGCAGCTGCTCGGTCTCGCGCTCGATGCGCTCGGCGGTCTCGACGAACCGCTGGCCGATCGCCGTCAGCACGTAGCCGCGCGGATTGCGCTCGAACAGCTTGACCTTGAGCGCAAATTCCAGCCGGTCGATCCGACGGGAAACCGTCGCGTGGCTGGTGCGCAACCGCCTTGCCGCGGTCGACAATTGCCCGGTGCGGGCGACCGCCAGAAAGAACTGCAGGTCGTCCCAGGTGAAGTTCGGATTCATCTCGCTGCCCCCATCTGTTCGAAAATGAACAGACCCTGTTTGCAATTTACGGGCAGCAGCGCTTGCGTCCAAGCGAATTTTTCCGGATTGTATCGTCGGAGCCGACATCTGAGGAGCATGTCTGGCCAAATTTGAACAGAACGGGACCGATGGTCCGGCAACGCCATGCGCTTGCCGGAGCCGAGCGGGATTTCGCATGGTTTGTGCCGGACTGATGACCCTTGGAGGAGGACACGATGACGAAGAAACTGCTTACCGCATTTGCCATGATGCTTGCCAGCAGCACCGCGGCGCTCGCCGATGCATCCGACGGCAAGGTCAAGATCGGCATCTTGAACGACCAGTCCGGCGTCTATGCCGATTTCGGCGGCAAATCCTCCTACGAGGCAGCGCTGATGGCGGTCGAGGATTTCGGCGGCAAGGTTCTGGGTGTGCCGGTGGAAGTGATTACCGCCGACCACCAGAACAAGGCCGACATCGCCTCCAACATCGCCCGGCAATGGTACGACACCGAGCAGGTCGACAGCATCATGGAGCTGACGAGTTCTTCGGTCGGCCTCGCCGTCCAGGCACTGTCGAAGGAAAAGAAGAAGATCACCATCAATACCGGCGCTGCCACCACAGAGCTTACCGGCAAGCAATGCTCGCCCTATGGTTTCCACTGGGCCTATGACACCCATGCGCTTGCGGTCGGCACCGGTGGCGCGCTGGTCAAGCAGGGCGGCGACAGCTGGTTCTTCCTGACCGCCGACTACGCCTTCGGTTACTCGCTCGAGGAAAACACCGGCAACTACGTCAAGGAAAACGGCGGCACCGTCGTCGGCTCGGTTCGCCATCCGCTGGCGACCACCGACTTCTCATCCTTCCTGTTGCAGGCGCAGTCTTCCGGCGCCAAGGTCATCGGCCTCGCCAATGCCGGCCTCGATACCTCCAACGCCATCAAGCAGGCCGCCGAATTCGGCATCGTCCAGGGCGGCCAGCGCCTGGCGGCCTTGCTCTTCACGCTCGCGGAAGTCCATGGCCTCGGCCTTGAAGCGGCACAGGGGTTGACGCTGACCGAAGGCTTCTACTGGAACCGCAACGAGGAAACGGCAAAATTCGGCAAGCGCTTCATGGAGCGCACCGGCAAGATGCCGAACATGGTCCATGCCGGCACCTATTCCGCCGTGCTTTCCTATCTGAAGGCGATCGAAAAGGCCGGCAGCGATGACGGCGATGCCGTTTCGAAGGAACTGCGTGCGCTGCCCGTCAACGACGTCTTTGCCGAAAACGGCAAGGTCGCCGAGAACGGCCGCATGATCCACGACATGTATCTCTTGGAAGTGAAAAAGCCGGACGAAAGCAAGGAGCCCTGGGACTATTTCAAAGTGCTCGCCACCATCCCCGGTTCCGACGCCTTCATCGATCCGGCCAAGAGCGGCTGCGACCTCGTGAAGTCGTGAGCGGTCGGATCGCGATGACCGCTGTCTTGCCAGAACAGAATGGAGCGCCGCGGGTGGTTTTGTCCGCCCGCGGTCTCCGTCGCGATTTCGGCGGTTTCACCGCCGTCAACAACGTCAACCTCGACGTCCACGATGCACGGGTCCACGCACTGATCGGTCCGAACGGCGCCGGCAAGACGACCGTCTTCAACCTTCTGACCAAGTTCCTGCAGCCGACCGACGGCACGATCACGCTGCTCGGCGAAGACATCACCCGCATGGCGCCGGACAAGGTGGCGCGCATGGGGCTGGTGCGCTCGTTCCAGATCTCGGCGGTGTTTCCGCATATGAGCGTGCTCGAAAATGTGCGGGTGGCGCTGCAGCGGCCGAACGGACTTGCCACCCAGTTCTGGAAGCCGATGTCGGCGCTCGACGGGCTGACGGCAAAGGCCGATCATCTCATCCGCTCCGTTGGTCTCGATAAGGAAAGAAACGCGGTTGCCGCCGATCTTTCCTATGGCCGCAAGCGGGTGCTGGAGATCGCCACCACGCTGGCGCTCGACCCGAAGGTTCTCTTGCTCGACGAGCCGATGGCCGGCATGGGCCACGAGGATGTCGGCATGGTGGCCGAGATCATCCGCGAGGTGGCGCGCGAACGCGCCGTGCTGATGGTCGAGCACAATCTTTCCGTCGTCTCGACCCTTTGCCACCACGTCACCGTGCTGCAGCGGGGAGAAATCCTCGCCGAGGGCGACTATGCAGAAGTGTCGGCCGACCCGCGGGTGCGCACCGCCTACATGGGCACCGAGGAGGCTTGAGATGAAACCGCTGCTGAAAGTCTCCGGCCTCAACGCCTGGTACGGCGAAAGCCACATCCTGCACGGCGTCGACATGACGGTCGGCGAAGGCGAGATGGTCACCCTGCTCGGGCGCAACGGCGTCGGCAAGACCACCACCCTGCGCTCGATCATGGGAATCGTGCGCAATCGCAAGGGCGCGATCGATTTTTCTGGCGAGGACCTGATCAAGGTTCCGCTGCACCGGGTCGCCCATCGCGGCCTCGGCTTCATCCCCGAGGAGCGCGGCATCTTCTCGACGCTCTCGGTCTATGAAAACCTGCTGCTGCCGCCGGCCGTGGCCAAGGGCGGCATGACGGTCGACGAAATCTTCGAGCTTTTTCCCAATCTGCACGAGCGCCGCAACAGCCCGGGCACCAAGCTTTCCGGCGGCGAACAGCAGATGCTGGCGATTGCCCGGATCTTGAGAACCGGCGTGCGCATGATGCTGCTCGACGAACCGACCGAGGGACTCGCCCCGGTCATCGTCCAGCGCATCGGCGACGTGCTCAAGACATTGAAGGAGCGCGGCATGACCGTTCTTCTGGTCGAACAGAACTTCCGCTTCGCCAGCAAGGTTGCCGACCGTTTCTACCTGATGGATCATGGCCGCATGGTCGGCGAGTTTCCGGTCTCGGAGCTCTCCGATCGCATGGGCATGCTGCATGACGTGCTGGGGGTCTGAGCCATGACCATGATCTTTGGAATTCCACTGCAAGCCTTCCTCGGCCAACTGCTGATCGGCCTGATCAACGGCTCGTTCTATGCACTCCTGAGCCTCGGCCTTGCGATCATCTTCGGCCTCTTGCGCGTCATCAACTTCGCTCACGGCGCGCAATACATGCTCGGCGCCTTCTTCGCCTGGATGCTGCTTTCCTATTTCGGCATCGGCTACTGGCCGGCGCTGATCGTGGCACCGCTTGCCGTCGGGCTTGTCGGCGCCGTCATCGAGCGCACGATGCTGAGAAGGCTCTACACGCTCGATCCGCTTTATGGCCTGCTCTTCACCTTCGGCCTGGCGCTGACGATCGAAGGCACCTTTCGCTATCTCTATGGCGCTTCGGGCCAGCCCTATGCCACGCCGGCAGCCCTTGCCGGCGGCACCAATCTCGGCTTCATGTTCCTGCCCGTCTATCGCGGCTGGGTGATCGCCTTCTCGCTCGTCGTCTGCATCGGCACCTGGCTGGTGATCGAAAAGACCAAGCTCGGCTCCTATCTGCGGGCGGCGACAGAAAACCCTATTCTCGTCCAGTCCTTCGGCATCAACGTGCCGTTCCTGTTGACGCTCACCTACGCGCTGGGGGCTGCACTTGCCGCCCTTGCCGGGGTGCTTGCGGCGCCGATCTACCAGGTCTCGCCGTTGATGGGATCGAACATCATTATCGTCGTCTTCGCCGTGGTGGTGGTCGGCGGTATGGGCTCGATCATGGGAGCAATCATCACCGGCTATCTGCTTGGCGTTGCCGAGGGGTTGACCAAGGTGTTCTACCCCGAAGCCTCCAACATCGTGATCTTCGTGATCATGGCCATCGTTCTCCTGATACGGCCGGCAGGCCTCTTCGGCCGGGATGTTTGATATGACACTGACACTCGATATCGATAAGCCCAGGGAAAAGAAGCCGGTCGTCGCACAAACGATCTTCCTGGCGGCGGGTCTTGCGCTGCTGGTGCTCGCCCCTCTGTTCTTCTATCCCGTATTCCTGATGAAGCTGCTGTGCTTCGCGCTCTTTGCCTGCGCCTTCAACCTGCTGCTCGGTTACACCGGCCTCTTGTCCTTCGGACACGCGGCCTTCTTCGGCGGCGCCGCCTATTTCACCGCCCATGCGGTGAAGGAATGGGGGCTGCCGCCGGAACTCGGCATTCTCGTCGGTGTCGCAGGAGCCGCGTTTCTTGGCGCGATCATCGGTTTCCTCGCTATCCGCAGGCAGGGCATCTACTTCGCCATGATCACGCTGGCGCTGGCGCAGATGTTCTATTTCTTCTGCCTGCAGGCCGAGTTTACCAAGGGCGAGGACGGCATCCAGTCCGTGCCGCGCGGCCATCTCTTCGGCTTCATCGATCTCAGCCAGTCGGCGAACATGTATTACTTCGTGCTCGGAGTCTTCATCATCGGCGTGGCGATCATCTGGCGGATCATTCACTCGCCCTTCGGCATGATCCTGAAATCGATCAGGGAGAACGAGACGCGCGCCGTGTCGCTCGGCTACTCCGTGCGCAACTACAAGCTTGCGGCCTTCGTCATGTCGGCGGCACTCACCGGCCTTGCCGGCGGCGTGAAGGCGCTGGTCTTCCAGTTCGCGACGCTGACCGACGTCAGCTGGCAGATGTCCGGTGAGGTCATCCTCATGACGCTGCTCGGCGGTATCGGCACGCTGATCGGACCGCTGTTCGGCGCCGGCCTGGTCGTGACCTTGCAGAACTATCTCGCGACCTCCGAATTCCCGGTCACCATCATTACCGGCCTGGTCTTCATGGTCTGCGTGCTGCTCTTCCGGCGCGGTATCGTCGGCGAGTTCTATAATTCGAGGCTCGGCCGCAAGCTCGGCTTTGAACATCGACACTGAGCATTTCCAGGAAAAGTGCGAAGCGGTTTTCCGTCAGGAAATGCGTAAAAACAGAGAGCTAGAGCGTTTCCGCGACGCCGTTTAACCGGAAACGCTCTCTAGACAGGTCGGAGACATTGGCTCACGGCCGGACCGGGCATCGACAAGAGAGTGATGAGCCCATGGACACGTTCGACTATATCGTCGTCGGAGCGGGTAGCGCCGGTTGCGTTCTGGCCAACCGCCTTTCCGAAAACCCGGATCGCCGCGTCCTGCTGCTCGAGGCCGGCGGCAGCGACAACTATCACTGGATCCACATTCCGGTCGGCTATCTCTATTGCATCAACAACCCCCGCACCGACTGGTGTTTCACCACAGCTGCAGAAGAAGGGTTGAACGGTCGTGCTCTCGGCTACCCGCGTGGCAAGGTGCTCGGCGGCTGCTCGTCGATCAACGGCATGATCTACATGCGTGGCCAGGCGCGCGACTACGATCACTGGCGCCAGCTCCGGTGCACCGGTTGGGGCTGGGATGACGTCCTTCCGCACTTCCGCAAATCGGAAGACCACTATCGCGGCGCCGACGAAATGCATGGCGCCGGCGGCGAGTGGCGGGTAGAGAAGGCGCGCGTTCGCTGGGCCGTGCTTGACGCTTTCCAGAAGGCAGCGACCGAGGCCGGCATCCCGGAAACGCCCGATTTCAACCGCGGCAATAATGAAGGCTCCGGCTATTTCGACGTCAACCAGCGTTCCGGCATCCGCTGGAACACGGCAAAGGCGTTTCTGCGGCCCGCACGCGGCCGGAGCAATCTCACCATTCTGACCAAGGCGCATGTCCGGCGGCTGGTGATCGAGGAAGGTCGCATCGCCGGCGTCGAATTCCAGCACGATGGTTTGGTCAAGCGTGTTCGTTGTCGCCGCGAAACCGTTCTTTCGGCGGGCGCCATCGGCTCGCCGCAGATCTTGGAGCTTTCCGGTGTTGGCCGGGGCAATGTCCTGAGGGATAATGGGATCGAGGTCCGGCACGAGTTGGCCGGCGTCGGCGAAAACCTGCAGGATCATCTGCAACTGCGCCTCGCCTACAAGGTGACCGGGGTGCCGACCCTGAACGAGAAGGCAAGCACGTTTCTCGGCAAGGCGGCGATCGGCCTCGAATATCTCGCCAGGCGCTCAGGCCCGATGGCCATGGCACCGAGCCAGCTCGGCATCTTCACCCGTTCCGGCCCCGAGAAGGAAACGCCGGACCTGCAATATCACGTCCAGCCGGTGACGCTCGAAAAGTTCGGCGAGCCGGTTCATCCCTTTCCGGCGATTACCGCCAGCGTCTGCAATCTTCGCCCCGAAAGCCGGGGGTCGGTGCATCTCAAAGGGCCCGATTTCGCCGCAGCACCCGACATTCGCCCGCGCTATCTGACGGCAGAGGCCGACCGCGATGTCGCGGTCCGTTCCATTCGCCTGACGCGTCGCATCGTCAGCCAGCCATCCTTCGCCCGTTTCAACCCGACCGAGTTCAAGCCGGGACCTTCCTATGAGAGCGACGAGGATCTGCGGCGTGCTGCCGGCGATATCGGCACGACGATCTTCCACCCGGTCGGCACCTGCCGGATGGGCGCGGATCCGGAAAGCGTCGTCGACCCGGAATTGCGGCTGCGTGGCCTGCAAGGCCTGCGGATTGCCGATGCCTCGATCATGCCGACAATCACCTCGGGCAACACCAATTCGCCGACGATCATGATCGCCGAAAAAGCGGCGACGATGATCCTGGAAGCCAACCGCTGAGGGCTTTTCCGGGCCGATTTCACCGTCGGGATTACGGTAAACCAGGCCAAAAGCGACTCGAAAACCTTAAATTCCGGGACCGGAACCTCTATATGAGCCCGTGAAGGCCTCATGGGCCCAAGCACAATACAAGGGGTTTGAATGGCAATGCAGCGTTTTGGACGAGCTCTGGCGATGATGGCGATCGGTCTCACTGTCGCGCTCACGGTTGTGGATGTCGCCGAGGCCCGGCGCTCGGGCGGCGGCTTCGGCAGCCGTGGCACGCGCACCTTTTCGCAGCCGCCAGCCACCCGCACCGCGCCGACAAACGCGGCACCGATCGACCGCACGATGACGCCGCGCCAGGACGCCGGCCCAACGACGACCAATCCCGGGGCAGCTCAGACGCGCCCCGCCGGCGCCAACACGCCCAACGCACGGCCCGGCTTCTTCAGCGGCTTCGGTGGTTCGCTCCTCGGTGGCCTCATGGTCGGCGGCCTGATCGGCATGCTGATGGGCGGCGGCTTCGGCGGTGCTGCCGGCTTCCTCGGCCTGATCGTGCAGATGCTGTTGATCGGTGGCGTGATCATGCTCGCTATGCGCTTCTTCGGCCGCAACCGCCAGCCGGCCTATGCCGGTCCGTCCGAGCGTTCGTCGGCCCACTCGCCTTCGACTGGCGTACCGTCGTTCAAGATCCCGAGCATCGGCGGTGGCCAGGCAGGCGGCCAATCGAATGCACGCCCGACCGTCGTACCGACACCAGCCCCCGTCACCGACGGCCCGGCCGATGAAATCGGTGTCGGCCAGTCCGATCTCGAACAGTTCGAGAAGATGCTGAAGGACGTTCAAGCAGCCTATGCGGCAGAGGACTACGGCACCCTGCGTCGTTTGACGACGCCGGAAGCCATGTCCTACCTGGCCGAAGAACTCAGCGACAACGCCACCAGCGGCGTCAAGAACGACGTCACCGAAGTCCATCTCGTCCAGGGCGATGTCGCCGAGGCCTGGTCGGAAAACGGCACCGACTTCGCGACCGTCGCCATGCGCTACGAGAGCATCGACGTCATGCGCGACCGTACGACCGGCAAGGTGATCAGCGGCGATCCGGACAACCTGACCGAAGCCGTCGAGCTTTGGACCTTCGTACGCAAGCCCGAAGGCGAATGGCAGGTGTCGGCGATCCAGGGCGTCGGGCACGCCTGATAGCGCCAACAATCCAAAACCTTTGAGACCCGGCCGGCCCATCCGACCGGGTCTTTTTTTGCGCTTGCGACACCGCCCGACTCTAGCGCGCGACGGGGTGAAGCGCAGGCCCACCTGGTTCGTGCAAGGACGCAGACGAGTGATAACTCCGCATCAGCCCGCAACCGGCTCCTCATCGCCGAGAAGGCGCTCGATCAGCGTCCGCAACCAGCGATGCCCCAGATCGCCGTCGCGACGACGATGCCAGATCTGCTCGAAGTCGAACAGCGGAATGGCAAAGGGCGGCTCGAAGACGACCAGCCCGTGACCGTCCCCCTGTGGAAGGATGCGGCGCGCCACGGTCAGGACAAGATCCGTGCCGCGCACCAAGCCCGGTGCGACGCTCCAATGCGGAACCGCAAGACAGATGCGGCGCGTCTTGCCGGTCGCCGCGAGCGCAAGATCGATCTCGTTGCCGGCGTCGCCACGCAATGACACCAGCACATGCGGTCGGGCGAGATAGTCACCAAGATCGATGGCCAGCGATCCGCCAAGCTGTGACGCGTCGGCAAGGCAGGCAAAGCTTTCCCGAAAGAGCAACGATGATCGGATGCCTCCGCCGTGCGTCGGGAACACGCCCAGCGCCAGATCGATCTCGCCGTCCACCACCTGCGACGCCATGACCTCGCGGCTCGCCTGGCTGACGATCAGATCGATATATGGTGCCTCGGCCCGCAGGGTCGCCATCAGCTTCGGCAGCAGAACGGCAGCCCCGTAATCCGACATTGCCAATCGGAACACATGCCGCTCCGTTGCGGGATCAAAACCTGCGGGCGCAAGCAACGACCGCACGCGACCCATGGCCTCCACGAGCCGTGGCGCGAGCTCAAGCGCCCGTATGGTCGGCTCCAGCCGCCCGCCGTGGCGCACCAGCAGGGGATCATCGAAGAGTTCGCGCAAGCGCGCCAGCGCATGGCTGACCGCAGGCTGGCTCTTGTTCAGACGGACTGCCGCACGCGAGACATGGCGCTCAGTCAGCAACGCATCGAGCACGACCAGCAGGTTCAGATCGATTCCAGTCAGATTATTCATTCAACGAATATAGATCGTGCGAACTGCGAATTTCCATTCTTCATTTGGATGATGAACCATCGGGCGGTCAAACAGATCGGAATATTGTCATGCCAAATGCCGGATCACTCCTCCTCATCCTCGCCGCTGTCTTCGCCGGAGCCGTCGTGCCGTTCCAGCCCGGCGCCAACGCCATGCTTGGCCGGTTAATCGGTCATCCCCTCTGGGCGACGGTCGTTTCGCTCGGCGCCAGCCTCGCCCTCATCATTCCCATCATGATCGCCGTTCGCGTACCGATGCCAACGCTCGGTGAGACACTGAAGGGTCCCTGGTGGATCTGGATCGGCGGCCGTCATCTACATCACTGCCGCACTGCTGCTCGCCCCAAAACTCGGCGCCGCCAGTTTCATTGTCGCGGTGATCGCCGGACAGATGGCGGTCTCTGTCGTCATCGATCATTTCGGCCTGATGGGCTTTCCGGAAAAGCCGGTCAGCCTCGCCCGCCTCGTCGGCGTTGCGCTGATCATCGGCGGTATGGTCATCACGCAAATTGCAAGCACCATGCCCGCGCTGGCAAGCCAGGCCCGGTGAGCATGCACGCCTCCAACCACAATTCTTGTCGCTGACCCCGCAAGCATGTTAACACACGGTCATGTCGACCGAACCACACCTGATGGCGTGACGAGCCCCGCAAGGCGGGGCTTGCAGCAGCGAGCCCAAAGTCGCCCGTGTCTCACGGGCTGGTCTTCGTTGATTCGATTGATCTCCTTCTCCTAGATCGACGGCACGGCCCAACGACAGGTCGCCACGATGATCGGGAGCGCGAGGCAATCGACTGCCATTCGGGCTCGTTATGACATCGCCATCCCCCTGGAAATCGGCCGACTTCCGGCGCGTCGGGTTCGCTCTCGCCTTTTATTCCTTCTGCTCGTGGATGCTGGTCGCAGCACTGCCACTTCTCGTCGCCCAACGGTTCGGCACCGGCACAGACCTTGTCGGCAGCCTTGCGCTGCGGCTCGCACCGCGCATCCTGTTTGCCCCGGCTGCCGCCAGCCTGATCCGCCGCGCGGGCTCTCGGCTGCCCGTTGGTGCGGGGCTGATCGTCACTGCATTGTGCCTCTTCGCCCTTGCCGGCGTCGAACACGCAGGCACGCTTCAGATGGTGGTTCTGACAATCGGCTTTGCAGACACGATTGTCGTTCCAGGCCTGCTGGCGTTGCGCGCCGCCGCCGTGCCTTCCGGCCGCAATATGGAAGCCAACACGACGTTTCAGACGATCGATCGTCTCGCCAAAATCTTTGGCCCGCCGACGGCAGGTCTCATGCTGACGGTTATATCCCCTGCCCTCACCTTCCTTGCGCTTGCAGCCGGCCACCTCGTGGCCGCGTTCGCCCTTTGCCGGGGCGTTGCAACACCGGAGCAGATGCGGGTCAAACGGGAGCCAGCCGCTCGATCCGGTCTTTTCCGAGAGGCCGCGGCGACCATGCGCGAGAACCCGGTTCTTTGGGTACTCGTCCTGCCTGCTCTCGGCTACATGATTTCTCTCGGCGCGCTGCAGCCCTTCCTGTTCTGGCTCAATCACGACCAGTTCGGGCTTGGCGCCGCCACGTGGACCGTGCTGCTTGCAGCGCAAGGGACGGGTGCCGTCATCGGCGCGCTGGTCTCAAACCGCCTGGCGCGAACGCTGATCGATACACACTCGCTGCTGATGGCCTATCTCGTCGCAAGCCTTCTCGAAGGCGTGACGACGCTTGCGCTGGTCTTCGCCCCGACCCATGCGTTGGCGACGGTGGTGCTGATCATCGGCGGCATACCGGAGATGGTGGCTTTTGCCGCCTATTTCACGCTGCTCCAGCAGCGGCTGAACCTTGAGCGCCAGGCCGTCTTCTATGCGCTGAGCCTGCCGTTGATGGATCTGTTCATGGTGGCGGGCGTCCTCGCCGGCACCTTGCACAGCGGCGGCTGGATGACGCTTCGGCAGTTCTGGTTCGTCGCCAGTGCCGGCGCTATCCTTCCCGTTCTTCCGTTTCTTGCCTTCAGACCTTGCCGAAGATCGTAAGGGCCTGAACCGAAAGCGACATGGCCCAGAAAAAGTATGGCCGGCGGCTGGCGCGATCGCCACCGTGCGGGTCATACTCTCCCGGGCTGAAATGAGGGCACGGGCATGCGAGACAAACTATTCATTGACGGAAAATGGGAGAAACCCCGCCGCGGCGGTATGCTCGACGTGATCGATCCGGCAACGGAGGAGGTCATCCACCGCGTGCCGGCCGCCACCTACGACGATATCGACCGCGCCGTCAAAGCTGCCCGCATCGCCTTCGACAGCGGCCCATGGCCGAAGCTTACCGGCACGGAGCGGGCCGTCTATCTCCGCGCGATTGCCGAGAAGATCGAGGAAAGACGCCATGCGCTGGCGCATCTCGAAGTCACCGATAACGGCAAGCCGCTGCCGGAAGCACTGTGGGATATCGACGATGCCGCCGGGTGCTTCCGCTACTATGCCGGGCTTGCCGAGGAACTCGACGCCAACCCGGAGGAAACGATCGCCGTCGGCGACACCAGGTTCAGAGCCCGTGCCATCCGCGAACCCCTCGGCATCGTCGGCGCGATCACGCCCTGGAACTATCCGTTGCTGATGGTTTCCTGGAAGGTGGCGCCGGCGCTTGCCGCCGGCTGCACCATGGTGCTGAAACCGTCCGAGCTGACGCCGCTGACGGCTCTGGAACTGGGCGCAATCGCCGAGGAGGTCGAGCTTCCGCCCGGCGTGCTCAACATCGTCACCGGCACCGGCCAGGATGCCGGCCAGCCGCTGACCGAGCACCCGCTGGTCGACAAACTCGCCTTTACCGGCTCGGTACCGACAGGGCGAAAGGTGATGATGGCCGGCGCCCAGGACATCAAGAACATCAGCCTCGAGCTTGGCGGCAAGTCGCCCTTCGTGGTCTTTGCCGACAGCGATATCGAAAAGGCCGTCGAATGGATCATGTTCGGCATCTTTTGGAACCAGGGGCAGGTCTGCTCGGCAACCTCGCGCGTGCTCATCGAGGAACCGATCTACGATACCGTCGTCAAAAGGCTCTGCGAAGAGGCGGGCAAGATCACCATCGGCAACGGCCTCGACGAGGGCACATTGCTCGGGCCAATCGTTTCCAAGGGACAATATGACAAGATCCTGACCGCGATCGACCGCGCCCGCCAGGACGGCGCCACCATCGCGGCGGGCGGCGGCAGGCCCGCCGGTTTCAACAGCGGTTACTTCATCGAGCCGACCGTTTTGACCGACATGAGCGAAGACAGCTATGTCTGGCGCGAGGAGATCTTCGGGCCTGTCGTCTGCGTCAAGCCGTTCGCGGACGAGGCCGATGCGGTGCGCATGGCCAACGACAGCCGCTTCGGCCTTGCCGCGGCGGTCATGTCCGAGGACAAGGAGCGCTGCGAACGCGTCGCCCGGGCGCTACGCGCTGGCATCATCTGGATCAACTGCTCGCAACCGACCTTCCCCGAGGCGCCCTGGGGCGGCTACAAGCAATCGGGTATCGGTCGCGAACTCGGTCGCTGGGGCCTTTCCAACTATCTGGAGACCAAGCAGATCACCAGCTTCGATACCGACGAGCCGTGGGGCTGGTACATCAAGGCGTAGAGCGCCCCGCAGCACGGCGTCGGCCGCCAAGGACAGCGTCAAATTCCCTTCATGCGGCTATGGAATAAGCCAGATGACGGCAGCATCATGCCGCGGGGCTGCCGCATTGCGCGATTTGCGCGCTGGAGGGATGCGATGAACAGATCAACTGGCGACTTCGAAGGACAGGATTGGCTCGAGGCGGAACTCGCCGATACGCTCGATGAAGACTATGAACTCGAGCTTTCCGAGCCGGCGCTTTCGGAAGAGATCCGCAAGATCTACCGCAAGAGCCACCCGCCGTCGCTGCCACGCATCGACTATTTCCGCGCTCTGATCGCGCTGCAGTCCGAGCTGATCAAGCTGCAGGACTGGGTCGTGCACCACAAGGAAAAGGTCGTGGTGATCTTCGAGGGGCGCGATTCCGCCGGCAAGGGCGGCGTGATCAAGCGCATCACCCAGCGGCTCAATCCGCGTGTCGTCAGGGTCGCGGCCTTGCCCGCCCCATCGGACCGCGAAAAGACCCAGTGGTATTTCCAGCGCTACGTGCCGCATCTACCGGCCGGCGGCGAGATCGTGCTGTTCGACCGCTCCTGGTACAATCGCTCCGGCGTCGAGCGCGTCATGGGCTTTGCCAGCGAAGACCAGGTCGAGCAGTTCTTCAACGACGTGCCGGAGTTCGAGCGCATGCTGGTGCGCTCCGGCATCCGGCTGGTCAAATACTGGTTCTCGATCACCGACGAGGAGCAGCAGATGCGCTTCCTGGTGCGCATCCACGACCCGCTGAAGCAGTGGAAGCTGTCACCGATGGATCTGCAATCGCGCGTGCGCTGGGAGGCCTATACCAAGGCCAAGGAAGAGACCTTCGCCAGAACGAACATCCCCGAGGCGCCGTGGCACATCGTCGAAGGCAACGACAAGAAGCGGGCGCGGCTGAACTGTATGGACCACCTGCTGCAGCAGATCCCCTATGAGGATGTGCCGCACGAGGAGATCACCCTGCCGGAGCGGGTGTTCAACCCGGACTACGAACGCAAGGTGCTGCCGCCTGAACTCTACGTGCCGTCAAAATACTAAGGCGACGTCAACGCGAAATGGCGCAGGCCTGGCTTTCCGGGCCTGCGCACTTGCAAACACCCCGTGGAAATCGGACAGTCCGTGAAACGACAGTTTCATGGAATTGGCAATGAGTCCCAAAGAGCGATCCTTCCTCACTCGCGTTCGTCAGGTCCTGCCGGAACTCCATCCGGCAGAGCGACGCCTTGGAGACTTTCTCTGCGACTTTCCCGGCGAGGTCGCCAGCTATTCCGCCCAGGAGCTGGCGGCACTGGCGCATGTGTCGAAGGCCACCGTATCGCGTTTCATCCAGCGGCTCGGCTATGAAAACTACGAAGAGGCGCGCCGCCATGCGCGCGCCGACAAGCAGACGGGATCACGGCTCTTCCTGGCGACAAGCGCCGATACGGCCGGCGAGCAATCCGTTACCGCCCATGTGGCCCAAGGGGTCGCCAATATCGAGGCGACCTTCCTTGCGATATCGGAAACACAGATCAACGCTGCGTCGGCAGCGCTGTTGAAGGCACGCAAGGTCTGGGTCATCGGCTTTCGTGCCAGCCACTCCTTCGCCACCTATCTGCAATGGCAGCTGACGCAGGTGATCGAGAACATCTCGGCCATTCCCGGAGGCGGCCAGACGCTGGGCGAACATCTCGTCAGCTTCACGCCCGACGACGTCGTCATCGTCTTCGGCCTGCGCCGCCGCATCGCCCTGATGGATGCGCTCATCAACCAGGTGGAAAAATCCGGTGCCCGCCTGCTTTATATCACCGACGAGGGCGTGCCCTTCCTCAGCCAGGCCGAGTGGCATTTCCGCTGCCAGACGCTGGCACCCGGGCCGCTCTTCAACCACGTCTCGGTCATGGCGCTCTGCCATCTGCTGACGACGCGTTGCATCGAAACGGCAGGCATCAGCGGCCGCAACCGTCTGCGCGGCATCGAAGCGTTAAACGACGCGCTCGAAGAGCTGTGATCGTTGTTTGGGCATCTGCCTGAAACAGCAGTGCATTATTCGATCACAAGAAACCACAGTTTCAAGTCGTAGATACCGACCAACGGCGCTCCATATCTTTGATTGAAAAGGAGAAACTGTAGTTTCTAACCTTTTGGCATGAAACCTGCATTCCTCAATGGCGTTGTTTCGAAGGTGAATTGTGCTGTCCGGCAAGAGCGCCCGTCAGGCGCGAAACGTCCGGCTCATCCGTTTCGGAGCAAGATTCTTGTATGAAACTGTGATTTCTTGATATAGCATCATGAAACTAAGTTTTCACGCCAGTTAAGCCATAAAGGGGAACAAACCATGGCAGCGGAAAATATGGTGCCGTCCGGCAAGTCTTCGCCGGTCATTCGACAATTGGAATCAGCCTTCACCAAGATCGGCGTCACCGGCGCCCACAAACAGATCATCGCCCTGGTTCTGATCGGCTGCCTGTTCGACAGTTTCGAGCAGAACACCATCGGCGTCGCCGGCCCGATCCTCAAGGAACATTGGGGCCTGACCGGCACGGATATCGGCTTCCTCAACACCATCACCTTCGGCAGCGCCGCTCTCGGCCGGTTGCTGTCGGGCATTCTCGGCGATCGCTACGGCCGCCGCGTGATGCTGACGATCAACCTTCTGCTCTTCACCATCGGCTCGGCCGCCTGCGCACTCGCGCCGAATTTCGCAGCGCTGTGCTTTGCCCGCGCCATTGTCGGCTTCGGCGTCGGCGGCGAAATCTCGACCGCGGTGACGATGCTGTCGGAATTCTGCTCGCCGAAATTCCGCGGGACGGCGGCCGGCCTCGTCAATGTTGGCGCCGGCGGCTTCGGCAACTTCCTTGCCCCCGCCTTCGGCCTGTTGATCTTCACGCTCTTTCCCGGTGAAAACAGCTGGCGCTGGCTTTTCGCCTCGCTGGCATTGCCCGCGCTGCTCGTGGTCTTCTATCGCCGGTTTGTGCCGGAGACACCGCGCTTCCTTGCTTCGCAGGGAAAGATCGACGAGGCCAACAAGGTGCTGTCGATTCTGGCCTCCGGATCACTGCGGCCCCGCAATCTGAAGGTTCAGGAATACCTGACCAAGGATCATCTCCAGGACGAAGCACCTGCCAAGAGCGACTGGAAGGAGCTTTTCCGGGCACCGTTCATCGGCAGAACCATTCCCGTCGCAATCGCCATCCTGATGAGCTACGGCGCCCAGCTATCGGTGCTCACATTGATGCCGATCATCTTCGTGTCGATGGGCTACACCCTGCAGGGCAGCCTGCTCTACAGCATGATCATCCAGAGCGGCAGCGTGCTCGGCGCCATCGCCGCCTCGATGTTCGGCTATTATTTCCCGCGCAAGAAAGTGCTGACGTTCGGTGCGGTCTTCGCGTGCCTGGCGGCCATTTCGATCGCCTATCTCGGAACCAACATCTACCTCGTCCTGATGTTTGGAGCGATCTTCCAGTTCTTCGTGCTTTTGCTCAACACCTCGATCTGGATCTACGCGCCGGAGCTCTTCCCGACACGCATTCGCGCCTTCGGCGTAGCACTTATCCTGGCGACAGGGTCGGCCGCGGGCTCCTTCGTGCCAACGATCTCCGGCATGCTGTTCGACACCTATGGCATGGTCGGGGTGTTCGGGCTGGCAGCCGGCATGTACGCAGTCTTCGCATTCTGCATCCAGCTCGGTCCCGAGACCTATGGCATGTCGATGGAAGATCTGGACCAGCCGGCGGACGCCGACCTCGCCAAGGCTGAGCCCAAACAGGTCAATGTCGGCATGGAAGTCAGAACGTGACCGCACATATCCTGTTGATCAACCCGAACAGCTCGCAGGCAACAAGCAGCATGATGCTCGCCATCGCTGAGCGGGCTGTAACCGGACGCACGGCCGTGGCAGTCGCCACGGCCGTGCGGAACCCGCAGATGATCGTCACGCCGCAGCAGCTGACCGCTGCGGCCGGCGAGGTCATCGAGATCGGCGCGGCCCATGGCGCCGGTTGCCTCGGCATCATCGTCAGTGCCTTCGGCGATCCCGGCCTTGCTACCCTCAGGGACCGTGTCGACATCCCCGTCGTCGGCATCTGCGAGGCATCGATGATCGAAGCCGCGCTGAGCGGCCGCAAGTTCGGCGTCGCAACCACGACGCCGGACCTGATCGAGGCCATCGACGACCGCGCCCGCGACCTCGGCCTTGCCGGCCAATATACCGGCATCCGCTGTACGCCCGGCGATCCGCTCGCGCTTGCCGGCGACGAAAAGCTGCTGCGGGAAGCACTCGACGAGGCGGTGCGGCAATGCATCGAGCTTGATGGCGCCGAGGCCGTCATCATCGGCGGCGGCCCGCTCGGCCAGGCGGCCGAACAGTTGCAGCCGCATTTCACCACGCCGATCATCGCCCCCATCCCTTGTGCGGTGGAGCGCGTGCTCGATCTGATGCGGGTCAACGCCTGACCCGCATCAGATCGATATATCGACCGTCAGAACTGGAAAACCGCTTCGCGCTTTTCCTGGTAGTGCTCTAAGCAAACGCCTCGCCCCCCGCTCCTTGCCGGGCGATTGACCTTGTTGACGGCAAGGACTCTGTGATATTTTCGAACATTCTTACATGCAAAACCGAAGCTGGGGCGGAGGTGGCGCTATGAACTATGTTTGTGCTTCGGTCGCCGGGCTAGCGTTTTTCACCTCGGCGGCTTTTGCGGGTCCCTTGCATGACGCGGCAAGAGACGGCGACGTCAAGCGCGTCACGCTGTTGCTGGATCAGGGTACCGACATCACCGAGCCGGATACGGCCGGCGAGCCGGCATTGCTGGTCGCGTCCCTTGCCGGACGGCCGGATGTCGTCGCCCTGCTGCTCGATCGCGGCTGCGACATCGAGATCCGCAACAAGGGCGGGCTGACCGCCCTGCACGCCGCGGCCTATGGCGGCAATCTCGACACCGTCAAGCTGCTGCTCGCCAAGGGCGCCGACGTCAACGACACCAAGAACTTCTACAAGATGTCGCCGCTTCATGCCGCAGCCGAGGAGGGTCACGCCGATGTCGTGGCTGTGCTGCTTACCCAAAAGGCCGAGGTCGAGGCGAAGGAACGCAACGGCTACACGCCACTGACACAGGCCGGCTGGCGCTCGCACTGGGACGCCGCCGAGCTTCTGCTGAAAGCGGGCGCCACCTGCCAGAAGGCCGACCTCGTCGGCGACTGGCTTTATACCGAATGCACGAAGCGGAAGTGACGCCAGAGCGTGCGCCAGCCGCATCCGGAATCGGAGAAGAGGAATGTTTTACAATCGATACGCATGCGCCGTCGGCCTCGCTGCGACGGCGTTTCTGGCACTGTCCGGGCCGATAATGGCGGAAGACCTCGTCAACACCGGCTACTTCGGCGATGTCGCCATCAAGGGCTACGACCCGGTCGCCTATTTCACCGAGAGCAAGGCGCTCGAAGGCTCGCCGCAATTTTCCTACCGCTGGCTCGGAGCGAACTGGCAGTTTGCCAGCGCCGAGAACCGTGAGCTTTTCATCCGCGAACCCACCCGCTACGCCCCGCAATATGGCGGCTACTGCGCCGACGGTGTGTCGTTTGGCACGGTGACCACCAATATCGATCCGAAGGCCTGGCGCATCATCGAGGGCAAGCTGTTCCTGAGCTACGATCCGGGTGCGGCAGAAGGCTTCGAGAAGAACCCGAACAAGCTGGTCGATTCGAAGAAGCACTGGTCTGAAGTGGAGAACACGCTCATTTCGGAAAAGCTCGGCACGACCTGGCAGGCGGCGCGCTGACCGGATAGCGATCACTGCTCGATCGAGAAGAATTTTAGCGCCTGCGGCGTCACGTGGATGAAGTCTGCGCCGCGCTCGCCCTTGGCCGTGTTGCGATAGACATAGCCGCAGACCATGCGGTCGAGGAAATATCCGTCGAATTTCTCGCAGAGCTGGTTGCCCTTCACCTCGGCGCGCCCGGTGATGTTTGTGTTGGCGCTGCGATAGGCGGTGTTGCCGGCCTTATCGAAGAATTGCACGAAGCTCGTGCCATTCTTGTGCTGCCCGGCCCAGGTCTTGTCTTGGGTCAGCGTGCCAAGTTCCGCCGGCCCGAGCCTGTCCGCCGCCGCCCCGACGAAGCCGAAGGGCCACTCCGGAATGCCGGCAGTGCGCAGTCCGTAGAGGTGGCGATTGAGGTCCTCTTCGCGCCAGTAATCATAGAGGTAGCTGTAATAGGTGAGGTTGGTGTCGGGAAAGAGCTGAAGCAGCTTTGCGCCCTCTGCCACCGCGCGCGCCCGATCGCCGCGCTGGGCATAGGCCGAGGCCAGATACTCCCGTGCAGCCTCCGCATTCGGTAGGGCCTCGCCGGCTGCTTCGATCAGCGGGATCGCCCGGTCGGTGTCGCGTGCGGTGTAGTAGACGATGCCCGCCAGCAGCCGGAAACTCGGAGACGGTGACGGATCGAGCCTCAATGCCCGTTCCAGATCGGCGATTGCCTGTTCGTGTTCGCCGGTTTGCGCCAGGATCAGCGCCAGGTTGGCAAAGGCCTCTGGATCGCTCGGCTGCGCCGTGACCGCCCTGGCGGCAGATTCCCGCGCCTCCGTTTCGCGACCGTCGACGAGCTGCAGCAATGCCAGCACTGTGTGCGCGCGCGCATTGTTGGCGTCGAGCTTCAGGGCCTGGCCGGCAGCGTCATAAGCGATCTTGCGGGCAACGGCCGCCGACCAGAGATAATTGTAGTCATTGCGCCAGACGTCGACGGCGACCCGCGCGATCCCCGCATGGGCATCGGCGAAACGCGGATCGAGATCGATCGCCTTCTGATAGAAGGCCAGCGTCTGGCGATAGGTATCGACATCGCTATAGATGAGCCCCTGCTGCTCGGCCCGCATGTAGTAGTCGTAGGCTTCGAGATTGTCGGTCGGGATGCGCGCCAGCTGGTCGCGTTCGCCTTCGCTGAGTTTGACCTCCAGCGCCGCGATGATCTTGCCGATGACGTCGTCCTGGACCGCGAAGAGATCGGCATATTGCCGGTCATAGCGCTCCGCCCAGAGCGATAGACCGCTCATCGCATCGATCAGCTTGACGTTGATGCGCAGCCGCTGGTCGGCCCGTTGCAACGTGCCCTCCAGAATGTAGTGAACGCCAAGCTCCGCTGCCACGTCCTGGATCTTCGAAGCGTTGTCCTTCATCGCGAACACCGAATGGCGAGCGATTACGAACAGGCCGGACACCTTCGAAAGCTCGGTGATCAGGTCGTCGGTCAACCCTTCGGCCAGATGGTCATGATCCCGGTCGCCGCTGACATTGATGAACGGCAGGACTGCGACGGATGGCTGGTCCGGCAGGGGATAGGCAAAGCGCTCGGTCGGCGTCTCCGGCAGGATGAGCGTCCACGGCTGCCACCAGGCGGCGACAAATGCGAGGAGCAACATGAGGGCGCCGGCAATGAGCATGCTCCTTCGCGCAAAATGCTGCTGCGTATCCTTGACGATGGTCTTGCCAGCGTCATCAGGGTCGAGAAGCACGTGATAGACGCGGATCGGTTCGGCCATCCCCCGGACCGTCTGCTCGCCGAGCGAGGCGTAGCCGACACTAAGCTTCAATCGAACCTGGTCGTAGGCCGTACCCGATATCGCGATGCCACCGGGCTCGGCCAGCCCCTGCACCCGATCGGCGGTGTTGACGCCATCGCCGTGAATGTCGTCGCCTTCAACGATGATGTCGCCGAGATTGATGCCGATGCGGAAATCGAGCCGCCGGTCAGTTGTGACCTTGTCGGCCTGTTCGGCCTTGCGCTGTTGGATCTCCACCGCGCAGCGGAGTGCATCGACGACGCTGCGGAATTCCACCAGCAGCCCGTCACCCATGGTCTTGACCAGCCGGCCGTGATGTTCGGCAAACTGCGGCTCCAGAATGTCATGCAGGTCGCTCTGGAAATTGGCGCGCGTTCCCTCCTCGTCGAGCCGGCTCAGGCGACTGTATCCGGCGACGTCGGCGATCAGGACGGCTGCGAGGCGGCGCTCCATCGACGGTCTCTTCACGTGCGATGTATTCCAGCGACGATGTTACCGCAGGTCGTCAGGCGCCGCCATCGCGTCGGCAGCGAACGGCACCAGCACCGTAGTAACTGTTACGTACTTGCGGTTTTCCGCCCATCGCGCACCATCGAAGCATTGCTGGCCCCGCACGGCTTTGCGCATGCCGTCGGATTGTCCTTCGGTTATCTGCTTTGCGCGCTCATCCGGAGGATTTTGCCATGATTAAACGACGGACCATTCTGATGTACGGCGCGCTTGCTACCGCGCTTCCCCATGTGACAGCCTTGCCGTCCTTCGCCGCAGATGCGGCCCTCACGCCTGATGACGCGCGGGCGATCGCCAAGGAGGCAACGATCTACGGATTTCCGCTGGTCGACAATTACCGCGTGCAACATTCCTATTTCGTCGACGCCGGCGGGCCGGAGTTCAAGGCGCCGTGGAACACGCTGTTCAACAATGCCCGGGTCTATACGCCGGACGACAAGGCGATCCAGACGCCGAATTCAGACACGCCCTACTCCTATGTCGGCGCGGATCTCAGGGCCGAACCGTTGGTGTTCACCGTGCCGGCAATCGAGAAGGAACGGTACTACTCGCTTCAGTTCATCGAACAGTACACCTTCAACTTCGCCTATGTCGGCAGCCGCGCGACAGGCAACGATGCCGGCAGCTACCTGCTTGCCGGGCCGAACTGGAAGGGCGAAACCCCTCCCGGCATCAAGGACGTCATCCGCTCGGAAACGGAGTTTGCCTTCGTGCTCTACCGCACGCAGCTCTTCAATCCTGGCGATATCGAGAACGTCAAGAAGATCCAGGCCGGCTACAAGGTCGAGCCCTTGTCGGCATTTCTCGGAAAGCCGGCGCCTGCGCCCGCCCCCGCCGTCGACTTCTTCACGCCGCTCAGTGCGGAGGAGGAAAAGACGTCGCCCGAGGTCTTCAGCGAACTCAACTTCATTCTGCAGTTCTGCCCGACCGATCCTTCGGAAAAGGAGCTGATGGCACGCTTTTCCGAGCTCAACATCGGTGCTGGCAAGACATTCGACTTCACGGCCTTCCCGCCGGATATCCAGAAGGCGATCACCGACGGCATGGCCGACGGCTGGGCGGCCTTTAAGGAACACAAGGAAACCATGATCGATACCGGCAAGCTCTCGAGCGCCGACTGCTTCGGAACCCGAGCCTTCCTGAAGAACGACTACATGCAGCGCATGTCCGGTGCTGTGCTCGGCATCTACGGCAACTCCAAGGAAGAGGCGATCTATCCTGCCTATTTCATCGACGATCAGAAGCAACCGCTCTCCGGCGCGAGCAAATATGCGTTGCGCTTCGAACACGGCCAACTGCCCCCCGTCAATGCCTTCTGGTCGCTGACGCTCTACGAACTGCCGGCAAGCCTGCTCTACGCCAATCCGCTCAACCGTTATCTCATCAATTCGCCGATGCTCCCGAGCCTGAAGCAGGATGCCGACGGCGGCCTGACGCTTCATGTCCAGAACGAGAGCCCAGGCGCAGATCGGGAGAGCAATTGGCTACCGGCTCCCAAGGGCCCGTTCTTCGTGGTGATGCGCCTCTACTGGCCAAAACCCGATGCCCTCGACGGCAAATGGAAAGCCCCGCCACTGAAATCTGCGACATGAGCAGAGAGGATGACCAGCATGAATACATTTCGAACCACTGTTGCTCTCGCGGCGACCCTTGCCTTGATCGGCATCCTGCCGGCCACCGCCGCAGATCCTGTAATCGTCGGAGTCGACAATTTCATCCGCGCCGAGAGCGACATGTATGCCGCGGCCATGGTCAAGGACGGGGCGCTGGGCAAGTTCCTGCACCGCCGCGAGCCCGCCTCGATCGACAACCAGACGGTCATACGCCTCAACCGCGACACGCTCTATTCCTCGGCGGTGTTCGACCTTGATGCCGGTCCTGTCACCATCACGCTGCCCGATGCAGGAAAGCGCTTCATGTCGATGCAGGTGATCAACGAGGATCACTACGTGCCCGAGGTCGTCTACGATGCCGGAGAGCACACGCTGACGAAGGAGGGTGTCGGCACGCGCTATGTCGTCGTGGCAATTCGCACGCTCGTCGACCCGGCCGACGCCAAGGATATCGAAGCGGTCCATGCCTTGCAGGACGCGATCAAGGCCAGTCAGGCGAAGAGCGGCAGCTTCGAGGTCCCCGCCTGGGATCCGGCGAGCCAGAAGACGGTGCGCGAGGCATTGCTCGTGCTCGGCGCGACGATGCCCGACTTCAAGAAAGCCTTCGGGACCAAGGAGCAAGTCGATCCCGTTCGCCATCTGATCGGCACGGCGTCGGGCTGGGGCGGGAATCCGGATAAGGATGCGGTTTATCTCAACATCACGCCGACCAAAAATGACGGCGCGACTGTGTACAAGCTCGATGTGAAAGACGTGCCCGTCGACGCATTCTGGTCGGTGAGCGTCTACAATGCTGCCGGGTATTTCGAGAAGAACAAGTATGATGCCTACACGGTCAACGATATCACCGCGAAGAAGGGCGATGATGGCACGGTGGCGATCCAGTTCGGCGGTTGCGACGGCAAGATCGCCAACTGCCTGCCGACAACCAAGGGCTGGAACTACGCGGTGCGTCTCTATCGGCCGCGGCAGGAAATACTGGATGGAAAGTGGCAGTTTCCTGAGCCGAGCGCGGTCAACTAGCCCGGCGTTGGAACCAACTGCACAAACATTGCCTAGCCGCGCGTCGAGTGGGATGCGCGGCGGGCGGACGATCTATCAAGGAGGTTATGTCGGGCTTGGTTGGCAGAACATTGCCGGGCAATGGCTGCGCCCGGCCGATGAGCGCAATCAGGCGCTCGTGCGCTTGCGTGCCGGCTGGCGCTTGGGCGCCGGGGCCACGGGTTCGGCGTCAGCCTCCTGCAACAACCGCTGAGCCTTGAGCTTTTCGGTCTTCTTCTCGCGCGCCAGCTTTTCCGCCGCAACGATACCGCGGGCCGTATGGTCGGTCGCCGCAGCCTTGTCGGCTGCCGACAAACGCTCAGGCTTGAAAAGATCTTTCTTCGTCGACGTCATGCGTACCTCCTCGCTCGGGCGTGGACCGATGCCGAAATCGGCATCGGTACCTCAGATTTAGCGGGTGCGGACAGCCTTCTTCGGTGCCGGCAGCAGGCCTTCGCGCTGAAGCTTCTTGCGCGCGAGCTTGCGCTGGCGACGAACGGCTTCGGCCTTTTCGCGAACGCGCTTTTCCGACGGCTTTTCATAGGCGCTGCGCGCCTTGAATTCGCGGAACAGTCCCTCGCGCTGCATTTTCTTCTTCAGAATGCGGAGTGCCTGGTCGACGTTGTTGTCTCTGACGAGTACCTGCAAGATGTATCCTTCCCTTTGGTTGGGGCCGCACATCGGCGGACCGAGATTGCTGTAGCTATCTTCCGATCCGGATGCGCGACGGTTTCAGCCAGGGTTCACCCTTGGCAATGATGCGCGACGGTCCCTCTTCGATGGGAGAGGCCGCCTCAGTGGTCTCGACGTCGCTTGCAACGATGCGACGTTCGAAGTTCTCGCCGTCGAAACGGACGCGATATTGGGTCTCGCCGTGGTCGGCGGGCAGAACACCGATGATCCGGCACGTCCTGACGGCGGGTGCCAGCTTGGTGAAATCGGCCCTTACGGTCACCGTGTCGCCAACGGCACAAATTCTGCGGGTCATGATAGTTTCCTTCCCCGGAATGTGCAGGGTCCGGACGCAAAAAGGCCGGGCTTCACCCGACCTCTTCCCGTCAATCAAACGTCCCCAGCCAGTACATCCGTGGTCGGGGGAGGCAGATGACGATTCATTCCGCCCGGAGATTGTCGGCAGAGTTCTTGCCGGTCTTGCGGTCGCGGACGATGTCGTAGGTGACCTTCTGGCCTTCCGCCAGCGAGCCCATGCCTGCACGCTCTACAGCGGAAACATGAACAAACACGTCGGTCGTACCGTCATCCGGCTGGATGAAGCCAAAACCCTTGGTGCCATTGAACCACTTTACAGTGCCTGAATTCATAACGATCTCCTTTCAATCGTTGATTTCGCTCGACGGGTATTCGCCGAGCCGTGTCGATGTTGAGAGGAAATCTGACAACGCTTTTCAGCGCTTTGACAAAGGTCGCAAGCAATATTCGATTGCACCCATATAATTCTTTTTTCGGGATTTTCAATGTTTCATTTGGAATACGGCCCGAAATGCAGCGGCACTGCCGAAAAACAACGTTGAATCACGTTCGTTTCGATTGGAATCCTTTCGGAATTTCCATCCCATTATTTTTGGGCGCCTCAAGAAATATATTGGCGCTACCGACCATAAACGACGAATACAGAGCAATAGCCCAGTTCAGGAAAGCATAGAGGCTTCAAGAAATCGGCAAGTGCCGGCATCGCCAAGCGCTCGGCGCAGTTTCATCTTGGATTGAGGCAAGTGGGAAAGACGGTTTCGCCGCATGGCCGGCCTTGCAGACCGCCTCGCTTCAAGCGCGAGACTGACGGGCATGATTGCCCGCCAGCACTATTGTTGGATTCCCGAGATTACTCGGCTGCCTCTGCTTCGGGCATCGGCACGTAGTTGAGGATCGGGGACAGCCAGCGTTCGACCTCGCGCACCGGCATACGCTTGCGCCCCGCATAATCCTCCACCTGATCCCGCTCGACCTTGGCGACACCGAAATAATAGGCCTCGGGATGGCCGACATAGAGACCGGAGACGGACGAACCGGGCCACATCGCAAAGCTCTCGGTCAAGGTCACGCCGATCGCCTTTTCGGCGTCGAGCAACCGGAACAGCGTTTCCTTTTCCGTATGGTCGGGCTGAGCCGGATAGCCAGGTGCCGGGCGAATACCGGCATAGGGCTCACCGACCAGGTCCTGCGGCGAGAATGTCTCGTCCGCAGCATAACCCCAGAGTTCCTTGCGCACGTATTCATGCATGCGCTCGGCAAAGGCTTCGGCGAACCGGTCGGCCAGTGCTTTGACCATGATCGACGAATAGTCGTCGTTGGCGCGCTCGAAGCGCTCGGCGATCGCCACTTCCTCGATACCGGCCGTGACGACGAAGCCGCCGAGATAATCTCTGCTGCCGCTGTCGACAGGTGCGACGAAATCCGACAGCGCCACGTTCGGTCGCCCGTCGCGCTTGCTCAGCTGCTGACGCAGCGTGAAGAAGGTGCCGAGCGTCTCGCCGCGCGTTTCCTCGGTAAACAGCCGGATGTCGTCGCCGACGGTTCCGGCCGGCCAGAAGCCGACGACCGCCTTCGGGGCAAACCATTTCTCGGCGATGATCTTGGCAAGCATGGCCTGCGCATCCTCGAACAGCTGACGTGCGGCCTGCCCTTGCTTCTCGTCATCGAGGATTTTGGGATAGACGCCCTTCAGTTCCCAGGTCTGGAAGAACGGCGTCCAGTCGATGTAGCGCGCCAGCTCGTCCAGCTCCCACCCCTGAAACACCCGCGTACCGAGAAACGAGGGAGCCTTGGCCTGATAGCCGCTCCAGTCGATCTTGTGAGCATTGGCGCGCGCCTGCGATAGCGGCAGGCGGCGCTTTTCCGCCTCGTTGCGAGCATGGGCGTCGGCAACCTTGCGATATTCAGCGCGGATCGTCTCGACGTAAGAGCCCTTGGCTTCCGACGACAACAGGCTGGAGACGACCCCGACCGCACGGCTCGCATCGGTGACGTAGACCGTCTGGCCGCGGTCGTAGCGCGGATTGATCTTGACCGCCGTATGCACCCGGCTCGTCGTCGCGCCGCCGATCAACAGCGGGATATCAAAACCTTCGCGCTCGAGCTCCGAGGCAACATGCACCATCTCGTCGAGCGATGGCGTGATCAGGCCGGAAAGGCCGATGATGTCGACCTTCTGCGCCTTGGCCACCTCGAGGATCTTGGCGGATGGCACCATGACGCCGAGATCGATGATCTCGTAATTGTTGCAGGCAAGCACGACGCCGACGATGTTCTTGCCGATGTCGTGCACGTCGCCCTTGACCGTCGCCATCAGGATCTTGCCGGCGCTCTGGCGCTCGCCTTCGCCACCGGCGGCCAGCCGCTCGGCTTCCATGTGCGGAAGCAGAACGGCAACCGCCTGCTTCATCACGCGCGCCGATTTCACCACCTGCGGCAGGAACATCTTGCCCGAGCCGAAAAGATCGCCGACGACATTCATGCCGGCCATCAACGGACCTTCGATGACATGCAGCGGCCGGGCGCTCGAAAGCCGCGCCTCGTCGGTATCGGCCTCGATATATTCGGTGATGCCGTTGACCAGCGCGTGCTCGAGTCGCTTTTCGACCGGCCATTCACGCCAGGAAAGATCTTTCTCCTTGGCCTGGGCGCCGCCCTGTCCGCGATAGCGCTCGGCAATCTCCAGCATGCGTTCGGTCGAATCGGCGCGGCGGTTCAGGACCACGTCTTCGCAGGCCTCGCGCAGCTCGGCATCGATGCCGTCATAGACGGCAAGCTGGCCGGCATTGACGATGCCCATGTCCATGCCCGCCTGGATGGCATGGTAGAGGAACACGGCGTGCATCGCCTCGCGCACCGGTTCGTTGCCGCGGAAGGAGAACGACAGGTTGGAGACCCCGCCGGAGATGTGCACATGCGGCAGCGTCGCAATGATTTCGCGCGTTGCTTCGATGAAGTCGACGCCGTAGTTGTTGTGTTCCTCGATGCCGGTCGCGACGGCAAAGATGTTCGGGTCGAAGATGATGTCTTCGGGCGGGAAGCCGGCTTCTTCGGTCAGCAGTTTGTAGGCGCGGGTGCAGATCTCGACCTTGCGCGCCTTGGTATCTGCCTGCCCAACCTCGTCGAAGGCCATGATGACGACGGCAGCGCCATAGGCGCGGCAAAGCCTGGCGTGATGCAGAAACGCCTCTTCGCCTTCCTTCATCGAGATCGAGTTGACCAGCGGCTTGCCCTGGACACATTTCAATCCGGCCTCGATCACCTCCCACTTCGACGAATCGATCATGACGGGCACGCGGGCGATATCAGGTTCGGAAGCGATAAGGTTGAGGAACTCGACCATCGCCTGCTTCGAATCGATCAGGCCCTCGTCCATGTTGATGTCGATGATCTGCGCGCCGTTGGCGACCTGATCGCGGGCGACATCGAGCGCTGCGGAATAGTCGCCGGCGGTGATCAGCTTGCGGAACTTGGCCGAGCCGGTGACGTTGGTGCGCTCGCCGACATTGACGAAGGGAATGTCTGAGGTGAGCGTGAAGGGCTCGAGGCCCGAGAGCCGCATCAGCGGCGCGACATCGGGGATCAGGCGTGGCGGGTGTTTGGCAACCGCCTTGGCGATCGCGCTGATATGGGCGGGCGTCGAGCCGCAGCAGCCGCCGACGATGTTGAGGAGACCGTCGCGGGCAAAGGCTTCGACCTGGGCTGCCATCTGGTCCGGGGTCTCGTCATATCGCCCGAATTCGTTTGGCAGGCCGGCGTTCGGATAGGCGCAGACGAAGGTGTCGGCGACACTCGAAAGTTCGTCGATGTGCGCGCGCATGGCATTGGCGCCGAGCGCACAGTTGAGCCCGATGGTGAAAGGCTCGGCATGGCGCACGGAATGCCAGAACGCCGTCGGCGTCTGGCCCGACAGCGTACGGCCGGAAAGATCGGTGATCGTGCCGGAGATCATCACCGGCAGTTCGATACCCTTCTCTGCGAACACTTCCTTGGTGGCGAAGATCGCCGCCTTGGCGTTGAGCGTATCGAAGATCGTCTCGATCAGGATGATATCGGCGCCGCCGTCGATCAGGCCGCGGATCTGTTCGGCATAGGCGATCCTGAGATCGTCGAAGGTCACCGCCCGGTAGCCCGGATTGTTGACGTCAGGCGAAATCGACGCGGTCCTATTCGTCGGGCCGAGCGCTCCGGCGACGAACCGGCGACGGCCGTCATGCGCTTCGGCGCGCCTTGCCGCCCGGCGCGCCAGGCGGGCGCCGTCACGATTGAGGTCGTAGACCATGTCTTCCATGCCGTAGTCGGCCTGGGCAATGCGGGTCGAGGAGAACGTGTTCGTTTCCAGGATGTCGGCGCCGGCGATGGCGTAGGAATAGTGGATGTCCTCGATCGCCTTCGGCTGCGTCAGGGTCAACAGGTCGTTGTTGCCCTGCTGATGGCAGGCACAACCGCCGAAGCGATCGCCACGGAAGTGATCCTCGACGAAACCCAGCTGCTGGATTTCCGTGCCCATTGCACCATCCATGATCAGGATGCGCTCGCTGGCCGCCTGCTTCAGCGCCCGCATGACTTCGGAGCCATCCGGCTTGGAGGAAAGGTCGCCGAAAAGGGCGTCGATGGCGGACATGGGAAATCTCCCGTTCTGAAAACGACAAGCAATAGTCAAGTCAATCACATAAAGACATCTTTATGTCAACATATGAACGGATTTAATTTGCCGCAATGACGTTGGCTTGGTAGCCTTGGCGCATGCGGTTTCAGTCTGCGCACAGGAGCGACAGAAAGGCGATTCCGCCTTTTGGGTGAACGCCACGGCAAAGAAAATGGCCCGCCGCGACCGCTGCGAGCCATGCGAATGCCATCAGAAGACAAACTCAGAGCGTTTCTGGCTTAAATTGAGCCGCGGAAACGCTCTGTCGCTTCGTTTTTCCGCATTTCCTGACGGAAAACCGCTTCGCACTTTTCCTGGAAATGCTCTAAAGACGGCCGAGGCAATCCTGCGTTTCATAGATGGCGCAGAGAATATGGTAGAAACTGCTCGCCGGCACCGGTTCGTCGACGAAACTGCCATCTGGTTTCTGCTTGTCGCGCCACAGCCCGGCCACCGGTGTCTCCAGGAACAGGTTGAGTGCCGAAGCCGCCCGCGCCGCCGAGGCGAGATAGCGCTCACGCTCCGCGCCTTCTGTGAGGGCTGCAAAACGAACCGAAGCCTTCAGCCATTCCGTCTGCGGCCAAAGCCGTGCGATCGGGTCGGCGACCGAGAAATCGTCGAAGAGCGTCATGACCGCGACATTGCGGGTCGGGCAGATGCCGTGCGCCTCGCCGATCGCAAACAGCCGCCGCGCCTTGACGATCGCCTCGGCATTGCCGCGCCGCTCGGCCCAGCGCAGCAACAGCCACGCCCATTCGAACAGATGGCCGGGCTCGACGATACGCCCCTTGTCACCCGGGAACGGCGCCCAGTCGTGGTCGAAGAACTCCCGCAACGCGCCGGTACCGCCGTCGATGAAATGATCCATCGCCAGATGCGCGATCTCGTCTGCAAGGTTGAACCAGGCGACGCGATCAAAGCCGACGACCTCCTCGCTCGCCAGGCACGCTTCGAACAGATGCATGTGCGGATTGGAGCAGAGCGGCAGCCGCGACGGATCGTCCTCTTCAAAGCCGATGAGCGGGTGCTTGCAGTGGGCCTCGATGCGTTGGCGCAAACCGTTGCTGCGCTCGATCATTTCCGGCCTGCGCTCGGGGAAGACCTCGGCCAGATAGGCAAAGGCCAGCAACGCGAAAGCCTGATTGTAGAGGTCGAAGGCGGCATCGATGAGGTTGCCGTCGGCATCCGCAAGCGCGCCGTAAAAGCCCGTCGGCTGCAGATAGACCCGATCGAAATAGGCAAGCCCGCCCTCGGCGGCACTCTTCCAGTCGCCCGCCCAGCCGCGCCTGCCGGCCTCGGCGAAACAGTAGACCTGACGCGGCTGCACCCGCGCCCGGCGATTGGCCCGCGTTGGCTCGCCGGCCATGTCGATGGTTTCGGCGAAACCGCCGCCCGTGGCATCGACGCCCTTTTCGCGCCAGAGCGGCAGGGCCCTTTCGGCCAGCCACGCCGACAAGATAGCGGATTGCGAGAAAATATCCTGCGGCAACGGTTCAGCCCTCGAGCTTCAGTTCATCATGGTTCTTGCCGAGCAGCTCGGCCAGCGCCTCGACCACCATGTTGTGGTCCTCGCGCTGCGGCAGGCCGGACACGGTCACCGCACCGATGCAGCCCGTGCCCTTGACGACGATCGGGAAACTGCCGCCATGGGCCGCATATTCGGCATCCGGAAGCCCGAGCTTCGCCTGCAGATTGGTCTGCTGCTTCAACAGCCCGAGGCCGGTCGAGTAGCTGCTCTTGAACAGGCGAAAAACGGTGTTGCGCTTGCGGCGCACCCAGTTCGGATTGTCAGGCGTCGCGCCCTCAAGCGCGGTATAAAACACCTGCATCGAAAACAGCGTGACATCGATGACGACGCCGAGCTTGCGTTCGGCGGCCATGCGGCGCAACGTCGTGCCCAGTTGCCATGCCATTTCCAGGTCGAAACTGTCGAATTGCAGCTCGCGCTCCTGTTGGCCGATGCGCTTGAGATCATTGTCGATATTCATGAAGCCTCCGCTCAATCCTTCCAGAGCCAAGCCGCGCCGCGCACGCCGGAACTGTCCCCGTGCATCGCCTTGCGAACAGGCGTTTCGAAACTGTCGCCAAAGAGGTAGTTGACCACCCGCGGCGGCACATCCTCATAGATCTCGTCGACATTCGACATGCCCCCGCCGAGCACGAAGACATCCGGGTCGACGATGTTGGTCAAAAGCGCAAGGCTGCGCGCCAGCCGGTCGACGAAACGATTGTAGACGCCTGTTGACGCCGGATCGCCGGCCCGCTTCGCCTCGATGATATCGCGACCACGCTTTTCGACGCCGGTGGTCAGGCGATAGTCGAGCTCGACCCCGGTGCCGCAGGCGTACATGTCGAGGCAGCCGTGTTTGCCGCACCAGCATTTGTGGCCGGGATACTCGTCCTTGGTCATCCATGGCAGCGGATAGTGGCCGATTTCGGCGGCGACGCCCTGGTAGCCGGCATGCACCTTCTTGCCGATCGCCAGCCCGCCGCCATGGCCGGTGCCGACAATCACGCCGAACACTGTCTGCGCGTCCTTGCCGGCACCGTCGACTGCCTCCGACACCGCCAGGCAATTGGCGTCGTTGGCGAGCCGCACCTTGCGGCCGAGCGCCTGTTCGAGGTCGCGCCCGAGCGGCTTGCCGTTGATCAGCACAGCGTTGGAGTTGCGCACGATACCGGTGCGCGGATTGGGACTGCCGGGAATGCCGATGCCGATCGATCCTTGTTCGCCCGCCGTCTTTTCGGCGGCGGCAACAAGGCCGTGAACGGCCAGAATGCAGTCGTCATAGCCGCTGGTCGGGGTCGCGACGCGGTGGCGGGCGCGCGTTTCACCATCGCGATCAAGCGCGATGACTTCCATTTTCGTGCCGCCCCAATCAATTCCGATGAACATGTCTGGATCAGGTCTCTGGGTGAAGGTCGCATGAAGGAGCGCCAGCCTCCTCAAGCCGGCGCTGATCACTGCTTAGCATCCGAAAGACGGGAAACACCAGCCCCCGATTTCGGCACGCCTCGGTAGAGGAGGAAACCGGATTGGACAGGCGCCTTCCGCAATCCCCTGCATTCCCGGCACCGCACGCCATGCCCTATTTCGCGAAGGCACCGCGCAAAAACACTTGGCGAAGAGGCCTTGCTTTTGTATGGGTGCTATCCGAGTGGTCCCGTAGCTCAGCAGGATAGAGCACCAGATTCCTAATCTGGGGGTCGCGCGTTCGAATCGCGCCGGGATCACCATCCTTCTCGTCAGCAGGACAAATCACAGGCGCGACGCTCCGCCGAGCCGGCTCTTGCGATGCCGATGCACCCGATGCCGATGTAAGCGATCATGGTTCAGCTGCTTGTGACCTACATGGAAATGCGCACTCGGCCGACTGGCGAGCCTTTGCTGCCGCCTGTCGAGGGCACGGCGTTTGCGCCTGAGCGCTTGGCAGCAGAGGAATTCCTCTCGCTCTACCGCGCAGTCGCCGAACCTTTGCGCTGGGATCAGCGACTGCGCATGCCTGCCGATGAGCTCGATGCCTTTTTGCGCAGCCCGTCGACCGCGCTCTATATCCTGCGGGTGGAAGGCAGTGCCGTCGGGCTCTGCGAATTCGAGCGCGCTGACACTTCCGATGTCGAACTCACCCATTTCGGCCTGATCCCGCAAGCGCAGGGAAGAAGGCTGGGGCCGTTTCTTCTCGATGGCTCACTGCGTGCCATCTGGGATCGGGCACCGGATCGCGTCTGGCTGCACACGGATACCTGGGATCACGCCAAGGCACAGGACACCTATCGCCGCGCCGGCTTCGGCATTTTCATGCAGAGGCTCGAAGAGTTCAGCGTCTAGCCAACCGATTGCCGCGCATTCACGAAGCCGTGAGTTTCTGCCCGTTCTCCGGCACAAAACATGCCCTCATCCATTTCCCCAATGAAAGGAAATGGTGAAGCCAATGAAAAAGCTGGCAATTGTTGCGCTTTCGCTGGCAACGGCCTTCTCCAGCGCAGCCCCGGTACAGGCATTCCCGTCGGTAACACCCATGAAGGCAGGCATCTCCGACGTCGAGACCGTGCAGTACTATCACCGCCGCTGGTATCGCGGATACGATGGCTACCGATGGCGGGGCGATCGGCGCTATTACCGTCACCGCCACTGGGATGACGACGACGACGATGACAATGTAGGCGCGATCATCGGCGGCCTTGCCGCCGGCGCCATCATCGGCGGGCTGATGGCCCAGCCGAGACGGTACTATGGCGGCAACGCCCATACGAGCTGGTGCTACAGTCGATACAGCTCCTACCGGGCATGGGACAATACCTTCCAGCCCTATTATGGCGCCCGCCGCGCCTGCTACTCGCCTTATCGGTAAACCTGCGATGAAGGCCCTGCCGCCCGTCTGGGCGGCGGGTGAAAGCATAACCTGATGTAAGGCAAGCACTTTCCTGAGCGCAGGACAGCCGATTTCGTCGTGTTCAAGCGTCGAGCAGCGCGCTCCGCTTGATCAATGCGTGCCCGCCCAAAGCGAAAAGTGCTCCCTCATCGATCCCTCCCCTGACTGATCAGCGTCGCCGGCCCCGCTGCCATGATGACCGTCGGTTTTGGCTGCGGCTTGACATTTCCGTAAGGCTGACCTTATCATTCCAATATAAAGTATCTTAGTACATAACTATGATATAACTATAAGAGAGGAACATAAGATGAAATCAGCAAGGATTGCACTGCTTCTGGGAACGGCACTCATCGCCTCCTCGTCCTTCGCCTTCGCGCAGGAAAAGGGCGGCGTCATCAACGTCGCCACGGTCGGCGAGCCGCCGACGCTCGACCCTATGGCTTCGACGGCCGACCTGGTCGGCATCGTCTCGCAGCATATGTTCGAGACGCTCTACACCTTCGACAAGGATTGGAAGCCGACGCCGCTTCTGGCTGTGGCCATGCCGGAAATCAGCGCCGACGGCAAAACCTACACGATCAAGCTGCGCTCCGGCGTCAAGTTCCATGACGGCACCGACATGGATACGACCGACGTCGTCGCCTCGCTCGAGCGCTGGACGAAGACCGCCTCGCGCGGCAAGCAGACGGCAACGACGATCGCCGGCATCGAGGCCGTCGACCCGACCACGGTCAAGATCTCGCTCAACACCCCCTATGCGCCGCTGGTCTCGCTGCTCGCCTTCAACAATTCCGCGGCAATCGTACTGCCTTCGGAAAAGCAGGCTGAGCCGATGGTCGATTTCGTCGGCACCGGCCCCTACAAGCTCAAGGAGCGCAAGGCCGACCAGTACATCCAGCTTGAGCGTTACGACGGCTATGTCTCGCCCGAGGGCGAAAGCAACGGTTATGGCGGCGCGCGTCACCAGTATGCCGACGAGATCCGCTTCGTGCCGGTTCCCGACCCGAACACCCGTGTCGAGGCCGCCGTCTCCGGTCAGTACGACTACGTCGATTCGCTGCCGGTCGAATCCTTCGAACGGGTGAAAGGCTCGAGCGCTTCCGAACCTGTGATGCTGCAGCCTTTCGGCTGGCCTGTCTTTGTCCTCAACTCAGGCAACGGCATGACCAAGAATCTGGAACTGCGCAAGGCGATCCGCGCCGCACTCAGCATGGAAGACATGATGGCGGCCGCCTTCGGCAGCACCGACTTCTACGCGCTCGATGCCGCCCTCTACCCGGCGCAGTATGTCTGGCGCACCGAAGCCGGCACGGAAGGCGGCTACAATGTCGCCGATCCGGAAAAGGCAGGCGAACTCTTGAAGGCTACCGGCTACAAGGGTGAGCCGCTGCGCATCCTGACCAGCCGCCAGTACGAGTTCCACTACAAAATGGCACAGGTCGCCGCCGAGTATCTGAAGCTCGCGGGCTTCACCGTCGATCTGCAGGTGGTCGACTGGGCAACGCTCACCCAGCGCCGCGCCGACCCGACACTCTGGGATATCTATATCACCCACAGCCCGTTCCTGCCGGAACCGGCGCTGATCGGCATGATGTCGACCAAGGCGCCCGGAAACTGGGATACGCCGGCCCGCGCCAAGGCCGTCGATGCCTTCAACGCCGAATCGGATGCTGGCAAGCGCGTCACACTCTGGGCCGACGTCCAGAAGGTGATCTACGAGGAAGTGCCGTTCATCAAGATCGGCGACTTCAACGCCCTGTCGGCAAAGACCAAGACGCTTGACGGCGTCTCCCCCGCGCCGTGGCCCTACTTCTGGAACGCTTCGATCAAGAAGTAAGCTTTCATCCACTTGAAGCCTTCGGCGGGCGGTCTTTCCCTTCACGGATTGCTGCCCGCCGGATAGCCCGGCGCTGCCTTGCCAGTGCCCGTGCGGAAGAAGTTCGAGGCACCCATGATACGCTATATTCTCCAGCGCCTGTTCGGCATGATCGTGGTCATGGCGCTCGTCGTCACCATTGTCTTCGTCATCGTCCGCGTGACACCCGGCGATCCCGCCGCCGTCATGCTCGGACCGGAAGCGACGCAGCAAGACATCGCCGAATTGCGCACCAAGCTTGGTCTCGACCAGTCGCTCGGCCTGCAATATGTCTACAATATCGGGCAGCTGCTGCAGGGCGATCTCGGCCAGTCGATCTTCCTCAACCAGCCGGTCACTTCGGCGCTTGCCGAGCGTGCCGAGCCGACCTTCTTCCTGACCCTGTTCTCGATTCTGATCGCCAGCGGCATTGCGCTGCCGATCGGCATCTACGCCGCCTACCGCCGCGGCTCCTTCGTCGACCAGGCGGCCACCACGCTGGCGATGCTTGCCGCCAGCATTCCGAGCTTCTGGCTCGGCCTGATCCTCATCCAGTTCCTCGCGGTCCGCCTCGGCTGGTTCCCGGTTTCGGGTTACGGCGGGCCGGGTTCATCCTTCGCAGAGCGCATGTACCATCTGACCTTGCCGGCCATTGCGCTCGGGGTCGTCTCCTCGGCGCTGATCCTGCGCTTTACCCGCGCCTCGATGCTCGATGTGCTCGGCGACGACTTCATCCGCACCGCCCGCGCCAAGGGTCTCGGCGAACGCAAGGTGGTAATGAAACACGCGCTGAAGAATGCCCTCATCCCGATCCTGACCATCATCGGTCTCACCGCCGCGGTTCTGATCTCCGGCGCCGTCGTCACAGAAACCGTCTTCGGCCTTCCGGGCGTCGGCAATCTCGTCGTCTCCGCCGTGCTCAGGCGCGACTACCCTGTGATCCAGGGCGCGCTGCTCGTCATCGCCGCTCTTTACGTGCTGATCAATTTCGCGATCGACATGCTCTATCTCCTCGTTGATCCAAGGGTTCGCTACTGATGACCGCCACCGTATCAACCCCTGTCGCAAGCGAGCGTGCCAAGTTCCTGCGCCGCCTGCTCAAGCGCAAGACCGTTGCCTTCGGTCTCTTCGTTCTCGTCGTCTTCGTGCTCCTGGCCGTCTTCGCGCCGCTGATCGCGCCCTATGCGCCCGGCAAGCTGTCGATCGTCAACCGCCTGTCGCCGCCGAGCCTGCAATGGTTCTTCGGCACTGACGAATTCGGGCGCGACGTGTTTTCGCGCACGCTCTATGCCGGCCGGCTTTCGCTGCTCGTCGGCGCCGCCGTCGTCACGCTCGCAACGATCGTCGGTGTCGTCATGGGCCTCGTCGCCGGCTTCTTTCCGAAGCTCGACGCGCCGATCGCCCGCCTGATCGACGCGATGATGGCCTTTCCCGATATCCTGCTGGCGATCGCGCTCGTCGCCGCCCTCGGCCCGTCGCTGACGACGGTGATCGTCGCGCTCAGCGTCGTCTACGCGCCGCGGCTGGCGCGGGTGGTGCGCGCCTCGACGCTGGTGATCCGCGAGCTGCCCTATGTCGAGGCGGCTCGCGCGCTCGGCATCTCGACGCCGCACATCATGACGCGGCATGTGCTGCGCAACCTGCTCTCGCCGATCCTGGTGCAGGGCACGTTCCTGTTTGCCCATGCCATGCTGGCCGAAGCCGGGCTTTCCTTCCTCGGCGTCGGCGTCAGTCCTGAGATCCCGACCTGGGGCACGATGATCGCCTCGGGCCGGCAATATATCGGACAGGCCGATTGGGTGACGCTGTTTCCCGGCATCGCCATCGTGCTTTCGGTTCTGTCCCTGCAGATGGTTGGCGATGGTTTGCGCGACATGCTCGACCCCCGCCTCAGAAAGGACCTGTGATCCATGCCCACCGCAACCCGTAGCACCAGCCCCGTGCTGATCAGCAACGTGAAGCCCGTCGCCTTCGGCATGGCGGCACCGAGCGAAACCGTCGACATCCTGATCGGTGGCGACGGCACCATTGCCCGCATCGGCAGCCAGTTGTCGGCGCCTGAAGGCACCCAGCGCATCGACGGCAAGGGTGCCTGGATTTCGCCCGGCTGGATCGATCTGCACGCCCATGTCTGGCATGGCGGCACCGACATTTCGGTCCGGCCGCAACTCTGCGGCATGGAGCGCGGCGTCACCACCATCGTCGACGCCGGTTCGGCCGGCGAAGCCAACTTCCATGGTTTTCGCGAATACATCATCGAGCCGGCGCGCGAGCGCATCAAGGCCTTCCTCAATCTCGGCTCGATCGGCCTCGTCGCCTGCAACCGCGTCAGCGAGCTCAGCGACATCCGCTCGATTGACATCGACCGCATCATCGCCTGCTACCAGGAAAACCGCGAGCATATCGTCGGCCTGAAAGTGCGCGCCAGCCACGTGATCACCGGCTCCTGGGGCGTAACCCCGGTCAAGCTCGGCAAGAAGATCGCCAAGATCCTCAAGATCCCGATGATGGTGCATGTTGGCGAACCGCCGGCGCTCTATGACGAAGTGCTTGAAATCCTCGGCCCCGGCGACATCGTCACCCATTGCTTCAACGGCAAGGCCGGCAGTAGCATCATCGAGGACGAAGACCTGTTCGAGCTTGCCGAGCGCTGCGCCGGCGAAGGCATCCGGCTCGACATCGGCCATGGCGGCGCGTCGTTTTCGTTCCGCGTCGCGGAAGTCGCCATCGCCCGCGGCCTGCTGCCCTTCTCGATCTCCACCGATGTGCACCTGCGCAGCATGAACCAGTCAGTCTGGGACCTCGGCACCACCATGTCGAAGCTCTTGAGCGTCGGCATGCAGTTCGAAAAGGTCGTCGAGGCCGTGACGCAGGCTCCGGCCTCGGTCATTCGCCTGCCGATGGACGGGCTTCTGACCGTCGGCGCGCGCGCCGAGTTCACCCTCTTCGATCTCGTCGATTCCGAACTGCGCGTCTTCGATTCACTTGGAGCCGAAGCGCATCTCAACCGCCTCTTCGAGCCGCGATATGCGCTCATGGGCACGGACGTCGTGGCGGCAAACAGATACCAGCCGCAGCATGTCGAATGCCCCGACCACAGCCACGGCTTCAGCTACCGTTGAACCATCACAGAACACAGAAACTGGCAGGATATCGCGTGAACAGTTTGGACCATAAGACCAAGGGCCGTGTGCCGGCTTCGCCCTACCAGAGGCTTGCAGCCCTCGGCATCGACCTGCCCCCGGCACCGCCGCCGATCGCCAACTTCGTCACCCATGTTCAGGAGGGCAACATTCTCTACCTCTCCGGACAGGGCCCGCGCGAGGTCGACGGCCACCTGCATGCCGGCAAGGTCGGCGCCGACGTCGACGTTGAAAGCGCCTATGAGCACGCGCGGCTGACGGGCATCAATCTGCTGGCGGTGATGCATGATGCGCTCGGCGATCTCGGCCGCGTCAAGCGCATCGTCAAGCTCCTCGGCATGGTCAACGCCGTACCGGACTTCGCCGATCATCCGCAGGTGATCAATGGTTGCTCCGACCTGCTGATCGACGTCTTCGGCGAAGCGGGGCAGCATGCCCGCTCGGCCGTCGGTTTCGGATCGCTTCCCGGCAACATCACCGTCGAGATCGAAGCGATCGTCTCGCTTCACGAGTGACGGTTTAAGGGAGGTCGGATCAATGGCTGCGCCAGCCCATCATCTTCTCGATCCGCTCGGCGGAAACCCTGACGTGATCGGCGTAGAAGTTGCGATCGTCGACGATCTTCTGTTCGGGCAGAACGATGGAGATGGTCGCGACGCAACTGCCCTTGTCGTCGAGGATCGGGGCGGCGACGCAGGCGACCGCATAGTCGGATTCACCGGCCTGGATCGAAAGCTTGGCGGCAAGCGCCGTCTCGGCCTGGCTCGACAGTGCGGCCGGATCTACATCGGCCCGGCCCGTCGGCGATGTGCGGGCGCAACGGCGGAACAGCTCCAACCTCTCGTCGGAGGGCAGATGGCCGACCAGCAATCGTCCGGAGGCCGTCCAGTTAAGCGGCACCCGGGTGCCGACCCTGGATGTCACCTGGAAATGGCCGGGGCCGTCCGCCATGGCGAGCACCTGCATGTAGTCGCCGTCGCGACCGCAGAGCTGGATGGTTTCGGCAACCTCGCGACCGAGATCATGCATCTCCCGCGTCGCCACGCCGAGGAAATCGAGCGAGCGCGCATAGGCGAGACCGTAATGGTAGAGCCTGTCACCGAGCCAGACCTGGCCGTCGGCATCGCGGCTGAGCAGGTTCTTTTCCACCATGTCGTCGACGATGACATAGGCCGTCGACAGCGGCGCGCCGACCGCTTTGGCAATCGCGTAGACGCCGCTCGGAGAACCGGTCTCGTAGAGGAAGTCGAGCACCTGCAATGCCCGATCCATGCCGCTTACGCGCGAACGGCGGGTCTTGCCGGTCGGCTCCATGTCGTCGCCGGCTTCGGCGGCAATCGTCGTCTTGTCCAAGGGTCTACTCCCATGCAATTCGAAATTCGCATCAGATGGGCGGTCAGCAACGGCTTTCCGTCTCACCCGCGACAACGGCCGGTTCGGCGATCCGAAACGGCCCGTTCATATCTCATTACTATGGTAGATATTCCGCGAAAACGGAATAGCTTAACCTGTTCCGACTGCCAGAAAATCATATGGAGACCACCATGCCTGACCGCGACATCCGCGAAGCTCTCGGACTTCGGCCCGTTATCAACGTATCCGGCACGATGACCAGCCTCGGCGCATCGATCGTGGTTCCGGAAGCGATCGCCGCGATGACAGGCATACTGCCGCAATTCGTCGAGATCAACGACCTGCAGCGCAAGATCAGCCCGGTGATTGCCCGGCTGACGGGCGCCGAGGCCGGCTTCATCACCGCCTCCTGCTCCGCCGGCATCAGCCTTGCAGTCGCCGGCACCATGACCGGCAACGACCTCGCCGCGATCGAGCGCCTGCCCGATGCCACGGGCTTGAAGAACGAAGTCATCATCCAGATGGGCCATGTCGTCAGCTATGGTGCGCCGGTCGACCAGGCGATCCGCATTGCCGGCGGCAAGCCGGTGCTCGTCGGCCAGGCGACGTCGGCCTATCGCTATCACATCGAAGGCGCCATCAACGAGCGCACGGCGGCTGCCATCTATGTCGTCTCCCACCATGTGGTTCAGTACGGCCTTATCGGGCTCAAGGAATTCGCCGAGGCCTGCCATGCCAAGGGCGTGCCGGTCATCGTCGATGCCGCATCCGAATATGATCTGAAGATCTTCCTCGAACAGGGCGCGGACATCGTCCTCTATTCCGGTCACAAATTCCTGGGCGGCCCGACCTCCGGCATCGTCGCCGGCGAAAAGACGCTGGTGCGCAACGCCTTCCTGCAGAACCTCGGCATCGGCCGCGGCATGAAGGTCGGCAAGGAAAGCATGCTCGGCGTGATGGCAGCCCTCATCGCCTGGGAAACGCGCGACCACCAGGGGATCCGCGACCGCGAGGCCGGCTATCTCCATCTCTGGCGCGACACGCTCGACGGCCGCCCGGGCGTCAAGCACGTGATCGAAGCTGACCCGACCGGCAATCCGCTCGACCGCCTGCGCGTCACCATCGATCCGCAGGAAGCCCACATCACCGCCTGGGATCTCGCCGATGCGCTGGCGCGCGGTCAGCCGCCGATCATCGTGCGCGACCACGAGGTCGAGCACAATTACTTCTATCTCGACCCCTGCAACCTGCACCCCGGCCAGGAAACCATCGTGGCAGACCGCCTTTCCGAGGAGCTGACAAAGGCGCGCAGCTCCAACGAGATCATCGCCACGCCGCTTCATGAGCGCAATGCCCGCCGCTTCGCCGGCCTGTTGCGCTGGCCCGACTGAGACCGATCCGCCCACCCCGTGCAGAACGACAAGGAATGTGAGACATGACCCGCACCGACGCTGCCACCGATCCGTCGAAAGCTGTGCTTTCGGTCGAGAACCTGACAACCTCGTTTCTGGTCGACGGCGCCTGGAAGCCTGTGGTGCGGGACATCTCGTTCTCGGTCATGCCGGGAGAGACGGTGGCGATCGTCGGTGAATCCGGCTCGGGCAAGAGCGTGACGTCCCTTTCGATCATGCGCCTGCTGCAGAAGGACATGAGCCGAACCGAAGGGCGAGTCATGCTCGGCGGCTGCAACATCCTCGATCTGCCGGAAAGCGACATGCGTCGCGTGCGCGGCAACGAAGTGGCGATGATCTTCCAGGAGCCGATGACCAGCCTGAACCCGCTGTTCACCATCGGCGACCAGATTTCCGAAGCGCTGCTCTGCCATCGACCGATGAGCAAGGCGGAAGCGAAGGCCGAGACCATTCGCCTGCTCGACAAGGTCAGGATCCCGTCGGCCGCTTCCCGTTTCGACGAATACCCGCACCGCTTCTCCGGCGGCATGCGCCAGCGCGTCATGATCGCCATGGCGCTTGCCAGCCGTCCGAAGCTCCTGATCGCCGACGAGCCGACGACCGCCCTCGACGTGACGATCCAGGGACAGATCCTCGACCTCATCAAGGTGCTGCAGGAGGAGGAAGGAACGTCCGTCCTGTTCATCACCCACGACATGGGCGTGGTTGCGGAGATCGCCGACCGCACCGTGGTGATGTTCCGCGGCGAAGCGGTGGAAACCGGCCGGACGGACGACATCTTCCTGCGCGCCAAACATCCCTATACCCGCGCACTTCTCTCGGCCGTACCGATGCTCGGCTCGATGAAGGGCAAGCCGCAGCCGCTGCGTTTTCCTGTTATCGACAGCGTCACTGGCCTGCCGGATACGCCGGCCGAGGGAACGAGCACGGTCGCTCAGACCCGCCCGATCCTTGAGGTGAAAAACCTCGTCAAGCGCTTCGACATTCATGCCGGGCTGCTCGGCAAGCTGCAGGGCCGCGTGCACGCCATCGAAAACGTCTCCTTCAGCCTGCAGCCGGGCGAAACGCTGTCGCTCGTCGGCGAATCCGGCTGCGGCAAGTCGACCACCGGTCGCGCCATCATGCGGCTGATCGAACCGCAGAGCGGGTCGGTCGTTCTCAACGGCCAGGACGTGCTGGCCATGGATCGCAAACGCTTGCGCGAAATGCGCCGGACCATGCAGATGATCTTCCAGGATCCCTTCGCCAGCCTCAATCCTCGCATGACCGTGGGGGCTGCGATCGCCGAACCCTATCTCGAGCACAAGCTCGGCACCGCGAGCCAGGCCCGCGACAAGGTCGCCGACCTGCTGGAGCGCGTCGGCCTGCAGGCCGACATGGCCGCGCGCTACCCGCATGAATTCTCCGGCGGACAGCGCCAGCGTGTCTGCATTGCGCGGGCGCTGGCGCTCGATCCGAAGGTCATCGTTGCCGACGAATCGGTCTCGGCCCTCGACGTCTCGATCAAGGCGCAGGTCATCAACCTTCTGCTCGACCTGCAGGCGAGCCTCGGCCTTGCCTATCTCTTCATCTCGCACGACATGGCCGTCGTCGAACGCGTCAGCCACCGTGTCGCGGTAATGTATCTCGGCGAGATCGTCGAGATCGGCCCGCGCACCGATATCTTCGAAAACCCGCAGCACCCCTACACCCGCAAGCTGATGGCAGCCGTGCCGATCGCCGATCCGACCCGGCGGCACACCAGGCGCAATGTCGCCAGCGACGAGATCAAGAGCCCGATGCGCGCGCCCGACTATGTCGTGGGCGAGCGGCAGTACCGCCAGATTTCGGCGGAGCACTTCGTGCAAGTGTAGAAAGCGGGCGCTTAAAACCGCGCCGTCACTTGTCTGGCGTGCAGACGCGCAGGCGATGGCCATCGGGATCGAGCGCGACAAAGGTGCGGCCGAAGACGGCGGTCATCAGGTCCTGCTCGATCGGGATCCCAGCCTTGCGCCATTCCGCGTAAAGCCGCTCGACCTCGGCGTCGTCCTTGACCATGAAGGCGATCTCCATCCGGTGGCCCGAACCGGAGGAGACGAAGTTCGCGGCCTTGGTGGACCAGAGGCTGAAGTTCAGGCCGTTATCGAGGGCATAGGCGACGTAGGCCGGAAAGGCCGCAACCGGCCCACGGCCAAGCAGCCGTGTGTAGAAGGCGGCGCTCTGTTCAGGATCTTCCACGTAAAGCAGGATGAGGTTCGGGGTCAGCATCGTCGATCATCTCCGTTGTTCGATGGTCGCAAGCTAGCGCGTGCCACTGTCAGCTTTTGTCAGCATCGAAATCATGCCCGGCGCAAAAAAGCCGCCGCTCCGAGGATGGAGCCGGCGGCCTTGTCGGACCATGCTAACCACTGAGGTCGGCGTCTGCGTCAGAAGACGGCCAGATATTTCAACAGCGAGATGATACCGATAACGAGCACGATAGCCTGCACGATCTGTTTCGCCCGGCCGTCCAGCGGCAGGCGCTGAACCAGATAAAGCACGAGCACGATGACGAGGAACGTGATCAGAATGCTGATAAGAAGCCCCATAGACAAACTCCCTTTTCAAGGCGACGCGAAGTCGTCTGAGTTGTAACTATGAGGCGAGCCGAAAAGTTCCAATACTGGCAAATACTTATTTAGATAAGGCTGGGTTCCGGCCTCCGTCCCTGCCGACTGGCAGCAGTTCCGCGCACACGAAATCAGAGCTCGCGGCGATCATGCCGCGCACGACTGGCTCATCAGCGTTGATTGCATGGAAGATCGGGAGAAGGGTGTCAGCCGGCCGCCTTGCAGGCGATCCCGGCATCATTCTCGCCCTTCGTCGCATCGTAGAGCGTTGCCTCGTCACCTTTCGTCCACCAGATATACTGGCCGCCGGCATACTTGGCACCCGATGCGGAAATCACGTTAGAGGCGACGGTGAAGTTGCCGTCGAGGGTGAAGGTCACCAATGAGGCCGGGCCGGCATTGATGTATTCGGCTTCGACCGTCTTGCCGCCGCAGTCATAGCGCGCCGACTGGCGATCGACGGTCTCTGCCCCCGGAACCGAAATCGTGACATCGACACTGCCCGATCCGCCCGCTGCCATCGACGCCAGCGTCAGCGCCGGCGCGCCGGCCGACTTGCCGAGGATCAGTTTCGACCCTTCGACATCCCAGGAAAGCTCGGTGCGCAGTGCCGCCAGGAATTTCTGTTCCTGATCCATCACCGCCGGCACGCACATCTTGCGGGTCGAGGCCGCCGGGCCGAAGGTGATCTTCGCACCGGAAAGGCTGAAAGTACCGGTAAAGTGGTTGCAGCCGGCCATGCCGCCATAGGTTCCATCGTCGCGGATCTCCAGCGTCGACTGAAGATTGTCGATCACCCCGCGGCCGGCGATATCTTCGGCAAGCCAGATGCCGACAAGCTGTTGCGGCACGTTTTCGGCAGCGACCGTCTGCATTGAGGCCATTTCGATCAGCACGCAGGCGCAGGAAAGGGCGGTGGCGACTTTCAGCATCGGGAACTCCTTCGCGCTTCGACTCGTCGTCCGATTCTTAGCCCGATCACACGCCGGATTGAAGACCGCGCCCTTGTTGCACGTCGATTTCGCCTGTAGAGCCTAGCGCATACAATGAAGATCGGCATCGGTTTTCGGCAAAACCAAAACGCGGCTTCCCTCTGTCGGAGCGAGCGTTAGGCGCTCGGCCGGGCGCTTGCGCCCCCGCCCCGCTGTAAGGCTGGAAGAACGAACAAGAACATGGGAATTGGCATGGCATCCCGCGAAAACGCGAAGCGCCGACTGACGATCCTGGGCTCGACCGGCTCCATCGGCACCAATACGCTCGATGTCGTCGAGCGGCTGGGCGGTCGCGACAGTTTCGAGATCGTCGCTCTGACCGGAAACGGCAACATTCCGCTGCTGGCGCAGCAGGCGATTGTCCACGGCGCAGAGCTTGCCGTTACCGCCGACGACAGCCATTACGCCAGCCTGAAGACAGCGCTCTCCGGCACCGGCATTGAGGTTGCGTCAGGCAGGAGCGGCCTGATCGAGGCGGCGGAGCGCGACGCCGGCTGGGTGATGGCGGCAATCGTCGGCAATGCCGGACTTGCCCCGACGCTGGCCGCCGCAAGCCGCGGCGCCGACATCGCGCTTGCCAACAAGGAATGCCTGGTTTCCGCCGGCAGCCTGTTCATCGAAGCGGTCAGGAAGGGCGGCGGCCGCCTCTTGCCGGTCGATAGCGAACACAACGCCATCTTCCAGGTGCTGGAAGAGCACCAGCGCCATGCCGTCGAGCGCATCATCCTCACAGCCTCCGGCGGCCCCTTCCGCACCAAGACACTCGAAGAGATGCGCCACGTGACGGCCGACGTCGCCCGCGCCCATCCGAACTGGTCGATGGGTCTGAAGATCTCGATCGACAGCGCCTCGATGTTCAACAAGGCGCTGGAGATGATCGAAGCCAAGCACCTGTTCGGCCTCAGGCCGGAGCAGATCGAGGTGATCGTGCATCCGCAGTCGGTCATCCACTCGATGGTCGGCTACACCGATGGCTCGGTGCTGGCGCAGCTCGGCTGCCCCGACATGCGCACCGCCATCGGCTATGCGCTCTCCTATCCCAGCCGCTGCGACCTGCCGATCGAACGGCTCGACTTCGCCAAGCTGTCGCGCCTCGATTTCGAAGCGCCCGATGAAATCAGGTTTCCGGCAATCCGCCTGGCGCGCCGCGCCATGGAACAGGGCGGCGTGCAGGGGGCCGTGCTGAACGGCGCCAAGGAGACGGCGCTGGAAGCCTTCATCGCCGGTCGGGCCGGGTTCCTGGACATGGCCGAAATTGTCGAGCAGGTAATGGACAAGCTCTCGGACCTGCCTGCGGCCGTCACCATGGACGATGTCTTTGCCGCCGACGAAAAAGCCCGACAACTGGCTGCCGGGCTGATCCGATAGTTTGCTGATCGGGCGTTCCCGCCCCTCATCCGGCTGCCGCCACTTTCTCCCCGCACGCGGAGAGAAGGTTAGGGGCAGATTTCTCGAAAGATAAGTGAAGCCTTACGCGACGGCCCGTGCCAGCGCGCAGCGCGACCACAGCGAATGCAGCGCGCCGACCAGATGGTCGATATCGGCATCCGAATGCAGCGGCGTCGGAGTGATGCGCAGGCGCTCGGTCTTCGTCGGCACCGTCGGGTAGTTGATCGGCTGCACATAGACGCCAAAATGGTCGAGCAGCAGGTCGGAGATCCACTTGCACTTGGCGGCGTCGCCGACCATGACCGGCACGATATGGCTCGGGTTCGGCATATGCGGAATGCCGCGCTGGTCGAGCAGCGAGCGCAGCCGGCGCACGCGCTCCTGATGGGCGAAGCGTTCGATCTGGCTTTCCTTCAGATGACGGATGGAGGCAAGCGCACCGGCCGCAAGCGTCGGTGGCAGCGCCGTCGTGAAGATGAAGCCCGAAGCAAAGGAGCGGATGAAATCGCAAAGCGCCGTCGAGCCGGTGATGTAGCCGCCCATGACGCCGAAGGCCTTGCCGAGCGTGCCTTCGATGACGGTGAGGCGATGCATCAGGCCTTCGCGCTCGGCGATACCGCCGCCACGCGGGCCGTATATGCCGACGGCGTGCACTTCGTCGAGATAGGTCATCGCGCCGTATTTGTCGGCGAGATCGCAGAGCTCCTTGATCGGGGCAATGTCGCCATCCATCGAATAGACGGATTCAAAGGCAATGATCTTCGGCGCGCGCGGATCGGCTGCGGCAAGCTTGGCTTCGAGGTCGGCCACCGAGTTGTGCTTGAAGATGACGCGTTCGCACTTGGAATGACGAATCCCCTCGATCATCGAAGCGTGGTTCCCGGCGTCTGAGAAGACGATGACACCGGGAATCTTCGAACAGAGCGTTCCAAGGGCGGCCCAGTTGGACACGTAACCCGAGGTGAACAGAAGCGCCGATTCCTTGCCATGCAGATCTGCGAGCTCGCGCTCGAGCAGCACATGGTAGTGGTTGGTTCCGGAAATGTTGCGGGTGCCGCCGGCACCGGCGCCGCATTCGTCGATGGCGCGTTTCATCGCCTCGGTGACGATGGTGTGCTGGCCCATGCCGAGATAGTCGTTGGAACACCAGACGGTGACTTCCTGAATGCCTTCAGCCGTGTGGCGCGCGGCCTTCGGAAAGTTGCCGCGATGGCGAGCGATATCGGCGAAAACCCGGTAGCGACCTTCCTGATGCAGCCCGTCCAGCTCGGTTTTAAAGAAATTCTCGAAATCCATCATCTTCTCCAGTGCCCTGCCGCTTTTTTTGATTCAAAGCGACCGGGGGTCAACCCCGCAATGCGACGCGGCCGCCGCCTGCGGCAAAAGGCCTCTAGTTTTGAACCGTTCCAAAGAAAGCCTTAGCGCATGTAAATCCCTCCAAGCTTGATCGAAGTCAAGCTTGGACGAAAAAAGGGCGGCCGAAACCGCCCTTTTTGACGCATCAAGACAGGCCCGCATTGCTCATGCTGCAGCCACCGCGCGTTTTGCCATCACCTTGACCAGATTGGCGCGATAGGCGGCATCCGCGTGGATGTCGGAAAGCAGGTCGGAAGCGTCGACCGGCACATTGGCAAGCGCATCCGGCGACCACTGCGACGAAAGCGCCGCCTCCATGTCCTTGTGCCGGAAGACGCCACTCGATCCGGCCCCCGTCACCGCGACGCGAACATCGCCATTGTCCCGGCGCACGACGAAGACGCCGGTCATGGCGTAGCGCGAGGCCGGGTTGGCGAACTTCTGGTAGGCTGCCTTTGCCGGAGCCTCGAAGGCGATCGCGGTCACCAGTTCGCCGTCTTCGAGCGCGGTCTCGAAAAGACCGGTGAAGAAATCGCCGGCGGCAATTTCCCGCCTATCGGTGACAATGGTCGCATCGAGCGCCAGCATCGCCGAAGGGTAGTCGGCAGCCGGATCGTTGTTGGCGATGGAGCCGCCGATCGTGCCCATGTGGCGCACATGCGGGTCGCCGATATGGCTGGCAAGCCCTGAGATCGCCGGGCACACGGCCGCCAGCTCGGCGGAGGACGCCACGTCGAAATGGGTGGCCGCAGCACCGATCCTCACGGTTCGCCCCGTCACCTTGATGCCCTTCATTTCCGCGACATGCCTGAGATCGATGAGGTCGGTCGGTGCGGCAAGCCGCTGCTTCATCGTCGGGATCAGCGTCATCCCGCCGGAGAGATATTTGCCCTCGCCTGCGGCCTGCTTGAGTTTGACGGCATCCTGGATAGAGGACGCCCGGTGATAATGGGTCTCGTACATGACACGTCCTCCCGCTCAGTTTGCGGCATGGGCGGCAGCCCACACCTTTTGCGGCGTCGCCGGCATCGTCAGCCGGTTGTTGCCGATGGCGTCGGTGATGGCGTTGATCAGCGCCGGCGGCGAGCCGATGGCGCCGGCCTCGCCGCAGCCCTTGATCCCGAGCGGATTGTTCGGGCAGGGCGTGTTCGAGGTCGAGACCGTGAATGACGGCAGGTCGTCGGCCCGCGGCATGGCATAATCCATGTAGCTTGCCGTCAAGAGCTGGCCGTTTGCCGGATCGTAGTGAACGCCCTCGAGCAGCGCCTGGCCGATGCCCTGCGCCAGGCCGCCATGCACCTGCCCCTCGACGATCATCGGGTTGATGATGTTGCCGAAATCGTCGGCGGCGACGAACTGGATGATCTTGGTCTGCCCCGTATCGGGATCGACCTCCACTTCGCAGATGTAGCAGCCGGCGGGGAAGGTGAAGTTGGCCGGATCGTAGAACGCGCCCTCTTTCAGCCCCGGCTCCATGCCCGGCGGCAGGTTGTGGGCGGTATAGGCGGCAAGCGCCATCTGGAACCACGGTACCGTCTTGTCGGTGCCGGCGACCTTGAGTTCGCCGTTCTCGATGACGATGTCGCTTTCATCCGCCTCCATCAGGTGGGCGGCGATCTTCTTCGCCTTGGCTTCAACCTTGTCGAGCGCCTTGACGACGGCCGACATGCCGACCGCCCCCGAGCGCGAGCCGTAGGTGCCCATGCCCATCTGCACCTTGTCGGTGTCGCCGTGGACGATGTTGACGCTGTCGATCGGCACGCCGAAGCGATCGGCGACCAGTTGGGCGAAGGTGGTTTCATGCCCCTGCCCGTGGCTGTGCGACCCGGTCAGAACCTCGATGGTGCCGACGGCATTGACTCGGACCTCGGCCGATTCCCAGAGACCGACGCCGGCACCGAGCGAGCCGACCGCCGCCGACGGCGCGATGCCGCAGGCCTCGATATAGCAGCTCATGCCAATGCCGCGCTTCATCCCGCGTTTAGCGGCTTCCGCCTTGCGGGCAGCAAACCCGTTCCAGTCGGAGGCCTGCATCGCGGCATTGAGCGAGGTTTCGTAATCGCCGGCATCGTAATTCATGATGACGGGCGTCTGGTGCGGGAAGGTGCGGATGAAGTTGATCCGCCGGAGTTCCGCCGGCGAAACTCCAAGCTCTCGCGCCGCCGTCTCCATGGTGCGCTCCAGGAGATAGGTCGCTTCCGGGCGGCCAGCGCCGCGATAGGCATCGACCGGGGCAGTGTTGGTGTAGACGGTGCGCACATTGGCGTGGATCGCCGGTATGTCGTACTGGCCCGACAGGAGCGTCGCATAGAGATAGGTCGGCACCGACGAGGAGAACAACGACATGTAGGCGCCGAGATTGGCAACCGTATCGACCTTCAGCCCGATGATCCGGTTGTTGGCATCGAACGCCATCTTCACCTTCGAGTGGTGGTCGCGGCCATGCGCATCGGTCAGGAAGGCTTCCGTGCGGTCGGAGGTCCATTTCACCGGCACGCCGGTACACTTGGAGGCCCAGAGACAGACGACCTCTTCCGGATAGATAAAGATCTTCGAGCCGAAGCCGCCGCCGACATCCGGCGCGATGACACGCAGCTTGTTTTCGGGCGCGACATTATAGAACGCGCTCATCACCAGCCGCGCCACATGCGGGTTCTGGCTGGTGGTGTAGCAGGTGTAGTGATCGTCGCCGCCATCATAGATCCCGAGCGTGGCGCGCGGCTCCATCGCGTTCGGCGACAGGCGGTTGTTGTGGATAGTGATCTCGGTCACATGCGCAGCCGAGGCGATCGCCTTGTCGGTGGCGGCGGCATCGCCGATCTGCCAGTCGAAGATCAAGTTGTTGGGTGCTTCCGGGTGAAGCTGCGGCTGCCCCTGCTCCAGCGCCTTGGTCGCATCGGTGACGACGGGCAGTTCCTGGTAATCGACGACGACGGCTTCGGCGGCATCCTTCGCTTCCGCAATGCTGTCGGCAACGACGATGGCGACGGCGTCACCGACGTAACGCACCGTCTCGTGCGCGAGCGGCCGCCAGGCGCCCATCTTCATCGGCGATCCGTCCTTGGAATGGATCATCCAGCCGCAGATGAGATTGCCGATACCGTCGGCGAGCAGTTGCTCGCCGTCGAGCACGCCGATCACGCCGGGCATGGCCTTGGCCGCCGCCGCGTCGATCGACTTGATCTTCGCATGCGCATAGGGACTGCGCACGAAGATCGCATATTTCATGCCCGGCACCGACATGTCGTCCGTATAGCGCCCCTTGCCGGTCAGGAACCGTTTGTCTTCCTTGCGCGCCACCCGCGCGCCAATACCTTCAACGCCCATTGCCGATCTCCTCCCGAGATATCCAGCGAAAGTCCTGCGGTGAAATGTGATCGCGGCGAAACGTCATCGCCGCGGGCCGGACTTCATTCGGCAGCGACGCGGGCGCCGCCCATCTCGGCTGCCGCCGCAAGGATCGCCTTGACGATGTTGTGGTAGCCGGTGCAACGACAGATATTGCCGTCGAGTTCGGCGCGCACGGTCGCCTCATCGAGCTGCCCGCCATGCCGGCGGATCATGTCGACCGCTGTCATCACCATGCCGGGTGTGCAGAAACCGCATTGCAGGCCATGATTGGCCTTGAAGGCGGCCTGCACCGGGTGCAGCTCGCCATTGGCGGCCAGTCCTTCGATGGTGGTGACCTGTGAGCCCGCCGCCTGCGCAGCGAGGGTGGAACAGCTCTTGACCGACATTCCGTCCATATGAACGACGCACGCGCCGCATTGCGACGTGTCGCAGCCGACATGGGTGCCGGACAGCCCAAGGTTCTCACGAATGAAATGCACCAGCAACGTCCGGTCATCACATTGACCGCTCACCTGACGGCCGTTGACCGTCATTGTAATTTTCGCCATTTCGCTCCTCCGGGTGGGTCAATGCCAACACGAGCGCGAACGGTAAGCCGGGTGATGATCTGTTCACGCGACCAGGTACGCGCCAACTGCTATCGATGCCCTTCGCCTCGATATCCCTCCTCCGGGTTCCCGCGGCTTGTTTGTATCATTGTCTTTTTTTGGAATGTCGCAACCGCCCAAGGGTCAGGCGCGATAAAAATTTTGCGTGATGGTTGTGTTAGCTGAAATCGGGCCTTCATGTCCCGTTCAGGAACGATATCATTATGTTGGCGGCGAAGAGAATCCGCCAGACCTCCTGTAGACTTTCACAGCGGCCGGTTTATTTTCTGAATTTGCAAGTTCAAGTGGAGAAAGACATCTCGTCTTTGCGCCAATCACTCAGGGACGGACGAGGCGACAGGCTGAAATCCGTAGAGATCGGAGAGAACAATAATGAAGAAAGCCATCGCACTTGTGCTGGTTGCGTTGTCGGTTGCGAGCTGCACCCAGACTGAAAAGGGTGCCGGCATCGGCGCCGTCTCGGGCGCGATCATCGGCGGCGCGATCACCGGTGACGTTCGTGGCGCAGCTGTGGGCGCTGCGATCGGCGGCGTTTCGGGCGCGGTCATCGGCCATGTCACCGAACAGCCGGGCCAGTGCTACTACCGCGACCGCTACGGCCGCCGCTACATCGACTCCTGCCCGCGCTAAGCCGCAAGGACGGTCGACAACATCGACACGACGTCCACCTGTCAAATGACGGACCGGACGAAACATCGCCCCTCATGGCCACCTGCCGTGAGGGGTTTTCGTTTTCCTGACTGTCTCGGCAATCTGCCGATCAGCCATCAGATCCCGGCAGCCGTATCGAGCGCGCAGGAATCGGGTGGCCCGCGACAACACAATCCTGTCAGCTGCCTCGAAATAGCTTGATCGAGGCCCACTCCATGCTGAAACCGCCTGCAACTACCTTGCCGCCAGCTTTCAAACACATCGCCTGGTCCAACCTGTTTGCGCAATTCTCCGAGCAAATCGCCTTGGCCGCAGCACCGCTTGCGGCAGTCCTTCTGCTTTCGGCTGGCCCCGCGGAATCGGGCTGGCTGCAGATGGCCCAGACGCTGCCGTTTCTGCTGCTCTCCATTCCGGCCGGCCTGCTCGTCGACCGCGCCTCGCGGCGAATGCTAATGGTCTTCTCGGAAATGCTGCGTGCCCTCTCCCTGGTCGCCACTCTGCTTTTGATTGCGAGCGGTATGCTCACCCTGCCGCTTCTGGCGATCATGGGTTTTGTCGGCGCAATCGGAACGGTCTGCTACAGTGTCGCCGCCCCGGCATTGATCCCGGCCATCGTTCCGCGCACGCAGCTCGCCGACGCCAATCGCTGGCTGGAGCTTGCCCGCAGCCTCGCCTATTCCGGTGGTCCGGCAATCGGCGGAGCAATCATCGCCTGGACCGGTGCCTCGCTCGCCTATGTTGCGGCCACCACGCTCTCCCTTCTCGCCGTCGTGCTGCTCGCCGGCCTTCGCGAACAGGAGCAAGCGGCCGGGCCGCAACGCAATCTGCTTGATGACCTGATCGAAGGCGCACGCTTCCTTGCCGCCATGCACTCCTGCGGCCGATACTTGTCACCGCGGTCGTGTTCAACACATCCTGGTTCGTGCTGCAGGCGGTCTATGTCGCCTATGCTGTCCGCACACTCGGACTGACGGCAACGGGCGTCGGTGTCACGCTCGGCATCTATGGAGCCGGAATGATGATCGGAGCCTATGCCGCCCCGACACTTGCGCGCCGTATCCCCTTCGGCGTCATGATCGCGCTCGGTCCGCTCGGTGGTCTGCTCGCCGCCGTCGTCATGCTGCTGACGGTCTGGTTCCCCCTCGGCGCGCTTGCGGGAGTGAGCTTCTTTCTCTTCGGTGCGGGGCCGATTCTCTGGTCGATCGCCACCCTCACGCTCAGGCAGGCCATCACCCCAAACGCGATGCTGGGGCGGGTTTCAGCCTTCATTACCACGGCGACATTCGGCGCAAGGCCGATCGGCGCGGCGCTCGGCGCTCTCGTCGCCACCCACTTCGGCGTCAAGGCTTGCCTCGTGGTCGCGGCGACCGGGTTCCTCATCCAGTTCCTGGTGATCATCGCCTCCCAGGTTCCCCGTTTGCAGGGCCTGCCCGAACCGGCTTGACCCCATTCAACCGCATCAGCGCGACCATCTGACACCCCGCAAACGGCAATCCCGAGCACGGAGCCACCGCCGACGTTGTGGCGGCGGCGCCCGGTTTTTGTGCTGCGTTGACAACATTCCGGCTCTTTTTCAGGGAAATCGACCCGGAATCTGGGCCTCAGGGGTGGATGCGGCCGGCCGTCATCGTTAACAGATGGAAAACCTTAGGCATGCAATAGTGACCCCGCCGCATGAAGGCAGTTTGTATTGGGTCGCCTTAAGACGGGATGCGGAAGCGAATGTCCCCACCACGGTCGAGTATTGCGTACTGGAAGGCAGCGACTGCGCTCGCCGTTGCCGCCTCGTGCGCGCTCGGCCCGATGTCCGTCACCAAGGCCTATGCGTTCAAGATCTTCGGCATGAAGTTTTTCGAGGGTGACGAGGACGCGGCCCAGGTCATCGACCCCGTCAACTACACCCTCACCTTCGACGCCGGTACCGACGACAAGGAATTGAAAGAGGCGCTTGAGAACAGCTCGCAGCTGGTCCAGGGCCAGGAAAAACCGGTTTCAGGCAACCTTGGCCTTGCGATCCGCGCCCGCGACGACCGCGACCGCCTGCTGGCGGCACTCTATGAGAAGGCCCGATACGGCGGCACCGTCGCAATCCAGATCAATGGTCAGGACATCGACAGCCTGCCACCCGATCCATCTTTCCCTGACGGCAAGGCCATACCCGTCACCGTCAGGGTGACGCCGGGCCCGGTGTTTTCGCTAGGCTCGGTCAAGTTCGAAGGCGACGCCGCCGGCCTCAATCCCGCCGACTACGATCTCGCGCTCGGAACCCGGGCGGATTCGACGCGGATCATCAAGGCCGGCGAAAAGGTCGTCAACGATCTGCGCGAGCAGGGACGGCCGCTTGCCAAGCTGACCGAGCGCAGCGTCGTTGCCGATCATGCAGATTCGACCGTCGACGTGGTGATATCAGCCGAAAGCGGGCCGGTGGCGCCCGTTGGCGAAGTCAGCGTTTCCGGAACCAAGACCGTCGATCCGGGGTTTGTTCGCGATTATTCGCGGCTCAACGAGGGCCGCCCCTATTCGCCCGAGGACATCCGCAAGGCGTCCGAGCGGCTGCGTCAACTCGGCGTGTTCTCGAGCGTGACCATCAAGGAAGCCAACACGCTTTCGCCCGACGGCTCGATCCCGATGAAGATCGAGGTGTCCGAGGGCAAGCACAAGTATTTCGGCTTCGGCGCCCAGGTCTCGACCACGGACGGTCTCGGGCTTTCCGGCTACTGGGGACACCGCAATCTGTTCGGCCGTGCGGAATCGCTGCGTGTCGAGGGCTCGATCGACCGTATCGGCGAGACCCAGGAACTCGATAAGCTCGACTATTCCGCGGGCATCCTCTTTGCCAAGCCCGGCGCCTTCGGTCCGGCCTCGACCTTCACCGCAAGCCTCAAGGCCAACATCCAGGATCCCGATGCCTATCGCGCCAAGATCCTGACCGGTGCGGCCGGCGCCACATTCGAACTGTCGCCGACCGACACCTTTTCCGGTGGCGGCGAGCTGAGCTGGGCGAATATCGACGACGCCTTCGGCTCCAATTCCTACCTGACAGCTGCCATTCCGCTCGAATATGTGCGCGACACCCGCGATGACAAGCTGAACGCGACCGAGGGCTACCGGGCGTTGGTCAACGCCAAACCAAGCTACGAGATCAAGGGCCAGACCTTCTTCTCGTCCTTCGAAGCAGCGGCATCGGGTTACCAAGCGCTCGGCGACGAGAAGCGTTTCGTTCTTGCTGGCAGGATCGGTGCGGGCGTTCTGGTCGGCGGCGACGGCCTTGCCGACATACCGGCAAACCGCCGCTTCTATCTTGGCGGAGGCGGCTCGGTGCGCGGTTATTCCTACCAGGAGATCAGCCCGCGCAACAGCAACAACGACGAGACCGGCGGACGCTCCTATGTCAACACTTCGGTCGAGGCGCGCATCGCCATCACCGACACGATCGGCATCGTGCCCTTCATCGACGCCGGCACCGTGTCTGCCAGCACCACGCCCGATTTCTCCGACATTCGCGCCGGCGCCGGCATCGGCCTTCGCTATCAGACGCCGTTCGGACCGATCCGTCTCGATGTGGCGATGCCGCTCAACAAATATCCCGGCGGCACCAGCTACGGCATCTATGCCGGTATCGGCCAATCCTTCTGATCCGCGCCGGTTCCAGCCGATTTCTGCGCCGCAGCCGGCAAATTTCGCACGAGCGCCCGGAGTTTCTGCCTGCAAAGATTCCGCAGCGACACAAGTTGCGTTATGGGTAGATCATGAATCACGTCGTCCGCTTCCTTCGCGCGACGCTGCGCTATTGCCTTTATGTGCTTGGCGCGCTTGCGGTCGCAGCTCTTCTCCTCGTCGCCTTCGTCGGCTTCACGACTCCCGGCGCCCGCCTTGTCGCCTGGGCGATCGAGAAATATGCGGCGACCCCGGACCAGATCGTGCGGATTGCCGACCCGAGCCCGCTTCTGACCGGCCAGTTCACCGCCGGCAGCGTGACGCTGTTCGATGGCGAGGGCATCTATGCGGAGGTTCGCGATCTCTCGCTCAACTGGTCGCCCGCGGCCCTCTTGTCCTTCCGCTTCGACGCCGCGGCGATTTCGGCAGGCTCCATCCGCGTCGAGCGCCTGCCGGTGCCTTCGACCGAAACCAAGGAAGTGCGCTCGACCTTCGCGCTTCCGGTCGACGTCAAGATCGATGCGATCGACCTCAAGGAAATCGTCATCGGCAAGGCAATCGCCGGCGAGGACCAGTTCCTGACGGCGAGCGGCAAGGTAAACGCCACCAACGAGAGCATCGCGCTCGCCATAACGGCGGCCCAGCGCGACCGGCCCGAGGCCCGTGCCGTTGCCGACATCGTCTTCAATCCGGCCGGCAACGAACTGAAACTTGAAGCGACCGTCAATGAGCCCGCCAACGGCGTTCTGGCGAAGCTCCTGCGCCTGCCGAACGAACCCGCCGTCAACATCAAGGTAACCGGCGAAGGACCGCTTTCGGACTGGGCCGGCGCCGGGACGGCTGCGCTTGACGGCACCGAGATCCTCAAGCTAGACGGCCGTCACGTCCAGTCTACCGATGGCATGCATCGGCTGACGCTTTCCGGCGGCGGCGGCTTCGGCTCGCTGATGCCGCCGGCCTTGCGCCCGATGTTCGAGGGCCAGACCAGCATCGATCTTGCTGCTGCCTTCGACGGCAAGGGCATGGTGCGCGTCGACAAGGGGCACGTGGCGACCGGCGCGCTTGCCTTCGCCGCCTTCGGCACCTTCGACAGCAAGGGCGAGAACAATCTGCAGGCAAGGCTCGCCGGTACCAATGGCGCCATCGATTTCCGCTGGCCACTGGAAAAGGGCGAGGCCCGCGTCCTGATCAATACCGTTAATCTGTCGCTGATCGGCGATGCCCAATCGGCAATCCTTGACGCGGCCGCCGACGTCGCCTCTGTCGCACTGCCGGACGTGGCCCTCGGCGCCATCAAGCTGTCGGCTGCGAGCGATGGCTTCAACCTGGCGACACAGTCGGGTCCGATCAAGACGACGGTCGAGGTCGGCCAGGTCGGCTTCGACAATGCCGATCTCGTCCGGCTGGTCCAGGCGCCGATGAAGATCGTCGGCGACATCACTGTTGCCAAGGACAGCATCACCTTTGCGCCGGTGACGCTGGAAAGCCCCGGCGTTGGCGGCACCGTCGAAGGCGCCTTCTCGCGCGAAACCAATACGGTTGCCGCGACCTTCAAGCTCTTCACGGTCCCAGGCGCCCTGCCGCCCGCTGCCGCTGCAAAATTCGACGGCACGATTGCGCTTGCCGGGAGCATCAAGACCGGCGCCAACGGCAGCGTCACCGTCGAAAACATCGATCTCAAATCCGGGACGATCGAGGCTGCCGGCTCCGTGGCGCTCGCTGAAGGCAATCTGACGGCGGATCTTAAAGGTGTCCTGCCGGATCTCGGCAAGCTGCTCGCCGACGCCAAGGGCAAGGCCGACTTCACCGCCGCTGTGACCGGACCGCTCGCCGAACTCGGCATCAAGGCGGAACTGTCCTCGAGCGGCGCGACGCTCGCCGGTCGCACGCTCAGCGACCTGACCATCAAGGCCGACGCCACCGCAAACCAGAGCAGCCCGCAGGCCAAGCTGACGGCAACCGGTGCGCTCGACGGTCAACCGATCGACGTGCGTGCCGACGTCGTCTCGAAGGACGGTCGCACATCGATCCCGGTGCTCGAAGCCACGATCGGCGAGAACACGCTCAACGGCGCCATCAACTTCACCCCCGACTTCAAACCCGACGGCACTGTCGATTTCAATCTTCCGGACCTTGGGCTGCTTGCCGCCATGGCCGGCCAGAAGGCGTCCGGAGATCTCTCTGGATCGGCGGCGATCCGGACGGCCAACGGCATCACCTCCATCGTGCTCAAGGCCGGCGGCAGCGGCATCAAGCGCGATGACCTGACGATCGCCAAGCCGACGGCCGACATCACCATTGCCGACCTTTCGGCACTGGCGATCAAGGGCAGCGTCCGGGCAGAGACAATTGCCCAGGGGGCCAACCGGGTTTCCGGATTGAGCCTCGACTTCACCCAGCAGGCCGGCAAGACAGGCTTTGCCATCGACGGCAAGTATGACGGCGGGCCTTTGACGGCGAGGGGCGACCTGACGAGTTCGAACGGGCGCACGGAAATCCGTCTTTCCTCCTTCGGCGCGACGCCGAAACAGATTGCACTAAAGCTCGCGGCGCCGACCGTGATCGCGATCGAGAAGGGCACCGTGCGCCTGAATGCGCTCACGATCCAGGCATCGAAAGGCACGATCGCGGTCAGCGGCACCGCCGGCCAAAAGCTCGATATTACCGCAAAGCTGAACGCCCTGCCGGCAGCCCTGGTCAATGCCTTCGCACCGGGCCTCGGCGCGGAAGGGGCAATCGGCGGCACCGTCGATGTCGGCGGAACGGCGGCAGCGCCGGTCGTCGCCTATAACCTCAAATGGTCCGGCGCCTCGCTGGCAGCCGCGCGCACCGCCGGCGTCGGTGCCTTCGACATCTCGGCCAATGGCAAGTTTGCCAACAACCGCGTGACGCTCGACACCACGCTCTCCGGCGCCGGCGGCCTCGCATTCAAGGGCGGCGGCAATGTCGATATCGGCGGCAACATGCCGATCGCCATGAAGTTCAACGGCAATGTGCCCTTCGCGCTCGTTGCCAACCTGATGGCCCAGCAGGGCTTCACGCTCACGGGCCAGGCCTCCGTCGACCTTTCGATTTCCGGCTCGGCCAAGGCACCGCAGATTGCCGGCACGATCACCACCTCAGGCGGACGCCTTGTCGACGTCCGGCGCAACCTCGCGCTCAACAACCTGACGGCCAACGTGGCGCTCGACGGCAAGCAGGCGACGATCTCCAAGCTTTCCGCCAACCTCGCGACCGGCGGCTCGGTCGAGGTCACCGGCACGGTCGGCACCGTACCCAGCTCCGGCTTTCCGGCCAACCTGATCATCAGGCTCAACAACGCCACCTATGTCGACGGCACGCTGTTCACTGCGCAGCTTGCCGGCGAGATGACCTTGACAGGTCCGCTGGTCGCCACCCCGACACTCGGCGGCAAGGTGACGATCCGCAAGGCAGCAATTACCATTCCCGAGAAACTGCCGACCTCGCTCTCGGCTATCGACATCAAGCACAAGAATGCGCCGGCCAAGGTCAAGCGGATGGCCAGGGACATCCGCAAGGACGAGAAGCCGGCAGGCGCCAATGCCAGCGGCGTCATCGCCTTCAACCTTGGCGTCACGGCCAATCAGGTCTTCGTGCGCGGCCGCGGCATCGATGCCGAACTCGGCGGCGACCTGACGATCCGCGGCACGGCCGTGCAGCCGACCATTTCGGGCGGTTTCGAGATGCGCCGCGGCCGTTTGGAAATCCTCGGCAAACGCCTGACCTTTACCGATGGCACCATCGGCTTCGGTGGCGACCTGATCCCGACACTCAATCTCAAGGCGACATCGACCGCCGGCGCGACGACCATCACCGTCAGCGTCACAGGCCTTGCCAACAATCCGCAGATCACCTTCTCGTCGTCGCCAGCCCTGCCCCAGGACGAAATTTTGGCGCAGCTGATCTTCAGCCGCTCGCTGTCCAACCTCTCGGCCTTCCAGATTGCTCAGCTTGCCTCTGCCGTCAGCCAGCTGGCGGGCGGTGGCTCGACCTCGCTGCTCGACGGTCTGCGCAACAAGCTCGGCGTCGACGATCTCGACGTCACCACCGACGAGAACGGCGGCGCCTCGGTGCGCGCCGGCAAGTATCTTAACGACCGCACCTATATCGAGCTGCAGCAAGGCTCGGATTCAGGCTCCAGCAAGGCCGTGATCAATCTCGATGTCGGCAAGGGCGTCAAGCTGAAGGGTGCGGCCGGCGGTGACGGCTCCGCATCGGGCGGCATCTTCTTCGAAAAGGAATATTGAGGCGGCGCGTCATCAATACCGTTTTGACTGACGGCGTGCCTACCTTCGCCACAAAGAATACGCCCGCGGGTCGCTAACGATCCGCGGGCGTATTCTTTGTCGTCTTCCGTCTTCGGACGGCCGGGACGGATCAGTCGTCCGTCACAGCCCCGGGCGAAAATAGATGCCACTGAGCTTGCCGCCGGGGGCAAGCATCAGCCCGCATTCCAGCGTTCCCTTTTCGAAGCGCACGTCATAGACATCCCAACCTTCTTGCAGCACGCCCTTGAACGCCACGCTCTGCAGTGACCCCAGGCGGTCGAGTTCGGCTTTGGCGAGGGGCGCCTGCTCGCGCGCCACCGCTGCGAGCGGCGGCGTCATGCCTTCGTAGTCGGGCTCGCCGCGCTGGTGCTCGGCGATGACGCGGCGAAGCAATGCCTCACTGTCGGGAAACGGGATCTTATCCTTCACGCGCTTCTCCAGGTCGTCGGCAACGGCACGCGCCTTCGTCTCGTCGATGCGTTTCGCCGCCTGTTCGTAGCCGCCCTGATGCAGCACTACGCCTTCCACCTCACCTTGCTCGTTGCGGGTGAAAGAGAGTTGCGCCTGGACGATGCGATAGAAGAACAGGTCATCCGCTTCGGGATAGATTTCGAGCGCATTCTGCCCGGTCAACTGCGCCATCAGTCCGCCCTCGCGGCGGGTGACGCTGAGCACATCGCCGGCCTCGAACTGGAAGTCGCCCACAACAGAGCCGTGTTTTTCGGGATCGAAACGAACCTCGGTTCGAGGCCGTGCCTGCTCATAACGTCGCCACGCGACGGTATCCGGCGATAGGTCGGTCATCCTGGTCTCCTTGGCAAGAGTGATGAGTTCGCTGATAGAGACGGCCCGACCGCTCGATATTTTCTGCAGCGCCGCGCCGATCAGCGACAGGCTGTGCTCGACCCGATCACGCAGATCGACGAGCGCGGATTGCTGGATCGTCAGTGTCTGGCCGAGATCCGGCGCGGCGCCCGCCAGCAACACGGTGATCCGGGTCAGGCTCAGGCCGAGACGCTTCAATGCGAGGATCTCGGTCAGCCGGGCGATTTCCGCAGCGCCATAGAGCCGCCAGTTCTTTTCCGTCCGGCGCGGTGCGATCAGCCCACGATCCTCGTAGACACGCAGCGCCCGCACGGTCAGGCCGAGACGATCGGCACATTCGGCGGCGGACAAAAGGGGATCATGGTTTCGCTTGTCGCTCATGGGAGCCTCCTGGAACTATCTTCTAAGGTATGACCTTAGGTTCGGCTCAAGCGATATTTGGTGTGGGTAGAATCAAGATTTCGCGGAGGATGCTCGCGCTTGGGTCGGGTCGCCATGGATTTTGCACAATTCCGTCCCTACCTGCCCTCTCGCGCAAATTGCATGTTTCCCTAAATCGTATCCGATTTAAGGCTAAAAACATGCAACGGTTCATAGTGCCACAGCGACCTTTGTACGTCGAAAAAGACGCGCGGCGCTGTAGGCCGCAATTTCGGAACAACCCGTATTTTCAGGTGGTTTTTTGTCTCTCCAGCTTCTCGATATCGATCTTCCGCCCACCCTGGCACCGCTGCTCGCAGGTTATGACTGCCGAAAGGATAGCCTCGGCCAGTCAGACTCCAGCGTCTTCCTGTTCGACGCAAAAGACCGCCCGCCCCTCGTTCTCAAGGTCGAAGAGGCCGGTCCCTTTGACGAGCTTGTCGATGAGGCCGAGCGGCTCGAATGGCTGGGCAAGCAGGGAATGCCCTGTCCGCGCGTCGTCGCCCGCGACGTGTACGCGCAAAAGAACTGGCTGCTGATGGAGGCGGTCGAAGGCATCGACCTCGCCTCAAGCACCCTTGCCGCCTCGGAGCAGGTTGTTCTGCTCGCCGAAGCGCTACGCCGCATGCATGCGCTCGATGTCGATGCCTGCCCGTTCGATCACCGGATTGGTGCGCGTGTCGCGATCGCCAGGCTGCGTGCAGAAGCGGACCTGGTCGATGAGACCGACTTCGACGACGAGCGCCTCGGCAAGACCGCCGACGAACTCTTCGTCGAGCTTCAGGCGCGCATCCCTCAGGAGGGAGAGCCGGTCGTCACCCATGGCGACGCCTGCCTTCCAAACATCATCGTCAGGGATGGCCGCTTCGCCGGTTTCATCGATTGCAGCCGTCTGGGCGTCGCCGACCCCTATCAGGATCTGGCGCTGACCTGCCGCAGCATTGCCTACAATCTCGGGGAGGAATGGGTTCAGCCGTTTCTCGATCTCTACGGCATCCGTCGTGCCGATCCCGAAAAACTCGGCTTCTATTGCCTTCTCGACGAGTTCTTCTGACCTCGGGGAAAGCAAGCGCAGGATGGCCCGCGCCGCCTTATGCGGCGTCGCGGGCCTCGATATTGAGATCGACGATATCGGCATCGCCGAGGTCGATGTCTTCCAGGGCGTTGAACAACGCCCAGATATGGCCGAACGGGTCGATGAAGGCACCGACGCGGTCTCCGGTCGACAGCGTCTCCGCCGGGTTTCTGAGGGCGGCACCCGCCCCGATCGCCCGGCCGATGACCCGGTCGACATCCTTCACATGCAGTTCGAGAATGACCGCCGTCGTGCCGAGCGCATGCGGCGATCTCGGCCCGCCTAGTTTCGGCTCCGCGTCCCGCCGCGGATTGGCACCGGCGATCCGGAAGACGGATTCGCCGATCCTGAGATCGGCGCTGGTTAAAATCCCGCTCGGCCATTCATGCCGTTGCACCAGTTCGGCACCCAGCACATCACGATAAAAGGCAATGGCGCGATCCTCGTCGCCATGCCGGACAAATAGCTTCACACAGATCTGCCGATCGGCCAGCCTGCCGCCATTGATGACCATGACATCCTCCAATCTCGGGTGAGGCGCACATCATATACAAAAACGAGAACAAATCAAGAACGACTGGCGCAAAAACGCAACTTTCGACCCTCGCCCTCCACGCGGAAAGAAGGCACTAAAATGCGCCCGTCAGCTTGCTGGTCTTCAACAGGATGTTCGTCTCCGTCACGGTAATGCCGTCGATCAGCCGGATCCGCCTCAGCGTCTCGTCGAACGACACCAGGTCCCTGTCCTCAAGCTCGGCGATGAAGTCCCAGCGGCCGTTGGTGCTGTGCAGCGCCCTCACCTGTGGCAGACCGCGCAACTGCCCGGCGACCCGGTCGGCCATCTTGCCGTGGACCTCGATCATCACCACGGCCCGCACGCCGGAGGCCGGGATTTCCTGTCCCGTGCGAATGGTAAAGGCGGCGATCGTCCCGTTGGCGACCAGCCGGTCGATGCGTGCTGCAACGGTTGCGCGCGATACGCCGGTCCGCGCCGAAAGGGTCGAAACAGGCAGACGGGCATTTTGGCGCAGGGCACTGATCAGCGCCTGATCAAGGTCGTCCATATCTCTCACTTTGCAAAATCGGACTTAGCAATCTGTCGATCTTACCTTTCCAATCGACAGTTTTCCATCTTTTTGCTGTCACGCGTTTTGAGGATAATCCGCGCCATCCACGGGAATCATGACAGAAGGAACAGGGCGGATATGACGACCATCACGCTGATCGGCGCACCCATCGAGGAAGGTTCTGGACGACGCGGCGCGGCCATGGGCCCCACGGCACTTCGTATCGCCGGTATCGACACCGTTCTGCGCGAACTCGGCCACACGGTTTACGATGAAGGCGACGTCAAGCCGCTGCCGGCACGCGACCTCGCCAACCACCCCGGCGCCAACAACCTGCAGATCGTCGCCGCCTTCGCCCGCGCGCTGCACGATTCGGTCCATGACACCGTTCGCAAGGGCCATTTCCCGATCATTCTGGGCGGCGACCACGCGCTTTCGATGGGCAGCGTTTCCGGCATGGCGCGTTACGCCGCCGAAGTCGGCCGACCGCTGTTCGTGCTCTGGCTCGACGCCCATGCCGACTTCAACTCCCCGGCAACCTCGCCGTCGGGCAACATGCATGGCATGCCGGTCGCCTTCTACTGCGGCAAGGCCGAGTTTGCCCCGATCCTGCCTGCGGACCGGCCTATGGTCGATCCGACCAAGGTCTTCCAGGTCGGCATCCGCTCGGTCGACGACCGCGAACGCGAAGAGATCGCCGAACATGGCGTGCGTGTCTACGACATGCGTGCGGTCGACGAGCTCGGCATGGCGCACATCATGCGTCATATCCTCGATGAAGTGCGCTCGGCCAACGGCCTCCTGCATGTCAGCCTCGACGTCGACTTCATGGATCCCGAGCTGGCACCGGGCGTCGGCACCACCGTTCCGGGCGGCGCCACCTTCCGCGAAGCCCACCTGATCATGGAAATGCTCTGGGAGAGCGATCTCGTGTCCTCGCTCGACGTCGTAGAACTTAATCCGTTCCTCGACGATCGCGGCAAGAGCGCGCGTGTCCTGGTCGAGCTGACCGCGAGCCTTTTCGGCCGCCGTGTCCTTGACCGCCCGACCCGCAGCGCCTGAAATAGAAACAACGGAGGACGACGGATGAACACCACGGCAGACCTGATCGAAACCGAATACCGGCTCGGCGCACACAACTATAAACCGCTCGACGTTGTGCTTTCACGCGGCGAAGGCGTCTATGTCTGGGACATGGAAGGCAACCGCTACCTCGACTGCCTGTCGGCCTATTCCGCCGTCAACCAGGGCCACTGCCACCCGAAGATCTTCCAGGCGATGATGGAGCAGGCGCAGAAGCTGACGCTCACCTCCCGCGCCTTCCGCAACGACCAGCTGGCGCATTTCTATGAAGAGATCGCAGCACTCACCGGTTCGCACAAGGTGCTGCCGATGAACTCGGGCGCAGAAGCCGTCGAGACCGCCGTCAAGGCGGTGCGCAAGTGGGGCTACGAGGTCAAGGGTGTCGCGGAAAACAAAGCGGAGATCATCGTCTGCTCCAACAATTTCCATGGCCGCACGATGGGCATCGTCGGCTTCTCGACCGATCCGGACGCCCGCACCGGCTTCGGCCCGTTTGCGCCGGGCTTCAAGGTCGTCCCCTTCGGCGACATCGACGCCTTCCGCGCCGCGATCAACGAGAACACCGTCGCCTTCCTGGTCGAACCGATCCAGGGCGAAGCAGGTGTTCTGGTTCCCACCTCCGGCTATTTCCCGGCAGTGCGCGAGCTTTGCACCAAACACGGCATCACGCTGATCCTGGACGAGATTCAGACCGGCCTCGGCCGCACCGGCAAGCTGCTGGCTGAAGAACACGAGGGCATCGAAGCCGATGTGACGCTGATCGGCAAGGCGCTTTCGGGTGGTTTCTACCCGGTCTCGGCCGTGCTTTCGAACTCGGAAGTGCTCGGCGTGCTTAAGCCCGGCCAGCACGGCTCGACCTTCGGCGGCAATCCGCTTGCCTGTGCCATCGCCCGCGCGGCGCTGAGGGCCCTGACCGAGGAAGGCATGATCGAGAACTCGGCGCGCATGGGCGACCGCTTCCAGAAGGGCCTGACCGACATCCGTTCGAACATCATCAAGGAAGTTCGCGGCCGCGGACTGATGCTGGCGGTCGAGCTGGTGCCGGAAGCCGGTGGCGCCCGCAAATATTGCGAAGCGCTGAAGCAGCTCGGGATCCTTGCCAAGGACACCCATGGCGACACGATCCGCATCGCGCCGCCGCTGGTGATCACCGCCGAACAGGTCGATTGGGCGGTGGAACAGTTCGCCAAGGTTCTCGCTTCCGCTTGATCCCCTGACATTCTTTGTGTTCCATTGCGCCCCGGCTTCGACCGGGGCGCAATGTCTTACTACCAACCTGCGCCGATACTGGCCTATTGCGCCGGAGCGATTTTGGTTTCCGGCAAGGAGAAAACCGGAACCGGACCCAGCGTCCGGTGAGGATCGACGCAGGCTGGAGGCCAATATCGGCACAGGTTGGTATTAGCACTTGCAAAAGCAAGTCTTAACGAATCCCGGCCTATAGTCCCTTCCCAAAGCGCAAAGCGGTTCCTCCGCGCATGATGCAGCTGCGCCCCGCCGGATGTCGTCGGCGGACTTTTGAAAACTCTCCCCATCGGCTCAATGGCCGCGCCAGCCGCGACCGCACCGCACGGAGATGTAACGAGTTTGGCGGTGTCGCGCGCCTTAAGGCGTCGACCGGAAAGCTGGAAGGACCTTCGATGACAAGCACACTCAGGACGGCTGGTTTCGACGGCGAGACGCTGGAAATCATCGCGTTCCGCCTCCACGATCAGGAATTCTGCGTCAAGACCACCACGATCCGCGAGATCCGCGGCTGGGCCCCCTCGACCCCCATTCCGCATTCGCCACCCGAGGTCATCGGCGTGATGAACCTGCGCGGCACCGTGATCCCGATCATCGACCTTGCCCACAAGCTCGGCATGAAATCGACCACGGCCAATGAGCGCAGCGCCATCGTCGTCGCCGAAGTGCACAACATGGTGATCGGTCTCGTCGTCGACCGTGTCTCCGACATCCTCACGGTCCAGGGCAACCAGGTGCAACCGGTTCCCGAAGTCACCGCATCCTTCGACAAGAGCTTTGCCGAAGGCATCATCGCCAACGAGAACGGCATGATCTGCTTCCTCAACCTCGCTCGCATGTTCAAGGAACGCGAAGTCGAGGAAATGGCCGCCTAAACAACAGATTCTGCGTCGCATCAAGGCCCGCTTTGCCCTGGGCAAGGCGGCCTTTTTGCGTTCGGGCGGCGTGGCCCCGTGGCGCCACCCATGATTCGTAAACGATGAGTTGCTAATTCAACCTAGAAACAGCATACGAGTTTTCACAACTAAAATTTGATGTTTGCTATTTTAACAGCTGCTTAATAAGCCTGCCACTAATCTAGATTGTATAAGCAAGACGTCATGGGCATGAACGCCCACGAGTTCGAACTCCCCCCTCGAAGCACGAAAACGCTGACCCCGTTTGGGCCGGCGACGACGGACCAGACAATTTTCGGCAAGCCGGCATTTGTCCTTGTCCCCGGAGTCTGCGCCGCTCTTGGCCCCGCACGCCCTGTCGACAGCACAAGCAACAATGATCCGGCTTTCCGGTTTGAAACAACAAGAACCAAACCAGAGGGTAATCATGTTCTCTTTCGGGCAGAGTCTGGATTCACGCCAGATCGTCGCCGCGCTTTCAAAGTCGCAGGCCATGATCCAGTTCGATCTCACGGGAAAAATTTTGACGGCCAACGAAAACTTCTGCCAGGCACTTGGCTACAACCTGCAGGAGATCGTCGGCCAGCACCACCGCATGTTCTGCGCGCCGGATTATGTCCAGACCCAGGAATATCGCGACTTCTGGGCGCGGCTCGGACGCGGCGAGTTTGACGCCAATGCCTACAAGCGCGTTGCCAAGGGCGGCCGCGAAATCTGGATCCAGGCGACCTACAATCCGGTGTTTCACAACGGCAAGCCCTACAAGGTCGTAAAATTCGCAAGCGACATCACAGCGGCCAAGATCAAGGCCAACGAGGATGGCGGCAAACTCGATGCCATATCGAGATCGCAGGCGGTGATCGAATTCACCCCCGGGGGCGAAATCCTCATGGCCAACGAGAACTTCTGCAACGCACTCGGTTACAGCCTTCAGGAAATTCAGGGCAGGCATCACAGCATGTTCTGCGAACCCAGCTATGTGCGCGGCACTGAGTATGCCGAATTCTGGAAGAAGCTGGCCGCCGGCGAGTTCATCTCCAACGAGTTTGTCCGTTACGGCAAGGCCGGCAAGGAGATCTGGATCCAGGCGGCCTATAATCCGATCCGCGATCCGAGCGGCAAGGTCTACAAGGTCGTCAAGTTCGCGACCGACGTCAGCGAGCGCATGGGCGCAATCAAGGCGCTCGGCCTCGGCCTGCAGGCGCTTGCCGAGGGCGACCTCACTCACAGCCTGCCGACACCCTTCGTTCCCAGCATGGAAACGGTGCGTACCGATTTCAATGGCGCGATCGATCGGCTTTGTCGGGCGATGCAGACTGTTGGCGACAATGCCAACGCCATCGCTTCCGGCGCCCGCGAGATCCGCTCGGCCGCCGACGATCTTTCCAAACGCACGGAGCAGCAGGCGGCCTCTGTGGAGGAAACCGCAGCCGCCCTCGACGAGATCACCACGACAGTCGTCGATTCCAGCCGTCGCGCCGAAGAAGCGGGCGGACTGGTCGCCAAGACCAAGGCGGGCGCCGAACGCTCCGGCAACGTCGTCAAGAACGCGATCGGAGCGATGGATCAGATCGAGCAATCGTCACGCGAGATCTCCAACATCATCGGCGTCATCGACGACATCGCCTTCCAGACCAACCTCCTGGCGCTCAATGCCGGCGTCGAGGCGGCACGTGCCGGTGAAGCCGGCAAGGGCTTTGCTGTCGTCGCCCAGGAAGTGCGCGAACTCGCCCAGCGCTCGGCCCAGGCCGCCAAGGAGATCAAGGCGCTGATCACCGCCTCCAGCGACCACGTCAAGAACGGCGTATCGCTTGTCGGACAGACGGGGGCGGCGCTCGAGGAAATTCTGGTCCAGGTCCAGGAGATCAATCTCAACGTTTCGGCCATTGTCGAGGCCGCACGCGAGCAGTCGACGGGGTTGAAGGAGATCAACCAGGCGGTCAATTCGATGGATCAGGCAACCCAGCAGAATGCAGCGATGGTCGAGGAAAGCACGGCCGCAAGCCACAACATGTCGCGGGAAGCCGAAGCCCTCCACGCCCTGCTACGCCAGTTCCGCATCGGCCAGGACACGGCGCCGTTCGAGATGCAGCGTCACGCCGAGGAACGACAGCAGGCAACACGACTGAACGCCACCGCCCGCGCCATGCGCGGCGGACAAAGACAAGCGCTCGCCGGCGCACCATTGAACGACGGATGGCAGAATTTCTGAGCGCAATCCCTGCACCCCGCGCTCAGGAATGAGGGAAGGTGGCGACCGGTCGCCGCCTTCCCTAAAAACTCTATGGGATCGCGCCATCGCCGCATGGCGAGTACCGATCGACAGCCGCTCTCCAGTGTTCGACATCGTCAGGCGGTTCCGCAAACAAGCTGACAATCAAGATCCTCAGGCCGCTTCCGGGCGCTTGATCTTCGACGCCGCTTCAAGCACCAACGGGCTCAGACCCTCGCCGCCGCCATCGATATGCCGGAACAGCTGTCGCCGCATGCGCGGCTCCCAGAACTTGTTGATATGCGTCGCAACGCCCTCAGCGGCTTCGTCCTGCGGCTGGCTCTTGAAGAAGGTGGCGATCTGGTTCGCCATGTAGATCAGCTTGGCATTGGTGTCATGCGACATCGGCGACGGCTCCGGACTTGATGCGTTCGGCATGGGTGAAGATTTCGAATTCGTCGCCGCGCACCAGCGCGATCAACGTCATGCCCGCCGCTTGCGCCGTGCGGATCGCCAGCGCCGTCGGCGCCGAGATCGCGATGATGACTGGGCTGCCGACGACAGCGGTCTTCTGCACCATCTCGACAGAAACGCGGCTGGTAACGATGACGGCGCCGTCGCAGCCGCGGAAGCCGGCACGCGCTGCCGCGCCGACGAGCTTGTCCAGCGCATTGTGACGGCCGACGTCCTCGCGCACCGCGATCAATCCCTTGCCCGGCACATAGAATGCGGCGCCGTGCACGGCGCGCGTTTCGAAATGCAGCGGCTGCTGACCGTTGAGCAGCGCGACCGCCTTGACCACGTCTTCCTGCGACAGACGAAGCGTCGATGCCGAAACGTCGGGCGTCGGCCGCACCGCCTGCTCGATCGATTCGATGCCGCAGAGACCGCAGCCGACAGGGCCGGCCATATGGCGGCGGCGCAGGCGCAGCATGTCGTTCTGCTTGTCCTTGAGCGTGATCTGCAGGTCGATGCCGAGGTTGCCGGCAACCTCGTCGGCCATCGCCTCGACCGCTTCGATCTGGCCGGGCTCGGTGATGATACCCTCGGTCAGGCTGAAGCCGACGGCGAAGTCCTCGAGGTTCCCGGGGGTGGCCATCATCACCGCATGGGTCGAACCGCCAAAGGTGAAGGCCACCGGCGTCTCCTCCGGGACCACACGGGACCCGTCCCGCAAGGCCCCATTGCGACGGGCGGCTTCCGGCACGGTCTTCGACATCTGGAATTTCGGCATTGATGGCCCGGACATGGAGGCTACTCCGCAGCCTCCAGCTTGCCGGCGATCCGGCGTGACTGCCGCGCCTGCTCGTCATAATCCTGCTGCCAGTCCGACGGCCCGTTGGACGGCATCACCTGAACCGCCGTCACCTTGTATTCCGGGCAATTGGTCGCCCAGTCGGAGAAGTCGGTGGTGATGACGTTTGCCTGCGTCGTCGGGTGGTGGAAGGTGGTGTAGACGACACCGGGTGCCACCCGATCGGTGATCTGCGAGCGCAAGGTCGTCTCGCCGGCGCGGCTGGCAAGCCTGATCCAGTCGCCATCGTGGATGCCCCGTTGCTCGGCGTCGTGCGGGTGGATTTCCAGCCGGTCCTCCGCATGCCAGACGACATTGTCGGTGCGCCGCGTCTGGGCGCCGACATTATACTGGCTGAGAATGCGGCCGGTGGTCAGAAGCAGCGGGAAGCGCGGACCGGTGCGCTCGTCCGTCGCGACATATTCGGTGCGGATGAATTTGCCCTTGCCGCGTACGAAGCCGTCGACATGCATGATCGGCGAGCCCTCCGGGTGTTTCTCATTGCAGGGCCACTGCACGGAACCCATCTTGTCCAGATAGTCGTAGGAGACGAGCGCAAAGCTCGGCGTCGTCGCGGCGATCTCGTCCATGATTTCGGAGGGGTGGCGATAGCTCCAGTTGAGACCCATGGCCTGCGCCAGCTTCTGCGTCACTTCCCAGTCGGCATAGCCGTTCTTCGGCGTCATCACCTTGCGCACGCGGTTGATGCGGCGCTCGGCATTGGTGAAGGTGCCGTCCTTCTCGAGGAAGGTCGAGCCCGGCAGGAACACATGAGCGTAGTTGGCCGTCTCGTTGAGGAAGAGGTCGTGCACGACGACGCACTCCATCGCCGCAAGGCCGGCGGCCACATGCTTGGTATCCGGGTCGGACTGCAGGATGTCCTCGCCCTGGATGTAGATGCCCTTGAAGGTGCCGTCGACCGCGGCGTCGAGCATGTTCGGGATGCGCAGACCCGGCTCGTTGGAAATCTCGACACCCCAGAGCTTCTCGAAGGTCTCGCGCGTTGCATCGTCGGAGACGTGGCGGTAACCCGGCAGCTCGTGCGGGAACGAGCCCATGTCGCAGGAGCCCTGTACATTGTTCTGGCCGCGCAGCGGGTTAACGCCGACGCCCGGCCGGCCGATATTGCCGGTGACCATCGCGAGGTTGGCGATCGCCATGACGGTGGTCGAGCCCTGGCTGTGTTCGGTGACGCCGAGGCCGTAATAGATCGCGCCGTTGCCGCCGGTGGCATAGAGCCGTGCCGCCCCACGCACCAGTTCGGCAGGGACGCCGGTATAGGCCTCGGTCGCTTCCGGGCTGTGATAGGGCTCAGCGACGAAGGCTGCCCAGTCCTCATATTCCGACCAGTCGCAGCGTTCGCGGATGAAGGCCTCGTTGGCGAGGCCCTCCGTAACGATGACATGCGCCAGCGACGTCAGAATGGCAACGTTGGTGCCGGGCTGCAGAGGCAGGTGATAGGATGCTTCGATATGCGGCGAGCGCACGATATCGGTGCGGCGCGGATCGATGACGATCAGCTTTGCGCCCTCACGCAAACGCTTCTTCAGCCGCGAAGCAAAGACTGGATGGCCGTCCGTCGGGTTGGCGCCGATGATCACCGCAACGTCGGTGAACTCGACCGAATCGAAGTTCTGCGTGCCGGCCGAGGTGCCGAAGGCCTGGCCGAGGCCGTAGCCGGTCGGCGAGTGGCAGACGCGGGCGCAGGTGTCGACATTGTTGTTGCCGAAACCGGCGCGCACCAGCTTCTGCACCAGATAGGTCTCTTCGTTGGTGCAGCGCGACGAGGTGATGCCGCCGACCGAATCGCGGCCATACTGATACTGGATGCGCCGGAACTCCGCGGCCACATGCGCATAGGCCTGCTCCCAGGTCACTTCGCGCCAGGGATCGGAGATCTTTTCGCGGATCATCGGGTTGAGGATGCGATCCCCATGGTTCGAGTAGCCATAGGCAAACCGGCCCTTGACGCAGGAATGGCCGCGGTTCGCCTGGCCGTCCTTCCACGGCACCATGCGCACCAGTTCCTCGCCGCGCATCTCCGCCTTGAACGAGCAGCCGACGCCGCAATAGGCGCAGGTGGTGACGACGGAATGCTCCGGCTGGCCGATCTCAATCACCGACTTTTCCGTCAGCGTCGCCGTCGGGCAGGCCTGGACGCAGGCGCCGCAGGAGACGCATTCCGACGACATGAAGTCTTCGGCCATGCCTGCGGAAACGCGGCTGTCGAAACCACGGCCGCCGATCGTCAGCGCGAACGTGCCCTGCACTTCCTCGCAGGCGCGCACGCAGCGCGAGCAGACGATGCATTTCGCCGGATCAAAGGTGAAGTAGGGGTTGGATTCGTCCTTCGGCTGCCATTTGGCGTTGATGCCGCCGTTGTTGCGCGCCTTGACGTGATTGTCACCCTCATAGCCGTAGCGAACATCGCGAAGGCCGACTGCGCCGGCCATGTCCTGCAGCTCGCAGTCGCCATTGGCGGCACAGGTCAGACAGTCGAGCGGATGGTCGGAAATATAGAGTTCCATCACCCCGCGGCGAACGTCCTTCAGCCGCGGCGTCTGGGTCGACACTTCGAGCCCCGGCGCCACTGGCGTGGTGCAGGAGGCGGGCATGCCGGCCCGGCCCTTGATCTCGACGAGACAGAGCCGGCACGACCCGAAGGCGTCCATCATGTCGGAGGCGCAGAGCTTCGGCACCTCGATGCCGGCATCCATCGCCGCCCGCATGATCGACGTGCCCTCGGGCACCGTCACCTCACGGCCGTCGATAGTCAGCGTCACCATGGTTTCGGAGCGGGAGGCCGGCGTTCCATAGTCGATTTCATGAATGAGAGACATGGTCTTCCTCCTCACTCCGCCGCTTCGACAAGCGGAGCCGGTTTAAAATCATCCGGAAAATGCGTCATGGCGCTGACGACGGGATAGGGCGTGAACCCGCCGAGCGCGCAGAGCGAGCCGAACTTCATGGTGTTGCAGAGATCGGAGAGCAATTCGCGGTTCTTCTCCGGCTCGATGCCGGCGGCGATCTTGTCGGCCACCTCGACGCCGCGGGTCGAGCCGATGCGACAGGGCGTGCACTTCCCGCAGCTCTCGATGGCGCAGAATTCCATGGCGAAACGCGCCTGTTTCAGCATGTCGGCGGTATCGTCGAAGACGACGATGCCGGCATGGCCGATCAAACCGTCCCTTGCGGCAAAGGCTTCATAGTCGAACGGCGTGTCGAACAGCGCGCGCGGGAAATAGGCGCCGAGCGGGCCGCCCACCTGCACCGCCTTGACCCGACGGCCGCTCGCCGTGCCGCCGCCGATATGATCGATGATCTCGCCGAGCGCCAGGCCGAAGGCGGTTTCGAATAGGCCGGGATGCTTGACGTTGCCAGCGATCTGGATCGGGATCGTGCCGCGCGAACGGCCCATGCCGAAGTCGCGGTAGAAGACAGCACCCTTGTCCATGATGACAGGAACGGAGGCGAGCGAGATGACGTTGTTGATGACGGTCGGACAGTCGAACAGGCCCTTGTGTGCCGGCAACGGCGGCTTGGCGCGCACGATGCCGCGCTTGCCCTCGAGGCTGTTCAGGAGCGCCGTTTCCTCGCCGCAGACATAGGCGCCGGCGCCGGTGCGCACCTCCATGTCGAACGCCCGGCCGGAGCCGAGCACCGATGGCCCGAGCACGCCAGCGGCACGCGCGATCTCGATCGCCTTAGCCATCGTCGCGATCGCATGCGGATATTCGGACCTCGTGTAGATGAAGCCCTTGGTCGCACCGGTCGCGAGCCCTGATATCGCCATGCCTTCGATCAGCACGAAGGGATCGCCCTCCATGATCATCCGGTCGGCAAAGGTGCCGCTGTCGCCCTCGTCGGCGTTGCAGACGATGTATTTGCGTGCGCCAGCGGCTTCGAGCACGGTCTTCCACTTGATCCCGGTCGGAAAGCCGGCGCCGCCGCGACCGCGAAGACCACTGTCGGTCACCTGGGCAACGATTGCCATCGGCTCCATGGCGATGGCGTTCTCAAGTCCGCGAAGACCGCCATGCGAGCGGTAATCGTCGAGCGACAGCGGATCGATGACGCCACAGCGCGCAAACGTCAGCCGTGTCTGCTGCTTCAGGAACGGAATATCCTCGGTCTTCCCGAGACAGAGCGCGTGATCGCCGCCGGCAACAAGCCCGGCATCAAGCAGAGAGACAACATCACGGGCCTTCACCGGCCCATAGGCGACGCGCCCCTCCGAGGTTTCCACCTCGACCAGCGGCTCCAGCCAGTGCAGTCCGCGCGAACCGTTGCGCACAATGGCAACGTCGAGGCCGCGCGCGGCGACCGCGTCCTCCATCGCCTTTGCAACCTTGTCGGCGCCCAGCGCCAATGCTGCGGCATCACGGGGAATGTAGATCTTTGTTGTCATCGGCGCGCCTCCGCGACGAGAGCTTCGAGATCGTCGGCATCGACCCGGGCATGCACCTCTCCGTCGAGCATCGCGGAGGGTGCGCAGGAACAGAGCCCGAGACAGTAGACCGGCTCGAGCGTCACCGCGCCGTCGGGTGTCGTCTCGTGGAAGTCGATGCCGAGCAGGTGCTTGGCGCGTTCCGCAAGCGCATCGCCGCCCATCGACTGGCAGGCTTCGGCGCGACAGAGCTTCAACACATGACGACCGGCCGGGTGCTCGCGAAAATCGTGATAGAAGGAAAAGACGCCGTAGACTTCGGCGCGCGACAGGTTGAGCTCCCGCGCGATGACAGGCAGACAGTCCTGCGGCACATATCCGAACTCGTGCTGGATCTCATGCAGGATCGGCAGCAGCGGCCCTTCGAGCCCCTTCAGTTCCTCGACGATCGCAAGCGTGCGTCCGGGCACATCGCCACGCGGCTGGTGAATATTCACTCAGGAGCCCTCCCGGCTCGCGGCTGCAGCGCCCCTTGTACGGACCTCGCCCAGCTCGAATTGGCATCTTCTGGGAAGGCCGTTTCCTCCACGCCCTTGCCCAAGAGTGAAAAGCTTCGCCCTTCTGGCCGGAAGGGTCAATAAGGCTGTTTCGTTGATTGATAGAAAAAATCTATTGAACCTGATTTCGTTCGCCGAGAATGCGCGCTTCGTGCAAAAGCGCCGATACCAGCGGCGTGAATGGTTCACGATGGGTCGCAACCAGGCCAACGGTGTGGCGGGCATCCGGTTCGACGATCGGAATCATCTTGATATCATCGTGAAAGCCGAATGATTTCGCGACGTTAAACGGCATGATGCTCGCCCAGCGACCGGTGCGCACATGGGAGAAAAGCACGATCATCGAGTTTGATTCGAGCGTCGGCTCAGCGACGACGCCGGCCTCGGAAAGATGCTGGTTGACGATGCGGCGGTTCTGCATATCGGCGGTCAATAGACAAAGCCGAACGTTGCTAACCTCCTTCCACGTCACGGTTTCGCGATCGGAAAGCGGCGTTCCGGTGGCCGTCACGAGGTGATATCGCTCGATCTGCAGCGGAACGCTGGTCACGCGCCCGAGCGGCTCGTTCTCCAGATAGGTCAGTCCGGCATCGATCTCGAGGTTTTCGAGCAGCGCCAGGATCTGCAACGAGGTGGTCGACAGCACCGAGAACGTCACATCCGGATGCTTCTCCTGAAACGGCGCGGTGATCATCGGCACCATGGCAAGCGTCGTCGGGATCGCCGCCAGCCTGATATGCCCGGAGAGCCCCTTGCGCGCCGCGCGCATTTCCTCGCGCATCGTGCGGGCATCGCCGACGATGCGCCGCGCCCATTCCAGCACCCGCTGCCCCTCCGGGGTCAGCCCCTGAAAACGCGAACCGCGGCTGACGAGCATGACGCCGAGCTGTTCTTCCAGCTGGCGGATTGCCGCCGACAACGTCGGTTGCGTCACGCCGCATTCAAGCGCCGCCCGGCCGAAGTGCCTTTCGCGAGCGAGCACCAGGAACATTTCCAGCTTGTCGATCATCACACGTGTCTCAAGCGATCAACTGGCCGCCGTTGACCTCCAGCACTTGGCCCGTGATGTAGCCGGCAAGCGCATGGGAGGCGAGGAAGAGATAGGCCGGCGCGCAGTCTTCGGCGGTTCCGAGCCTGCCGATCGGGATTGTCTTGCGCGTTGCCTCCAGTTTCTCCGGCGACGAGTAACGCTCGTGAAACTCTGTCGTGATGGTGCCGGGCGAAACGCAATTGACCCTTATGCCTTCCGGGGCCAGTTCGCGCGCCAGCGCCTTGGAATAGGTGGAGACGAACGCCTTGGTTGCCGAATAGATCGAGGAGCCGGCGCTGCCGCCGGTCAGCGCCGAAATCGACACGGTGTTGACGATCGCCGGATGCGTGCCTTTGCGAAGAAGCGGCAACATGGCGCGTGTCATCTCGACCACCGAGGTCTGGTTGAGCTGAACGACGGTGCGATACTGTTCGTCCGTCAGTTCCGCCGCCGGAAAGCGGCCAACCATGGTGCCGGCATTGTTGACAAGGATATCGACGCTGTCGAATCGGCTGCGGATCGCCTCCGCCAAAGCCTCGACGCCGCCATCCGCCAGGAAGTCGGCTGCAGCCACATGCGCCCGGCCCTCGGTCGCTGCCGTCTCCAGAAAATCCGGCAGTTCCCCGACCGATCGCCCGGCATGCACGAAGACACGCGCGCCGCAATCGAGGAACTGGCGCGCCACCTCAAGGCCGATGCCGCGTCCGCCACCGGTCACCACCACATTCATGCCCTTGAACAAGGCCGGATGAAACATGTCTTTTCCCTCTTCCCGTCATTGCCAAAGTCGCCTATCGCCGAGGCGATTGCAACGCGCGCAATCGACATAGCCGACGACGAAAGCAGATTCGCGACAAACGCCGATTTCTGAAATTGCACAGCTTTCGTTTTTGCATATTATGAAAAAAAACGAAAACGGGAGGTTTCGGAATGTATCTGACGGGGCGGCAGGCGGAAATCCTGGAACTGGCGAAGAACGAAGGACGCGTGCTCGTCGAGGAGCTGGCGCAGCGCTTTTCGGTGACGCCGCAAACCATCCGCAAGGACCTGAACGACCTCTGCGACGCCAAGATCCTGAACCGGATTCACGGCGGCGCGATCTTCCCGAGCGGCAAGGAAAACGTCAAATACGATGCCCGCCGCCAGATCGCCGCACCGGAGAAGCAGGCGATCGGCAGGGCGGCCGCCGCCCTCATCCCCGACAACGCCTCGCTGTTCATCAACATCGGCACGACGACGGAAGCGGTCGGCGAAGCACTTCTCGACCACAAGGAATTGATGGTCATCACCAACAATATCAACGTCGCCAACCACTTGCGCGTCTTTCCCTCGATCGAGGTGGTTATCACCGGCGGCGTCGTTCGCGGCTCCGACGGCGGTATCGTCGGCGAGGCTGCGGTCGATTTCATCAAGCAGTTCAAGGTCGACTTCGCCGTCATCGGCGCCTCGGCCATCGACCATGACGGCGCGCTGCTCGATTTCGATTTTCGCGAAGTGAAAGTCGCCCAGGCGATCATCGCCAATGCCCGCCATGTCATCCTCGTTTCCGACTCGACAAAATTCGAAAGAACGGCCCCGGTCCGCATCGGCCATATCTCCCAGGTTCAGACCTTCATCACCGATCGCTGTCTCATTGATAACGTGCGGAAAATCTGCGCAGAGCAGGACGTTCGCCTGATCGAAACCGAGGCTTGAAGATCGTTTTTTAGACTGTCCTGAGATTCGAACAACATTCGTTTGACATTCGATATCTTTTCGCTTTAACTGATTTCGCTTTCGCGACTGCATCAATTTGTGCATTGCGAAACGTGGGAGGGGAAAAGCAGTGGCAGAGCAGGCAATCTTCGACGTCTTCATTATCGGCGGCGGCATCAACGGATGCGGCATTGCGCGTGATGCGGTCGGTCGGGGATACTCCGTCGCGCTCGCTGAAATGAACGACTTTGCCTCCGGCACGTCGTCCGGCTCGACCAAGCTCATCCACGGCGGCCTGCGCTATCTCGAACATTATGAGTTCCGCCTGGTGCGCGAGGCGCTGATGGAGCGCGAAGTGCTCTGGGCAATGGCACCGCACGTCATCTGGCCGATGCGCTTCGTCCTTCCCTATCATAAGGGCGGCCCGCGCCCGGCCTGGCTCATCCGCCTCGGCCTGTTTCTTTACGACCATATTGGCGGCCGCAAGCTGCTGCCGGCAACGGCCACGCTCGACATGACGCGCGATCCGGCCGGAAAGCCGCTGAAGCGGCTCTTTACCAAGGCTTTCGAATATTCCGACGGTTGGGTCAACGATGCCCGACTGGTCGTGCTCAATGCCCGCGATGCCGCCGACCGCGGCGCCCGGATCATGGCGCGCACCCGGGTGATCTCGGCAAAGCGCGACAACGGCAACTGGGTGGTCGACACGGAAAATGCCGCGACCGGCGAACGTCGGCAGATCCGAGCGCGCATGCTGGTCAATGCCGCAGGCCCTTGGGTCGATGCGGTACTATCAGCCGCGCTCGGCAAGAACGACGTTCACAATGTGCGCCTGGTCCAGGGCAGCCACATCGTCGTCCGCAAGAAGTTCAACGACCCCCGCGCCTATTTCTTCCAGAATCCGGATGGCCGGATCATGTTCGCCATCCCCTATGAGGACGATTTCACGCTGATCGGCACCACCGATCGCGACTATACCGGCAACCCGGCCGACGTCCGCATCAGCGACGCCGAGGTCGACTACCTCTGCAAGGCCGCGAGCGAGTATTTCCTCGAGCCGATAGAAAAGGACGACATCGTCTGGACCTATTCCGCCGTTCGCCCGCTGTTCGACGACGGCGCCAGCAAGGCGCAGGAAGCAACCCGCGACTACGTTCTTCGCGTCGAAGGCGACAGGGCCGCGGCCCCGCTCCTCAACGTTTTCGGCGGCAAGCTGACGACCTATCGCCGCCTGAGCGAATCCGCGCTCGAGAAGATCGGCGATGCCATCGGCGTCAAGGGTGCCAAGTGGACCGCCGGCTCAAGCCTGCCGGGCGGGGACTTCCCGGCCAAGGGCTACGCCGACGAAGTCGCAAAACTTCACAAGAAGTATCCCTTCCTTGCCGCCGGCCATGTGCGTCGGCTGGTACGCCTCTACGGCACGCGCGCGTCCGCGCTCATTGGAGCGGCAGCGAATGAAGCAGCCCTTGGCCATCATTTCGGCGCCGACCTCTATGAGGCGGAAGTGAAGTGGCTGATCGAGCAGGAATGGGCCCGGCACGCCGAGGACGTGCTGTGGCGGCGCACCAAACTGGGATTGAAGCTGACGTCCGGCGAGGCGACGGCGCTGGAGGAATACATGCGGGGCGCGGCGCACGCCGCCGCCTGAGGGCCCCGCATTCAAGACTGCCGATGGCTGGGTGGAACACCGGAGAATTCAATGCTTGAAATGAAGAAGATATCCAAGGTCGTGGGTGGGGAGACGCATATCCTCCCGACCGATCTTGTGCTGGAAAGGGGGTCGCTCAATGTGCTGCTCGGCCCGACCCTTTCCGGCAAGACGTCGCTGATGCGGCTGATGGCCGGCCTCGACAAGCCTGCCTCCGGCTCGCTGATCTTCGACGGCACCGACGTCACCGGCCTGCCGGTGCAGAAGCGCTCCGTAGCGATGGTCTACCAGCAGTTCATCAACTACCCGTCGATGACCGTCTATGACAACATCGCCTCGCCGATGCGCATCAAGGGTTCGGACGCAGCCACGATCGACCGCGAAGTGCGCAAGGCCGCCGAACTGCTCAAGCTCACGCCCTATCTCGACCGGACGCCGCTCAGCCTTTCCGGCGGCCAGCAGCAGCGGACGGCGCTGGCGCGCGCCATCGTCAAGAATGCCGATCTCGTGCTGCTCGACGAACCGCTCGCCAACCTCGACTACAAGCTGCGCGAAGAACTGCGCGAGGAACTGCCGAAGCTCTTCGCAGCCTCCGGCGCGATCTTCGTCTATGCGACCACCGAACCTTCCGAAGCTCTGCTTCTCGGCGGCAACACCGCTACGCTTAGCCAGGGCCGGATCACCCAGTTCGGCAAGACCATCAACGTCTTCCGTCGCCCGGTGGACCTGGTGACGGCACGCACCTTCGCCGATCCGCCGCTGAACACGATCGAGCTCATCAAATCAGGCTCGATCTTCACCTTTGACGGCAAACACGTGCTGTCGGTTCCCGCCCATCTGTCGGCGTTGCCGGACGGCCCCTGCACGGTCGCCTTCCAGCCGCACCATCTGTCGTTCGACCGTCCCTTCGACGGCGCGACGCCGCTGACGGTAAAGACGGCAATCTCGGAAATCGCAGGTTCCGAAAGCTTCATCCACGTCGGATTTTCCGGCGCGCGCTGGGTCATGCTGGCGCCGGGCATTCACGACATCGAACCGGACGCAACCCTCGAGGTTTTCGTCGATATCCGCCACCTGATGGTCTTCGGGCCGGATGGGCGCGCGATCGGCGGAACCGCCTGAGGAGGCGCTGGGAGGAAACGAAAATGGCACGCATCGATCTCGAACATATCCGCCACGCCTATGGCGCCAAGCCGAAGTCGGAAAACGACTACGCGCTCAAGGAAGTGCACCACAAATGGAACGATGGCGGCGCCTACGCGCTGCTCGGTCCGTCCGGTTGCGGCAAGACCACGCTGCTCAACATCATCTCGGGCCTGATCAATCCGTCCGAGGGACGCATCCTCTTCGACGGCAAGGACGTGACGCACCTGTCCACGCAGGACCGCAACATCGCCCAGGTGTTCCAGTTCCCGGTCATCTACGACACGATGACCGTCTACGACAATCTCGCCTTTCCCCTGCGCAACCGGCATGTGCCGGAGACCGAGGTCGATCGCCGCGTCAAGGAGATCATCGAGATGATCGGCCTTGGCGGCTGGGCGGGCAAAAAGGCGCAAGGGCTGACGGCCGACCAGAAGCAGAAGATCTCGCTTGGCCGCGGCCTGGTGCGCTCCGACGTCAGCGCCATCCTGTTCGACGAGCCGCTGACCGTCATCGACCCGGAAATGAAATGGGTGCTGCGCTCGCAGATCAAGCGCCTGCACAAGCAGTTCGGCTTCACCATGGTCTATGTCACCCACGACCAGACCGAGGCGCTCACCTTCGCCGACAAGGTCGTCGTCATGTATGACGGCCAGATCGTGCAGATCGGCACGCCGGCCGAGCTTTTCGAGCGGCCGCGCCATACCTTCGTCGGCTACTTCATCGGTTCGCCGGGCATGAACGTGCTGCCGGCCAGGATCGACGGCAGCACCGCGACGATCGGCAGCGAGACCATCGCTCTCAACTTCCGGCCCGAGATCAAGGCCGGCGCCAAGACCGAACTCGGCATTCGCCCGGAATTCGTGTCGATCGGTCGCGAGGGCATGCCGGTTGCGATCACCAAGGTCGAGGATATCGGCCGCCACAAGATCGTGCGCGCCCGCTTCGCCGACCAGCCGATCTCGATCATCCTCGACGAGGACGGCGCCATTCCGGCCGAGCCGCGCATCGCCTTCGACCAGAAGGCCATCAACATCTACGCCGATTCCTGGCGCGTCGGCGGGGAGGCCTGATCATGGAAAAGACCTGGAACAACAAAGCCTGGTTCATGGTTCTGCCGGTGCTGGTGCTCGTCGCCTTCTCGGCGGTGATCCCGCTGATGACCGTGGTCAACTACTCGGTTCAGGACACCTTCGGCAACAACGAGTTCTTCTGGGCCGGCACCGACTGGTATGTCGACGTGCTGACCTCAGACCGGTTCTGGGACGCGCTCACCCGCAACCTGATCTTCTCGGCGATCATCCTCGCCATCGAAATTCCGCTCGGCGTCATCATTGCGCTCAACATGCCCAAGAAGGGCCTCGGCGTTCCGGTCTGCCTCGTCCTGATGGCACTGCCGCTTTTGATCCCGTGGAACGTCGTCGGCACCATCTGGCAGGTCTTCGGCCGCGTCGACATCGGCCTGCTCGGCCACACGCTGGAAGCGTTGGGCCTCAACTACAACTATGTACAAAACCCCATGGACGCCTGGGTGACGCTGATCGTCATGGACGTCTGGCACTGGACGAGCCTCGTCGTACTTCTGTGCTATGCCGGTCTCGTCTCGATCCCCGACGCCTACTACCAGGCCGCCAAGATCGACGGCGCATCGCGCTGGTCCGTCTTCCGCTACATCCAGTTGCCGAAGATGAAGCGCGTGCTCCTGATCGCCTTCCTGCTGCGTTTCATGGACTCATTCATGATCTATACCGAGCCCTTCGTCGTCACCGGCGGCGGCCCCGGCAACTCGACCACCTTCCTGTCGATCGACCTCGTCAAGATGGCCATCGGCCAGTTCGACCTCGGTCCGGCGGCAGCCCTGTCGATCATCTACTTCCTCATCGTCCTGCTGCTCTCGTGGATCTTCTACACCGTGATGACCACAAGCGACGCGCAGAGCTGAGCCGGAAGGGAGGAAAAACCATGACCGCTACAACACAACCCCTGTCGCAACGCCTCTCCTGGCTGATCCCGACGGTCTATATCCTGTTTCTGCTGCTGCCGATCTACTGGCTCGTCAACATGAGCTTCAAGGAGACGAGCGAGATCCTCAGCACGTTTTCGCTGTGGCCGCAGAACCCGACCCTGCGGAACTATACGGTGATCTTCACCGATCCGTCCTGGTACAAGGGCTATATCAACTCGATCATCTATGTCGTCATGAACACGGTGATCTCGGTGGCAGCCGCCCTGCCTGCAGCCTACGCCTTCTCTCGTTATCGCTTCCTTGGCGACAAGCACCTGTTCTTCTGGCTCTTGACCAACCGCATGGCGCCGCCGGCCGTTTTCGCCCTGCCGTTCTTCCAGCTCTATTCGGCCTTCGGCCTGATCGATACGCACATTGCCGTGGCGCTTGCCCACTGCCTGTTCAACGTGCCGCTGGCGGTCTGGATCCTGGAAGGCTTCATGTCGGGCGTGCCGAAGGAGATCGACGAAACCGCCTATATCGACGGCTATTCGTTCCCGCGCTTCTTCGTGAAGATCTTCACGCCGCTGATTGCCTCCGGCATCGGTGTCGCGGCCTTCTTCTGCTTCATGTTCTCCTGGGTCGAGCTGCTGCTGGCCCGCACGCTGACGACAACCGCGGCAAAGCCGATCGCCGCCATCATGACCCGGACCGTGTCCGCCTCCGGCCTCGACTGGGGCGTTCTGGCCGCGGCCGGCGTGCTGACCATCATCCCCGGCGCGCTCGTCATCTATTTCGTGCGCAACTACATCGCCAAGGGCTTTGCCCTGGGCCGCGTCTAAAGGAGCTTCGTGATGAATTTCTCATGGATGGCATGGACGCTGCCGACGGCGTTGTTCTTCATCACCATCGCGCTGCTGCTCATCGGCATGGGCGTGTGGGAATATGTCTCGCCGGGCGGCAACCCGCGCGTCGGCATCCTGCGCTTCGAAACGACCCGAGGTGACCGGCTCTTCGTCTCGCTGCTCGGCAGCGCCTTCATTCACCTCGCATGGCTCGGCTTCGGCGGCGGACAGGACCTCTGGTGGGCGCTGGCGCTCTCCGTCGTCTATGCCGTCGGCGTCTTTCGCTACGTCTGAGGCGATCGAAATGGCAGGTCCGGGAGGGCCTTCCGACACTGCAATGAACGCAATCGCAAAACCCAAAGGGAGGAAATTATGCGACGGCACCTTTTCACGACGACAGCGGCAGTGCTGCTGGCTCTTACCGGCACGGCATTCGCCGGCATGGACGAGGCAAAACAGTTCCTCGACAAGGAAGTCGGCGATCTCTCCACGCTCGACCGCGCCGGCCAGGAAGCGGAAATGCAATGGTTCATCGATGCCGCCAAGCCGTTTGCCGGCATGGACATCAAGGTCGTTTCCGAAACGCTGACCACGCATGAATACGAATCCAAGGTGCTGGCTTCCGCCTTCACCGCGATCACCGGCATCAAGATCACCCACGACCTGATCGGTGAAGGCGACGTCGTCGAAAAGCTGCAGACGCAGATGCAGTCCGGCGAGAACATCTACGACGCCTATGTCAACGACAGCGACCTGATCGGCACCCATTGGCGCTACCAGCAGGTGCGCAACCTCACCGACTGGATGGCCAACGAAGGCAAGGACGTCACCAATCCCGGCCTCGACATCGCCGACTTCATCGGCACGTCGTTCACCACCGCTCCGGACAAGAAGCTCTACCAGCTTCCCGACCAGCAGTTCGCCAACCTCTACTGGTTCCGCTACGACTGGTTCAACGACGAGAAGAACAAGGCGGACTTCAAGGCGAAGTACGGCTACGACCTCGGCGTTCCCGTCAACTGGTCTGCCTATGAGGACATCGCCGAATTCTTCACCGGCCGTGAGATCGACGGCAAGAAAGTCTATGGCCACATGGACTACGGCAAGAAGGACCCGTCGCTCGGCTGGCGCTTCACCGACGCGTGGCTGTCGATGGCCGGCAACGGCGACAAGGGCATCCCGAACGGCCTGCCGGTCGACGAATGGGGCATCAAAGTCAACGAGAAATCCCAGCCGGTCGGCTCGTGCGTCGCCCGTGGCGGCGACACCAACGGCCCGGCCGCGGTCTACTCGATCGCCAAATACCTCGATTGGCTGAAGGCCTATGCGCCGCCGGAAGCCCAGGGCATGACCTTCTCCGAATCGGGCCCGGTCCCCGCCCAGGGTGCCGTCGCTCAGCAGATCTTCTGGTACACGGCGTTCACCGCCGATGCCGTCAAGAAGGGCCTGCCTGTTGTCAACGAGGATGGCACGCCGAAGTGGCGCATGGCCCCCTCGCCGCATGGCGTCTACTGGAAGGACGGCATGAAGCTCGGCTACCAGGACGTGGGTTCCTGGACGCTGATGAAGTCGACCCCGGAAGACCGCGCCAAGGCCGCATGGCTCTATGCGCAGTTCGTGACGTCGAAGACCGTGGACGTGAAGAAGAGCCATGTCGGCCTGACGCTCACCCGCGAATCCTCGATCCAGCACGAGAGCTTCACCAAACGTGCGCCGGAACTCGGCGGTCTGATCGAGTTCTATCGTTCGCCGGCCCGCGTGCAGTGGTCGCCGACGGGCACCAACGTTCCTGATTATCCGAAGCTGGCTCAGCTCTGGTGGCAGGCCATCGGTGACGCCTCCTCTGGCGCCAAGACACCGCAGGAAGCGATGGACTCGCTGTGCGCCGAGCAGGAGAAGGTGCTTCAGCGCCTCGAACGCGCCGGTATCCAGGGCGAGATCGGTCCGAAGCTCGCCGAGGAACACGACCTCGAATACTGGAACGCTGAAGCCGTCAAGGCCGGCAACCTCGCTCCGCAGCTGAAGATCGAGAACGAAAAAGAAAAGCCGATGACCGTCAATTACGACGAACTGGTCAAAAGCTGGCAGCAGTAACAAGCCCAAGACGACGGCCGCCCGTGCAAACGGGCGGCCGAAGATCAGGAGATGCGGCACCGGGGTCGGCAACGGCCCCGGTTTTTTCATGCCTGTCAGCCGGAGCGGGACGGAAATCCATGCCGGCTAGCCCATGCCACGGCCGGGGCCTGCAGCAGGATCGCCAGCAGGACCGCTGGAAAGATCGCTGCGCCGACACTGTCGAGCAGCACGCCGCCGGCCAAGCCGCCGCCGGCCATCGCCGCGTTCCAGGCCGTGACGATCATCGACTGCGCCGCATCCGCTTCCGTCCCGGCCGCCTTTGCGGAGGCGGTCTGAAACAGCGTCGCTGCACCGCCGAAGGCGAGACCCCAGGCGACAACGCCGATATAGATCGCGGCCGACTGCTCGCCCCAGACGGCAAGCAGCAGTGACGCTGCCGCAAAGAGCATCATGCTCGCCAGCACCAGCAAACGCAGATGCCTATCGACAAGGGCGCCGATGATCGGAATGACAACGAGCGAGGCGATGCCAAAGACAAGAAGTACCGTGTCAGCCCGCGCATCAAGCCCTGACGGTTCCAGGAACGGCACGATGTAGGTGTAGAGGATGTTATGGGCGAAAACGACGGCAAACATCACGAACAGAATGGGTCGGATCCCGGGCAGCCGGAACACCGACGAAAGCGCCAGGCGTCGTTCGGCGCGCTGCCCCGGAGAGTTGGGAAGCGACCATAAAACCCAGCCGACGAGCAGGGCCGCCATGATGCTCAGGAGGCCGAAGGTCAGGCGCCAGCCGGCCATAGCGCCAAGCAGGGTGCCGGCGGGAATGCCTATCGAAAGCGCCACCGGAGCACCGAGCATGGCAACGGTGATCGCCCGCCCCTGCTGCTGCGGCGGTACCATGCGGCTGGCGTAGCCGGCGGCCAGTGCCCACAACAGCCCGGCAAAGACGCCGGCAAGGAAACGCGCCGCCATCGTCACGACATAGTCGGTCGAGAGCGCTGTGACCGTGTTGACGACGGCAAATCCCGAGATCGCCGTGATCAGCAGCGGCCGCCGACGCCAGGTCTTCGTCAGCGCCACGAGCGGGATGGCCGCGACCAGCGAGCCGATCGCATAGATCGTCACCATCTGCCCGGCCAGGGACTGAGAGACGTCGAGATCGGCGCTGATCTGCAGCAACAGGCCGGCCGGCGACGCCTCCGTGAGGATGGTGATGAAGCCGGCGGTCGCAAGCGCAAGCAGCGCCGCAAGCGGCAGCCCGGCCCCGGCGACAACGACGGGCGTGGATGCTGCTTCCTGCGGAGCCGGAAGCGCGCAGTCGGTGGATTGCATGGATAGTGTCTTTCAGGATGATCGCCAGTGACGTCTCTCTTGACGGCAATAGCGGAATGGAAGCGCGTGCCAGGTGTTCGCCGCCGGCCGAAGCGGGCGGCGATCTCGTTTGTGCCTAAGCTGCGGTTACGGCGCGCTTGGGCAGCACGATGTCATCGACGCGATAGGTGTGAAACTCGCAGGTTGAGACCGAATTCAGCGCCCTGAACTTTTCCAGGAAGACCGCGTCGGTGAAGAACTCCTCGACGTTTCCTTCGCCGGCTATCGCTTCGATATTGACCACCGTCTGGCCGTCGGTGCTCTTGGAGAGGTTGCTCCAGAGAAAGCCCTCCTTGCGCTCGGCCACATAGTTCACGACGTCCTGGATCAGCCGGAACGCTTCCTCCTGCTTGCCCGGGTGGGCGTGGATGACATTGACGATGAAGACGGTCGGTTCCGGATCCCTATGGAAACCCGCCACAAGTGCCTGCTGCATGTTTTCTCCTTCTGTCGCCGACGATGTTTTCGCACGTCACGAACGCGCGTTTGTCGGACGGGCGGACTATGACGAGCTTCCAATCAGAGAAAAATACGCTACAGCTCCGAAGATATCGGACAAAAATATCCACAATTCCCGAAACGGATGAGGACGGCGGATGGACAGCCTTGGTGCACTCAATGCTTTCGTGCAGGCGGCGGACTTCCGCAGCTTTACGGAGGCCGCAACCCAGCTCGGCGTTTCACCCTCCGCCGTCGGCAAGGCGATTGCCCGGCTGGAGGAGCGGTTGAGCGTTCGCCTCTTTCATCGCAGCACCCGCAGCGTCACGTTGACCCCGGAAGGCACGCTGTTTCTCGAACGCTGCCGGCGGATTTTTTGCGAAATCGAAGCGGCCGAGGCCGAACTGGTTCAGAGCCAGGAGGCTCCGCGCGGCAAGCTGCGCGTCAGCCTGCCCATGGCCGGCATGCTGCTGATGCCGACGCTGACGGCCTTCATGCGCGCCTATCCGGAGGTCGAGATCGATCTCGATTTCTCCGACCGCATGGTCGACGTTATCGAGGAGGGGTTCGACGCGGTCGTGCGCAGCGGGGAAATCGGCGACTCCAGGCTGATGACGCGTCAGCTTGGCACGTTTCACCCCTATCTCGTCGCATCACCCGACTACTTCGAAAGACATGGGAAGCCGGAGGCGCCTGCGGATCTCGAACAACACCACTGCCTGCACCATCGCTTTCCCTCGACGGGCAAGCTCGAGCCCTGGCCGCTGGTGCAGGACGGCGCCGAAGCCAACGTCGATGTGCCGGTAACGGCCGTCTCCAATGCCCTGGAGCCGCTGATCCATATGGCCGAGGAAGGGCTCGGTATCGCCTGCCTTCCCAACTTCACGATCAGACGGCAGATGCGCGAGGGAACACTCGTATCGGTTCTCGATAACCAGCTGCGCCGCTACGGCACCTACCGGATCCTGTGGCCGTCCAGCCGGCATCTCGCGCCGAAACTGCGCGTCTTCGTCGACTTCATGGCTGCCAATCTCTTCCCGACCAGTGGTGCGTCATCGGGCTCGGCTTGACCGATAGCGGCCGCACTACGATTTCGCCATCACGCGGCGCGCGGTTTTGCCCGGCCGATCCTTGTCGAAAATCGCTCTGATTGCCTGTTTCGTGCCATCGTCCATCAGCACGATCATGTCGAGGTAGAGCTGCTTGTCGACGATGACGAAGCGGACATCGAACGGCTTGCCACCATAGTGGCCGCTGACGTTCTCGCTCCATCGGCCGATGCCGGCCGCAGTCGTGGAGCCCGTCTTCAGGTCCGCATGGGCAAAGGCAAACCAGCCGTTGTTGGAAGACACCTTCAGGATAGGCCCGTGCTGCTTGATCGCCAGCCAGCAGGTTCCGCAGGTGCCGGCGTTCGACACCATCTGTCGCCACTGCCCCGGAAAATCTTCGGTTTCGGCGTTGGCGGCAAACGGCCACAGAACAATGGCGACGGCAATCAATGCGCCGACCAAACGGCGAAACGTGCCAGCAGGCGACGAAAATCTCATATGCTGCAATCCCATGGACACCGGCGGAGGCGAGCCTTCGCCTCGACGCCAGTGCACACTGCCTGCGCTGCATTGCGGCAACGTTGCATCCGTTGGCGTCTTTTTCCGCGGTGCCTTCGGTGCAGCATTCCCTTTGCCCACTCCCCCCGGATTCCCGAAAGTGTTTACTCCACGGTTGCACTTGCGGCACTCTGTCTCGGCACCAAAGATACCCTTTACCCTGTTGGAGGATGGGGCCCCCTGTTGGAGGACGGGGGAAGCGGACTGGTCGACGTGATGGGAGGAGTAACCATGAGCGACGCATCCAGCATACACCCGGTGGACGAGAGCCAATCGGCAAGCTCGCGACCCTCGGGATTCAGCATGTCCTTGTCATGTACGGTGGCGCCGTCGCGGTTCCGCTGATTGTTGGCCGGGCCCTGCAGCTCAGCCCTCAGGACGTCGCTTTCCTGATTTCCGCCGATCTTTTCGTCTGTGGCCTCGTCACCATCATCCAGTCTCTCGGCATTACCCGGAGCGTCGGCATCCGTCTTCCCGTGATGATGGGCGTGACCTTCGCTTCCGTCGGCCCGATGGTGTCGATGGCAACGATGACGCCCGGACAGGAGGGCGCCCGACTGATCTTCGGCGCCATTATCGGCGCCGGGTTGGTCGCGCTGCTGCTCGCCCCGATCATGGGGCGGCTGTTGCGTTTCTTCCCGCCGATCGTCACCGGCACCATCATTCTGGTGATCGGCGTGACCTTGATGCGCGTCGGCGTCAACTGGATCTTCGGCAATCCCTTCGGACCGACGGCACCGAAGCTGGTCGATCCGACCCACGCCGAATGGCTGGCCGAGCTGAAGAAGCTCGCCACGACAGGCGGCCCGGCCGTTCCCGACGGCGTCGTGCTTGGCGCAACGGTGCCGAACCCTGCTTATGCCGAACTGAGCCATGTGGTACTTGCCGCCTTCGTGCTCATCTCCATCCTCGTGGTCGCGCGCTACGGCCGCGGGCTGATCAGCAACATTGCGGTTCTGACCGGCATCGTCATCGGCTGCGTCTTTGCAGCGAGCCTTGGCATGATGCATTTCGACCGGGTTGCGGATGCCGGCTGGTTCGCGGTCGTCACGCCGTTGCGTTTCGGCATGCCGATTTTCGATCCGGTGCTGATCGCCACCATGTCGCTGGTGATGATCGTCGTCATGATCGAATCGACAGGCATGTTCCTGGCGCTGGGCGAAATAACCAACAAGGAAGTCTCGCAGCAGCAGCTGACGGCCGGCCTTCGCGTCGACGGCATCGGCACGATGATCGGCGGCCTGTTCAATACCTTCCCCTACACCAGCTTCTCGCAGAATGTCGGTCTCGTCGGCGTCACCGGCGTGAAGAGCCGTTATGTCTGCGTCATGGGCGGCGTGATCATGATCGTGCTCGGCCTGATCCCGAAGATGGGCGCGCTGGTCGAGGCGGTTCCAACCTTCGTGCTCGGCGGCGCCGGCCTGGTGATGTTCGGCATGGTGGCAGCCACCGGCGTGCGCATCCTGTCGACCGTCGACTTCAAGTCATCGCGCAACAACCTGTTCGTCGTTGCCGTCTCGGTCGGTTTCGGCCTGATCCCGCTGATCGCGCCGAACTTCCTGATGTGGATGCCGCATGCGATCCACCCGATCATCGAATCGGGCATCGTGCTCGCCTCGATCTCGGCAGTGGTGCTCAACGCCTTCTTCAACGGATTGAGCGTCGAACGCTCTGCCCGGCCCCCGCGAGGAGGCCGGGGCTTTATCATCAGGCCGTTCCAAAAAGCCCCGACACTTCGATCGCCAACGAAGCATCGACAGGTGTCGGCACGGTAGAAAGAGGACAACGAAAACGCCCCGAAGGATTCGACGACGATGGCCAAGACCAACCTCACCCTCGAGCTTCTGCTGCTCGCTCTTCTCGCAACGCTTTGGGGCGCATCCTATACCTTCATCAAGATCGGCGTCGAAACCATTCCCCCGGTGACGCTGATTGCCGCCCGCACGCTGATCGCCGGCACCATCCTGCTCGCCGTCCTCCGCTTTCGCGGCATCAAGCTGCCGCGCGACGCAGCCACATGGAAGCGCTTCCTGTTCCAGGCCTGCCTCAACAGCGTCTTCCCGTTTACCCTGATCGCCTGGGCAGAGCAGACGATCGACGCCGGCGTCGCCTCGATCCTCAACGCCGCCACCCCCATCTTCGCCTTCCTGCTGACGGCGCTGATCACCCGCCACGAGCCGGCATCGACAAGAAAGCTGATCGGCGTCGTGGCCGGCATGGCCGGCATCAGCCTGATCATCGGCGTTGAAGCCTTCGGCGGCCTGGGTGACCAGCTGCTGGCCCAGCTTGCCGTGGTCTTCGCAACCGTCTGCTACGCCGGCGCCGCCATCTTCGGAAAGAGCTTCAGGGGCCTCGACCCGATGGTTCCGGCCGCAGGCTCGCTCCTTGCAGGTGCCGTGCTTCTCATCCCCGCAAGCCTTGTCATCGACCAGCCATGGACGCTTGCCCCTTCCGCTCAGTCGGTGATCGCGCTCGTCTGCTTGGCGGTGTTCTCGACGGCGCTGGCCTTCGCCATCTATTTCCGGCTGATCCAGACGCTCGGTTCGGTCGGCGCTACCGCGCAAGCCTACCTGCGCGTTCCCGTCGGGGTCACCATCGGCGTTCTCTTTCTCGGAGAAAGATTGTCGGACACGATCTGGATCGGCCTTGCCTGCGTCGTCATCGGCGTCGCAGCCATGACCATCCCGGCGCGCCGGGCCGGGCCGGCCCTTGCCGATCGCGGCTAGTCTCAAGGCCAAAACGGAAAAGGCGCAGCGATTGCCCCGCTGCGCCTTTCGTCAGTCACGGCGCTATGTCGATCAGTCCTTGCGCTTGCGGCAATAGAGCTCGAGCCGGTGACGAACCAGGTCGTAACCGAGTTCGGCGGCGATCTCCGCCTGCAGCTGCTCGATCTTGTCGGAGCGAAACTCGATCACAGCGCCGGTGTCGATGTCGATCAGGTGGTCATGGTGCGGAGCGTCGGCCGTCTCGAAACGGGCGGTGGCACTTTCAAAGGCGTGGCGATGGACGACGCCCTGGTGCTCCAGCGCCGACAGTGTCCTGTAGACCGTCGACAGCGAAACGGTGGCATCGATTTCCTTGGCGCGGCGGTGCAATTCGCTCGCATCCGGGTGGTCTTCGGCGGTCGCGAGAATCTTCAGGATTGCCGCACGCTGCCGCGTCACGCGCACACCACCATCTCTCAGGACGCCTTCCAGCTCTTCGATGCGATTTTTGTTCTGTTTCATGGTCGTACACTAGCCAAGGCCGATAAGTTTGAAAATAGCTAGTTGCGAATGCTTCTCATGTGCATTGACTTATGCAAATCATTCGCCTAGTCCTGTGAACGACAACATCGGGGAGTATGGAATGATCGATCACATGAGACGCGCGATCCTGGTTGCCGCCACGGCATTGGCAGGTTTCGCGCTCGTTCCGGGTGCCGCTTGCGCGCAGGAAAAGTTCAAGGCCGTCACCACCTTCACGGTGATCGCCGACATGGCCAAGAACGTCGCCGGCGACGCGGCAATCGTCGAATCGATCACCAAGCCCGGCGCCGAGATCCACAACTATCAGCCGACGCCGCGCGACATCCTGAAGGCGCACGATGCAAAGCTGATCCTCTGGAACGGCCTCAATCTCGAACTCTGGTTCGAAAAGTTCTTCCAGAACTTCGACGAGGTGCCCGGCGTCGTGGTTTCTCAAGGGATCGAGCCAATGGGCATCGCGGAAGGCCCCTATAGCGGCAAGCCGAACCCACATGCCTGGATGTCGCCTTCGGCGGCGCTGATCTATGTCGACAACATCCGCGACGCTTTCGTCAAATACGATCCCGGCAACGCCGAGACCTACAAGGCCAATGCCGAAGCCTACAAGCAGAAGATCGAGGCGGCGATCGCCCCTATCCGCGCCGAGATCGGCAAGATCCCGGAAGACAAGCGCTGGCTGGTGTCGAGCGAGGGCGCCTTCAGCTACCTCACCCGCGACTTCGGCATGAAGGAACTCTATCTCTGGCCGATCAATGCCGATCAGCAGGGCACGCCGCAGCAGGTTCGCAAAGTCATCGACGCGGTGCGCGCCAACAATATACCGGTCGTCTTCTCCGAAAGCACGATTTCGCCCGACCCGGCACAGCAGGTGGCGCGGGAAACCGGCGCAAAATACGGCGGCGTGCTCTATGTTGATTCCCTGAGCGAAGCGGACGGTCCGGTACCGACCTATATCGACCTCTTGCGCGTCACGTCCGAAACCATCGCGAAAGGCCTTTCGCAATGAACCTTCAGGTAAAACCTCGCTCCGGCCCGGAAGCCGCCTCCGGGGATGCAGGCGGTGGCATCCGCGTCTCCGGCGCGACCGTGACCTATCGCAACGGCCACCGCGCGCTTCTCGATGCCTCCTTCGAGATCCCGACCGGCACGATCACAGCACTGGTCGGCGTCAACGGCAGCGGCAAGTCGACCCTCTTCAAGGCGATCATGGGCTTTGCCCGGCTGGCGCGCGGAGAAATCTCCATTCTCGGCCTTTCGGTCCAGGAGGCGCTGAAGAAGAACCTTGTCGCCTATGTTCCGCAAGCCGAAGAGGTCGACTGGAATTTTCCGGTTCTGGTCGAGGACGTGGTGATGATGGGCCGCTACGGCCATATGAACATGCTGCGCATCCCGAAGAAGGCCGACCATGAGGCGGTGGGGGCCGCGCTTGCCCGTGTCGGCATGAGCGACTTCCGCAAGCGCCAGATCGGTGAGCTCTCCGGCGGCCAGAAGAAGCGCGTGTTCCTGGCGCGCGCCCTTGCCCAGGACGGCCGCGTGATCCTGCTCGACGAGCCCTTCACCGGGGTCGACGTCAAGACCGAAGATGCCATCATCCGCCTGTTGATCGGCCTGCGCGACGAGGGCCGCGTCATGCTGGTCTCGACCCACAACCTCGGCAGCGTGCCGGAATTCTGCGACCGGACCGTTCTCCTGAAGAACACGGTGCTGGCCTATGGCCCGACGGAAACCACCTTCACCCGCGAAAACCTCGAACTCGCCTTCGGCGGCGTCCTCAGGCATTTCGTGCTCGGTGGCGACAGCCTGCATGACGACGCGGATCCGCGGCAACTGTCCGTCATCACCGACGACGAGCGTCCGCTGGTGATGTATGGCGCCAAGGGGCAGATGGTGTCGCAACCGGCCAAGCCTGAGAGCGACCCGGAGGCAGCAGGCAAATGATCGCCACGCTCTTCGAGCCCTTCACCTACAACTACATGGTCAACGCCATGTGGGTCAGCGCGCTGGTTGGCGCCGTCTGCGCCTTCCTGTCGTCCTATCTGATGCTGAAAGGCTGGTCGCTGATCGGCGACGCGCTCTCGCACTCGATCGTTCCGGGCGTTGCCGGCGCCTATATGCTCGGCCTGCCCTTCTCGCTCGGCGCCTTCTTCTCCGGCGGGCTTGCGGCCGGCGCGATGCTGTTTCTCAACCAGCGCACCCGGTTGAAGGAAGACACCATCATCGGGCTGATCTTCACCTCGTTCTTCGGCCTCGGCCTGTTCATGGTGTCGCTGTCGCCAACCTCAGTAAACATCCAGACGATCGTTCTCGGCAACATCCTCGCCATCACGCCTGCCGACACGTTGCAGCTTGCGCTGATCGGCGTCATCTCGCTGATCATCCTGACGGCCAAGTGGAAGGATCTGATGGTCACCTTCTTCGATGAGAGCCACGCACGCTCGATCGGTATCCCGACGACCTTCCTGAAGGTGCTGTTCTTCACGCTGCTGTCCGCCTGTACGGTCGCCGCGCTGCAGACGGTCGGCGCCTTTCTCGTCATCGCCATGGTGGTGACACCGGGCGCCACCGCCTATCTGCTCACCGACCGCTTTCCGCGGCTGATCGTCATCAGCGTCGCGATCGGCGCGCTCACCAGCTTCTTCGGCGCCTATTTCAGCTACTTCCTCGATGGCGCTACCGGCGGCATCATCATTGTGCTGCAGACGCTGATCTTCCTCTTTGCCTTCGTCTTCGCGCCCAAGCACGGATTGCTGGCTGCCCGCAGGCGCAGCGCCGAAGCCCTGGAGGTCACGCAATGATCTCGCTCGACCTTTTGCTTGCCGTCTTCGAATTCGAGTTCATGCGCAATGCGCTGCTGATCTCGGTCCTGGTGGCGATCCCGACGGCCCTGCTCTCCTGCTTCCTCGTGCTCAAGGGCTGGTCGCTGATGGGCGACGCCATCTCGCATGCGGTCTTTCCCGGCGTCGTCATCTCCTACATCGTCGGCCTGCCGCTCGCCGTCGGCGCCTTTGCCGCCGGCATGTCCTGCGCGCTTTTGACCGGCTACCTCAAGGAAAACAGCCGCATCAAGCAGGACACTGTCATGGGCGTGGTGTTCTCCGGCATGTTCGGCTTCGGCCTGGTGCTCTACACCAAGATCCAGAGCGACGTGCATCTCGACCATATCCTCTTCGGCGACATGCTCGGCATCGGCTGGCCCGACATCATCGAAACCGGTCTGATCGCCCTGGTGGCAACCGGGATCCTGGCGGTAAAATGGCGCGACTTTCTGCTGCACGCCTTCGACCCCGCACAGGCCAAGGCCGTCGGCCTGCGCGTCAACTGGCTGCATTACGGGCTCTTGGCGATCCTGTCGCTCACGATCGTCGGCGCGCTGAAGGCCGTCGGCCTGATCCTTGCCATCGCCATGCTGATCGCGCCCGGCGCCATCGCGTTTCTGATCACCCGCACCATGGGCAGCATGCTCATCGTTGCGGTGCTGGTGGCAACCGTCGCCTCGTTCTCAGGCGTCTATCTCTCGTTCTTCATCGACAGCGCCCCGGCACCGACCATCGTGTTGTTGATGACCGTGATCTTCCTCGCAGCTTTCCTCTGGTCGTCCTGGCGGACGGCCCGCATCGAGGCCCAGCGAACGACGGTCGAATGAGGGCGGGGCTCCCCTCCCCCCGGGAAGGGAGCCTCTCCACTGCAACCTCAATGGCTCGGATGCAGCGCGTCGTTGAGATACATGCAGGTCAGCATGGTGAAGATATAGGCCTGGATGACCGACATCAGCAGTTCCAGACCCGTCAGCGCCACGGTCATCATCAGCGGCATGACCGCGCCGAGCGTACCGAGCGCGCCGAAGCCACTGAGGCTGACGACGAAGCCGGCGAACACCTTGAGCGTGATGTGACCGGCGAGCATGACGGCGAAAAGACGAACCGAATGGCTGACCGGGCGCGACAGGAAACGACCTCGATCGGGATGATGATCGGCGCCAGCACCAAAGGCACGCCCGACGGCATGAACAGCCTGAGAAAGCCGAAACCGTGTTTAATCAAGCCGTAGAGCGTCACGGTCAGGAACACGAGCAGCGCCAGCGCAAAGGTCACCGCAATGTGGCTCGTCACGGTGAAGGCATAGGGAAACATGCCGATTAGGTTGGCGACCAGGATGAACATGAACAGCGAGAACACCAGCGGGAAGAAACGCATGCCGTGCTCTCCGGCATTCTCGCGCAACGTCTTCGATACGAACTCGTAGAGGATCTCGGCCGCCGACTGGGCAAGGTTCGGCACCAGGCCGCGCCTGCGCGTCGAAAGGATCAGGAAAAGGCTGGCGATCGCCACGGTCACGGCCATGTAGACGGCCGAATTGGTAAAGCTGATGTCGTGTCCGCCGACCTCGGCGATGTGGAAGAGCGACTTGATCTCGAATTGTTCGATGGGTCCGGCCATCATGAACCTCGTGCGTTGGCAACGGAGCAACCACGGCGCGGCGGCCGCGGGCGCATCAATGTGTGTGGGAAGCGGGTGAAAGCCGATCGCGAGACGGGGCGCGATGGCGCCCGAAGCAAACGTTCAGCTCTGTCAGGAAGGAAAAGCTCACGCGGGCGTGCCGCAGGCCAGGATGCTGCATGATGCGATCGACTCCATTATCTCAAGCGGTCGAGATAGTGGGGCCGTCCCCAGGCGAAGCATCGACGCGGGTCGTCCCGCGTGCGCCTGACCTAGAGACAATTTTTGATGAGGTCAAGCCGAGACGATACCTGCCGATAGGCCTGCGGCATCGGGGCCGGCATCAATCTGCCCGCCGAGGCTCAGCCAAATTGCCGATGGTCGGCAAGCACCTGCTCGATCACCGCCAAGCTCTTTTCCGCTTCGGCGGAGTTGGTACCGGGAAGACCAGCATAGACGATCAGCGCCTTCCACAGGGTCCAGCCGCGACCGCGCGCCCAGGTGCCGGCGTCGAGCGCCACGCCGGCGCGAAACGCCTCCCGGCTTTGCCCGTGGAACAGCGTCCAGGCAATGGCAAGGTCGCAGGCGGGATCACCGATACCCGAGGTGCCGAAATCGATGACTGCGCTCAGGCGACCGTCTTCGACCAGCAGATTGCCCCAACTGATATCGCCGTGGAACCAGACCGGCGCGCTCTGCCAGCTTGCCGCCAATGCGGCCTCCCAGACATCGCGCGCCGCTTCCGTGTCGATGCGTCCCTCGAGCGCGACGAGCGCGCGGCGGGTTTCCTCGTCATAATGGGCAGGTGGCCCGCCGCGAAGGAAATTGTGCGGGCCAGGCAACGGCCCGCCGCGCGCATCGACCTGCCGCAAGGCGACAAGAAAGCGCGCCAGATCCTGCGCAAAGACCTTGAGGTCGCCGATCCGATCATCCGTCGCCGTCTCACCCGGCCGCCAGCGATAGACCGACCACGGCCATGGATAGCCCTCGCCTGGCACGCCCCTTGCCAAGGGCACCGGGATAGGCAGCGGCAGGTGCGGCGCCAGCTTCGGCAGCCAGAACTGCTCCTTTTCCACCTGCAGCGCATAGGACTCAGCACTCGGCAGACGCACGGTCATGTCTCGCCCGAGATGGAAGGTCCTGTTGTCCCACCCGCCGGGCAGCACCGGCCTGATGTCGAGTGCGGCCCACTGCGGAAACTGTGCAGCGATCAGGCGCCGGACGAGCAGCGCGTCGATGGTGGGAGTGATCGTCGATTGATCGGACATAACGGGACAAATGCCTCACGCCAGAAACTCGGACGCCTGTTTTAGCCGATCGTCGCCTGTTCGCAACTTTTCCGCTCGGGGATGGCGAACGGACAACCCGATCCAGCCGAAACGCGTCGCCTTCAACCTGCCTTCGTCGAGCACCACACCGGGCCGGACGCGTCACCGTCCCGATGGTCGCATGGATATTGTCTGCCAGGCGGATTCCGGGAATGATGGAAGTGGAAAAGGACAGGCCGTCTTCCGGTCGCCGTGGGATGATCGCTTTACCCCGCATCACAATCTGATATTTTCAACTCCACCGAATTTTCGGCCTTTTTGATAACCTGAGATCATGGAACACCGGCTGCTCGACCGCATATCGCTGGAGGCTTTTCGCGTTTTCGACGCGGCCAGCCGGCATATGAATTTTTCTGGCGCCGGTCGCGAGATCAACATCACTCATGCCGCCGTCAGCTGCCGCGGCAAGGACCTGGAATTGACGCTGCTGGGCGAGCGGCTGTTTCAGCACGTACGGGCGATCATCCCCGCTGGCACCTGTCGCCGCTGATGGCAGAGGAGCTCTCGTCGGTCACATCATCAGACTATCTCGCTTCGCGCGCCCTCGACGCGGAAAGGCTGGCCTCTCTCGGCCTGCCCCGCAACCGGCCATCGAGGGACGAGGCGCTGCGCCTGCACGCCGCACTCGGAAGATCGACATGAGCGGCGGACGCGGAAAGGCGACGACACCGCCAAAACAGCCGAGCCGCACCGGCATCGCCTTCTTTCTCGTTGCCTTTGCATTGATCGCAACAGTGATCCTGGCGACCGCTCTGCTCGCCAACGGACAGAGGAACCTGAGACAGTTGCTGAAGGCACTCGATCTTCCGACGACGTTTCTCGATCCGGAGAAGCCGGTGGCGCAGGCCCCGGAGGTCCACGTCAAGCGACAGCCGCCGCGCATCGCCCTGCCGGTCTGGACGTTTCAGGATCTGCAGACGCCGGAACAGCAGTTCCTGCGGGTGCTCCGCAGCGATCCCCGCGCTCTCTGCGATGAGCTGCGCGAGGCCGGATTCCGCGAACTCGAATGGAAATCGAGCGCCGGCGAGCGTGGCCAGTGGGAATGCTCCTCACTCGTATCCTTTCCGCGCCCTGGGGTCGACAAGATCTCGTCGATCTTCATTTTCATCAAGGGCAACGGCGAAGAAGAGATCACCTCGTTTCGCGTCAAGCTCAACATCGAGCGCCCGGAGGACGCGCAGGTGGTGACAACAAGCGCCGCGCGCGCCGCGTCGGTCTTCCTCGACCATGTCCGCTGGGCCGATGGCGGCAGCATTGCGCTGCAGATCCAGGCGTTGAAGGAATTTGACGTAAAGCGCTTCGGCAGCCGCGTGCAGTTCAAGCGCGAAACGGACGAGACCACGGCACGCTACAATTTCCTCGCCAACCAACCGGCCCGCGCCCGCCCGAAGAGCATTGCCGAACTCTATTTCGACCGTGAAAAATGGCTCGCCTATGGCAACGCCGATGCGCGTAGCTTCGTTCTCGGCCCGACGGCGTGGAATGGCCCGGCGAAGATACCCGAAGGCGGCGACGCCGTAGCAGACCCGGCATCACCAGAGGGTGCCGGCACTGCGAAGGCAAACACTGACGCAAGACCCTGACTTGAAGCGCGTCGCGGTCTCTACAGCGGCGCGCGTCTTATTGGACGCTGCGCTTTAAGCTCGTGTTTCGCGCATGTCGTTATCGCAAAGCCGCTACGCACTTTTGCGCGACATGCTTGAGGTCAGCGATCGATCCGGGTCGAAAGGATGATCGACGACAGCGTGCGGTCGACACCGTCGATTTCACCGATACGATCGATCAGCAGGTCGAGTTCGCTGATCGATGCTGCCGCAACGACGGCGATAAGGTCGAAGCTACCGCTGACGGAATGAAGGGTGCGGATCTCGCGGATGGCAGCAAGTTCCGGGGTGACGCGGCTGAGTGCCCTTGGCGCGATGGTGATCAGCACATGCGCCTTGACCAGACCCTTCTCATAGCTCTCCGACAAGCGGACGCCATAACCGGCGATCACGCCCTCGCGCTCCAGCCGCTCGATCCGGGCCTGCACGGTCGTCCGCGACAGGCCGAGCCTGCGGGCAATCGTTGCTGTCGGCATGCGGGCGTTTTCGCTGAGCACGGCGAGGAGCTCGCGATCCTTGTCGGTAATCTGCATTTCGTCGGTCCATATAGGCATTCTGCCGAATATCTATAGGCGATTTAGTCATATTACAGCTTCAAATCAACAGCTCTCGGTCGGACAATAGGGTCTGAAACGCATTTCATACCCTGGGGGAAAGTCATGAAGGACATCGTCGTCATCGGAGCAGGCAAGATCGGCTCCACCATTGCTCGCATGCTCGCGCACACCGGCGATTACAGCGTCTGCGTTGCCGACCGTAGCGCCGAGCAGCTGGGCCAGATCGAGAAGCATGCCGCCATCACGACGGCAGCCGTCGATATCGGCGACAAGAAGGCGCTCGTTGCCCTTCTCTCCGGCAAGTTCGCCGTTCTCAGCGCCGCCCCGTTCCACCTGACGGTTGCCATTGCGGAAGCCGCTGCCGAAGCCGGCATCCACTACCTCGACCTGACCGAAGACGTCGAATCCACCCGCCAGGTCAAGGCGATCGCCGCCAAGGCCAGCACCGCCTTCATTCCGCAGTGCGGCCTCGCACCGGGCTTCATCTCCATCGTCGCCAATGACCTTGCCAGCCGCTTCGAGACGCTCGAAAGCGTGCGCATGCGCGTCGGCGCGCTGCCGCAGTACCCGTCGAATGCGCTCAACTACAACCTGACCTGGAGCACCGACGGCGTCATCAACGAGTATATCGAGCCCTGCGAAGCGATCGTCGAAGGCAGCCTGATCGAAGTTCCCGCCATGGAAGAGCGCGAAGAATTCTCGCTCGACGGCGTGACCTACGAAGCCTTCAACACCTCGGGCGGCCTCGGCACGCTCTGCGAATCGCTGAAGGGCAAGGTCCGCACCCTGAACTACAAGACGATCCGCTATCCCGGCCATGCCGCCATCATGAAGGCGCTGCTGAACGACCTTGGTCTGCGTCATCGCCGCGAAGTCCTCAAGGACATCTTCGAAAACGCGCTGCCGACCACCACCCAGGACGTCGTCGTGATCTTCGTGACGGTTTCGGGCTTCCGCGAAGGTCGCCTGATCCAGGAAACCTACGCCAACAAGGTCTATAGCGGCGTCGTCGCCGGCCGCATGCAGAGCGGCATCCAGATCACCACCGCCGGCAGCATCTGCGCCGTGCTCGATCTGCTCGCCAACGGCAAGATCGCATCCAAGGGCTTCGTTCGCCAGGAAGACATCGCTCTCGATACCTTCCTCGCAAACCGCTTCGGTCACTACTACGCCCAGAAGGGCGAGACAGAACGCGTCGCCGGCTGAGGCCACTCGGCTCGTCTGCGCTGACTATAATGCCCGGGTCCTGCCCGGGCATTTTTTATGTGTCGAACTGAACGTCGCCGCTTCGATTACCGCGGTTTCGACCCGAAACGTGTTGGATGGCCGTATTATGTCCGGCCGAACTCATCCTCGATGCGGATGATGTCGTCCTCGCCGAGATAGGACCCGGTCTGAACCTCGATCAGCTCCAGCGGGATCTTGCCTGGATTGTGCAGTCGGTGGACGGTCCCCTGCGGGATATAGACGGACTCGTTTTCATGCAGCAGACGGGTTTCGCCGGCCATGGTGATCTCCGCCGTGCCACGCACGACAATCCAGTGCTCGGCCCGATGATGATGCTTCTGCAGCGAGATCTTCTTGCCGGGGCTGACCTTCAGTCGCTTGACCTCGTAGCGCTCGCCGCTGGAGACCGAAGAGACCGCGCCCCAGGGCCTGTAGGACGTCGGGTGCTCCTGTGTAAGCCCTAAGGTTGCCTGCGACCGTGCGAGCACCTTGACGATGTTTCCAACGCTCTGGCTGTCTTCCAGGCGCCCGACATAGACGGCGTCTTCGCTGGCGATCACGGCGATATCGTCAAGCCCCTGCACAGCAAGGTGGATGTCGCGGGAGAGCACTAATGAGTTGCGCGTGTTCGCTACCGTCGCCTTGTCGGTAACGACATTGCCGTCACCGTCCTTGCGACCGATCTTCCACACGGCATCCCAGCTGCCCAGATCCGACCAGGCGAATGAGGATGGAACGACGGCAGCGCGAACGGTCTTTTCGAAGACCGCGTAGTCGACGGAAATATCCGGCGCCTTGGAGAAGGCCTTCGCTTCCAGCCGGCTGAAATCGAGATCCTTGCTGGCGCCCTCGACGGCCGCCTTTGTCGAGGCATAGACGTCAGGCGCATAGAGCTGCATCTCGTCGAGGAACACCTTAACCGGCAGCATGAACATGCCGGAGTTCCAGAGATAGCGCTCGGTCGCCAGCATCGCCTCTGCCTTGGCGCGATCCGGCTTCTCGACGAAACGGGCAACCCTGTTGGCGCCGGCCGGCAACGCTTCCCCAAGTTCGATATAGCCGTAGCCGGTCGCGGGCTCCGTCGGAGTGATGCCGAACGTCACCAGTTCACCGGCCTCGGCTGCCAGCTGCGCCCGCAGCATGCAATCGATGTAGACCGCTCCGGCATCGATCTCGTGATCGGAGGCGAGCACCTGCATGATCGCCGCCTCCCCGAACTTGGCGAGCACGACGAAGGCGGCCGCCGCCAGTGCCGGCGCCGTGTTGCGTGCCACCGGCTCGAGCAGAATATCGCTGAGCGGCGCATCGACGGCGCGCGCCTGTTCGGCGACGATGAAGCGGAAATCGCTGTTGGTGACGATGATCGCCGGCTCATACAGCCTGCTATCGCTCACCCGTTCCAGCGTCTGCTGGAACAGCGATCGATCGGACAGGATCTGCAGAAACTGTTTCGGCGCGCCCGAGCGCGACAGCGGCCACAGGCGCGTACCTTTTCCACCCGCCATGATCACGGGAACGATCTTAGACGTCATGCCAAGCCTCTGCGCGCATCGAACGAGAGTCCATCCATACAGGACCGATGCTAAAGAATGCCTGAAGCCGGCCGTGCAAACAAACCGCACCAAAGGTGAGGCATGCCCCTCACTTCGGATAGGACGCCAGCTTGCCCATCGTCTTACGCCGTACCAATTCGCATCGGCACAACGATGAGGCGGCTCTGTCGCGGCCATCGCGGGCAACAAAAAACCCCGCTCGAAGGCGGGGCTTTTTCATTGGTTTATCCCGTCGGGATGTCCCTTTCAGGCCGGGATCACGATTTCCCCGAGCTTCGTCAGTTCGGCGATGAACTGCTCGGCGCGCGTCTTCTTCTCGTCGCCGGCACCGTCCAGCTCGGCACGGACCGCCTCGATGCGCTTTTCAAGCGCGGTGCGGTCGAGTTCGTCGACGTGCACGGCGGATTCGGCAAGCAGAGTGCAGCCGGTCGGCAGGATATCGGCAAAGCCGCCGAAGACGGCGAACCGCTCGGTCTTGCCGTCAGCCGTTTTCACGGTAACGACGCCGGGCTTCACCGTCGTCATTGTCGGGGCATGATTGGCCATCACGGTCATCTCGCCCTCGGTCGCCGGAATGACGACTTCCGTCACCTTCTCGGAGAGGAGCAGGCGCTCGGGGGAAACAAGCTCAAAATTGAAACTGTCGGCCATGACCATTCACTTCTCGTGGGCGCGCCACCTGAGGTGGCAGGCTGTGCATGTCTTCCCTGCTCCGCAATATGGCGGAACGCAGGATGAAAGCCTCGGCGCATCGCTGCGCCGAGGCTCACGATGCTATCAAGCGGCTTCTGCAGCCAGCTTCTTGGCCTTTTCGACCGCTTCTTCGATCGAGCCGACCATGTAGAACGCGGCTTCCGGAAGATGGTCGTAGTCGCCGTTGACGAGGCCCTTGAAGCCCTTGATCGTGTCTTCGAGAGCGACGAGCTTGCCCGGAGAACCGGTGAAGACTTCGGCCACGAAGAACGGCTGCGACAGGAAGCGTTCGATCTTACGAGCGCGGGCGACGGCCAGCTTGTCCTCTTCCGACAGTTCGTCCATGCCCAGGATGGCGATGATGTCCTGGAGAGACTTGTAACGCTGCAGGGTCGTCTGGACCTTACGCGAAATCTCGTAGTGCTCTTCGCCGACGATCATCGGGTCCAGCATGCGCGACGTGGAGTCGAGCGGGTCAACGGCCGGGTAGATGCCCTTTTCAGCGATCGAGCGCGACAGAACCGTCGTTGCGTCCAGGTGGGCGAACGAGGTTGCCGGCGCCGGGTCGGTCAAGTCGTCGGCCGGAACGTAAATGGCCTGAACCGAGGTGATCGAACCCTTGGTCGTCGTGGTGATGCGTTCCTGCATCTGACCCATGTCGGTCGCCAGCGTCGGCTGGTAACCCACGGCCGATGGAATACGGCCGAGCAGAGCCGAAACTTCGGAGCCTGCCTGGGTGAAGCGGAAGATGTTGTCGACGAAGAACAGAACGTCCTGGCCCTTGTCGCGGAAGTCTTCAGCGATCGTCAGACCGGTCAGAGCGACGCGAGCGCGGGCGCCCGGCGGTTCGTTCATCTGGCCGTAAACGAGGGCTGCCTTCGAGCCTTCGCCGCCGCCGAGCTTGTTAACGCCGGACTCGATCATTTCGTGGTAGAGGTCGTTGCCTTCGCGGGTACGTTCACCCACGCCAGCAAATACCGAGTAACCACCGTGCGCCTTGGCGACGTTGTTGATCAGTTCCATGATGAGAACGGTCTTGCCGACGCCTGCGCCACCGAAGAGGCCGATCTTGCCGCCCTTTGCGTAAGGAGCGAGAAGGTCGACGACCTTGATGCCGGTGACGAGGATCTGCGCTTCCGTCGACTGCTCGACGTAGGACGGCGCGTCCTGGTGGATGGCGCGCTTGCCCGACGTGATCAGCGGACCAGCTTCGTCGACCGGCTCGCCGATGACGTTCATGATGCGGCCGAGCGTTTCATCGCCAACCGGAACCGTGATCGGTGCCCCGGTGTCGGTGACCGGCTGACCGCGGACGAGACCTTCGGTCGAGTCCATGGCGATCGTGCGGACGGCGTTTTCGCCGAGGTGCTGCGCGACTTCGAGAACGAGGCGGTTACCGTGGTTCTCGGTTTCCAGTGCGTTCAGGATCTGCGGAAGCTGGCCTTCGTCGAACACAACGTCGACGACGGCGCCGATGACCTGCGTTACGCGACCGACAGCGCCGGCTGCCGCAACTGCGGTCTTGGCGGAAGCTGCCTTCCTCGGTGCAGCCGGCTTCTTCGCCGCTGCGGTTTCTTTCGGGGTAGCTGCCTTAGCCATAATCCTTACCCTCTTCTCGTAACCTTAGAGCGCTTCCGCGCCCGAGATGATTTCAATGAGTTCCTTGGTGATCTGAGCCTGGCGCTGACGGTTGTAGTTCAGCGTCAGCTTATTGATCATGTCACCAGCATTGCGCGTCGCATTGTCCATCGCGCTCATCTTTGCGCCCATTTCGCCGGCGACGTTCTCGAGCAGGGCCCGGAAGATCTGCACCGAAATGTTGCGCGGAATGAGGTCGCTCAGGATCGCGCCCGCGTCCGGCTCATATTCGTAGACGGCCGAAGCATCCGATGCTTCCACTGCGACCGGGCCGGCCGAAGCGGGGATCAGTTGCTGTGCCGTCGGAATCTGGGCGATAACGGACTTGAACTCAGAATAGAACAGCGTGCAGACATCGAACTCGCCCTTTTCAAAGAGCGCGATGACCTTGTGGCCGATCTGGTCGGCATTCTGGAAGCCGATCTTCTTGACCTCACGCAGGTCGATACGATCGATGATCAGCGACGCGTATTCGCGACGCAGAATATCGAAGCCCTTCTTGCCGACGCAGATGATCTTCACCGTCTTGCCGGCGGCAAGCAGCTTGCGAAGGTGGTCGCGAGCGTGGCGGGCGATCTGCGAGTTGAAGCCGCCGCAAAGACCGCGTTCCGCCGTGCAGACGACCAGAAGATGCGTATCGTCCTTGCCGGTGCCGGTCATCAGCTGCGGCGCATCGTCGTCCGCGCCAACCGCCTGGGCGATGTTGGCGAGAACGGCAGCCATGCGCTGCGAGTAAGGCCGGGCGGCCTCGGCCGCCTCCTGCGCACGCCGAAGCTTCGCCGCGGCGACCATTTTCATCGCCTTGGTGATCTTCTGCGTCGCCTTGACGGAGGCGATCCGGTTCTTCAGATCCTTAAGTGAAGGCATCCGTTATCCGTCCTAAATGAAATCCGCTCAGGCGAAAGACTTGGCGAAGCTGTCGATTGCAGCCTTCAGCTTGCCCTTGACGTCGTCGGAGATCGCCTTGTCCTTGCGGATGGTTTCCAGGATGTCCTTACCTTCCGAACGCATGTACGAAAGCAGGCCCTGCTCGAACTTGCCGACCTGATTGACCGGCAGCTTGTCGAGGTAACCGTTGACGCCTGCGAAGATGACAGCAACCTGCTCTTCCGTCTTCAGCGGCGAGAACTGCGGCTGCTTCAGGAGTTCGGTCAGGCGTGCACCGCGGTTCAACAGACGCTGCGTAGCAGCATCGAGGTCCGAACCGAACTGCGCAAAGGCCGCCATTTCGCGGTACTGAGCGAGTTCGCCCTTGATCGAGCCGGCAACCTGCTTCATCGCCTTGATCTGCGCGGCGGAACCGACGCGCGAAACCGACAGACCGACGTTAACGGCCGGACGGATGCCCTGGTAGAACAGGTCGGTTTCAAGGAAGATCTGGCCGTCGGTGATCGAGATCACGTTGGTCGGAATGAACGCGGAAACGTCGTTGCCCTGCGTTTCAATGACCGGCAGAGCCGTCAGCGAACCGCCACCATTGTCGTCCGAGAGCTTTGCAGCGCGCTCGAGCAGGCGGGAGTGCAGGTAGAAAACGTCGCCCGGGTAAGCTTCGCGGCCCGGCGGGCGGCGCAGCAGGAGCGACATCTGACGGTAGGAAACGGCCTGCTTCGACAGGTCGTCGTAGCCGATCAGGGCATGCTTGCCGTTGTCGCGGAAGTATTCGCCCATCGCGCAACCTGCAAACGGTGCGAGGTACTGCATCGGAGCCGGGTCGGATGCGGTCGCAGCAACGATGATCGAGTACTGAAGAGCGCCACGCTCTTCCAGAACCTTCACGAACTGGGCAACCGTCGAACGCTTCTGGCCGATTGCGACGTAGACGCAATACAGCTTGTCGCCTTCCGGACCATTGTCGTGAATGGCCTTCTGGTTGAGGATCGTGTCGAGGATGATCGCGGTCTTGCCGGTCTGGCGGTCGCCGATGACGAGCTCGCGCTGGCCACGGCCAACCGGGATGAGGGCGTCAATGGCCTTGAGGCCGGTCGACATCGGCTCATGCACCGACTTGCGCGGAATGATACCAGGAGCCTTGACGTCAACGCGCGAGCGCTGCTTGGCGTTGATCGGGCCCTTGCCGTCGATCGGGTTGCCGAGCGCGTCGACGACGCGGCCGAGCAGTTCCGGACCAACCGGAACGTCCACGATGGCGCCGGTCCGCTTAACGGTGTCGCCTTCCTTGATGTCACGGTCCGAACCGAAAATAACGACGCCGACGTTGTCGGCTTCGAGGTTCAGCGCCATGCCGCGAATTCCACCCGGGAATTCGACCATCTCGCCTGCCTGAACATTGTCGAGGCCGTAGACGCGGGCGATACCGTCACCGACGGAAAGCACCTGGCCGACTTCGGAGACTTCTGCTTCCTGGCCGAAATTTTTGATCTGATCTTTAAGAATTGCGGAAATTTCCGCGGCGCGGATATCCATCAGCCGACCTCTTTCAGTGCAAGCTTAAGGGTAGAGAGTTTGGTGCGAAGGGAGGTGTCAATCTGGCGGGACCCGACCTTGACGATCAGACCTCCAAGAATAGACGGGTCGACGGTGACGTTAACAGTCACGTCTTTGCCGGTGACGCTCTTGAGCGTCGCCTTCAATTCAGTTTCCTGCGCTGCAGTGAGCGCATGGGCCGACATTACGTCGGCGGAGATTTCACCCCGGTGGCGCGCGGCGATCAGGCGAAACGCCTTGATCATGCCCGGCAGCGTGAAGAGGCGGCGATTGCGTGCAACAACCTTGAGGAAGTTACCGACGAGACCAGAAATACCGGCCTTGGCGGAGATCGCCGAAATGGCCTTGAACTGGTCGTCGGCAGAAAAGACGGGGCTTACGATCAGCCGCTTCAGGTCATCGCTGCCGTCGATCAGGGCCTGGACGCGGGTAAGATCCGCACCGACCGCCTCGACGGAACCCGCTTCGAGAGCGAGGTCAAAAAGCGAGGACGCATACCTTTCTGCAACACCGGAAATAAGCTGGGATGTGTCTGCCACGGGCACAAGCTTCTCTCAATTTCATCCAAGAACGGTGGTGGCGGCGAGCCGTCAACTTAACGTTTTGAATTTGCTGCAATAATTTGCAGGATATCGAGGCCTGGCGACCCACTTCCCCCGCAATTCGCGGTTCGTCTAGCATAGGATGTTTGGACTCGCAACACGCGAACGGCAGGAATGCGGCATAAGTCGACCCGGATTGGCCGAATTTGCCGTAAATTGGTTTCTGAGGATGTGAATCGCGAAAACGCGAGGGCGGCGGTCAGATCATTCCGAAGACATAAGCGAGCGGAAGTATGGCAAGTGCGGCCTGCACCAGGAGCGCCACCCAGTTGTAGAGCGTGCCGCCGTTGTCGCTCATCATGGAGAGAATGCGGCCGAAGGCGGCGAGCGCAAAAGCGGCGCCGACAGCGAGGTAGACCATCGGCTGCGCCAGCAGGATGGCGGCAAGGCCAAGGCCGGCATGCATGCCGCCCATGGTCGAGCGCGCCTCGGCCAGACCGCCGCGACGGCCTTCGGCAATGCCGATGCCGGCGGCGCGAAAGGTAAGCCGCGGCGCAAACAGCATGACGACACCGATCAGCGCCGCCACCGCCGCCGCACAGAAGGCGAGGAACTCGCCGGTTTCCGTCGGAATATAGAACTCCATGCCCCGTTCCCGCAGATGAGCGCCGATCTTGATCACGTCGCCACGGGACCAGTCCCCGTGAGCGAAGCGTCCCAGACCTCTAGCGCATGTTGCAGCCATTGTGAATCGCCCACGGGCCATTCACGGCCGCGATCACAGGAAACTCTGGGGATCGATGTCGAGCTGAACGCTGATCGAGCCGCGCTCCTTCGGGCCGGCGGCAATCATTGCCTTGACGAAGGCCTGCATGTCGCTGTTGCGGCGCCCGTGCACCAAAAGCCGGAACCGATGGCGGCCGCGGATCAGCGCCAGCGGCGCCTCGGCCGGACCGAGGATCGAAATGCCATCGGTGCGCGGCGCTGCACTTCGAAGTCCGCGGGCGTGGGTCTCGGCATCCTGGCGCGTATCGGCCGATACGATCAGCGACGCCAGCCGGCCGAACGGCGGCAGCAGCGCCTTTTCGCGCTCGGCGATCTCGCGGTCGTAAAAGGCATCCGCATCGCCCGAGACGATCGCCTGCATCACCGGGTGCTGCGGCTGGTAGGTCTGCAGCAGGCCGAGGCTCTTCAAACCCGTTCGGCCGGCGCGCCCGGTCACCTGCGACAAGAGCTGGAACGTGCGCTCCGCCGCTCGCGGATCGCCATTGGCAAGCCCGAGATCGGCATCGATGATGCCGACCAGCGTCATCAGCGGAAAATTGTGGCCCTTAGCGACAAGCTGCGTGCCGATGACGATATCCGCTTCGCCACGCGCAATCGCCTCCAGTTCCAGCCGTAGGCGCTTCACGCCCATCAGATCGGAGGAGAGCACGATCGTGCGCGCCTCTGGAAAATGGCGCTCGACCTCTTCGGCGATGCGCTCCACACCCGGACCGCAGGCAACCAAGTGATCGAAGGTGCCGCATTCCGGGCAGGCCTCGGGTGTCTTTTCCGCATAGCCGCAATGGTGGCACTGGATCTGGCCGCGGAAGCGATGCTCGACCAGCCAGCTCGAACAATCAGGGCACTGGAAGCGATGGCCGCAGACGCGGCAAAGGGTCAGCGGCGCATAACCGCGCCGATTGAGAAACAGCAGCGCCTGCTCGCCACGCTCGACGGCCTTGCCGATCTGGTTGATGAGAACCGGCGACAGGAACCCGCCGCGCGCTGGCGGATGCTGGCGCATGTCGACGACGCCGAGCCGCGGCAGCGCCGCATCGCCGAAGCGGGTCGGCAGATGGATCGGTTTATAGCGACCAACCTCGCCATTGACCCGGCTTTCGACCGATGGCGTTGCCGAAACAAGCACCACCGGAAAACCGGTGATGCGCCCGCGCACCACGGCCATGTCGCGGGCATTGTAGAACACCCGGTCCTCCTGCTTGTAGGCGGGGTCGTGTTCTTCATCGACGATGATCAGGCCCAGTTCCTCGAACGGCAGGAACAGCGCCGAGCGGGCACCCGCGACCACGCGCACCGTGCCGGTCGTCACCTGCCGCCAGACTTTTTCGCGCGTCCGCGGCGCGAGATCCGAGTGCCACTCGGCCGGCTTGCTGCCGAAGCGATCCTGGAAGCGTTCGAGGAAGCTTGCGGTCAGGGCGATTTCGGGCAGCAGGATCAGCACCTGCTTGCCGGCCCTGAGCGTCGCGGCAATCGCTTCGAAATAAACTTCGGTCTTGCCCGAGCCGGTGATGCCGTCGATCAGCGACACCGAAAACCCGCCCTGCTCGACAGCGGCCAAAAGGTCGGCAGCCGCATCCTTCTGCGGTCCTTCGAGCCGGTGGGCGGCGAATTCCGGGTCGGGAGCCGCTACTACAGGCGGCGGCGCCATGAAGACGGTCTCGAAGACGCCCTGCTGGGCAAGGCCGTCGATGACGCTCGATGACGCACCGGCCGCATGGGCAAGGCCCGAACGGGTCCAGGCAAAGCCGTCGCCGGCCGCTGCGATGACACGCTCGCGGGCCGTCGTCATGCGCTCCGGGCGCATGTCGGTCAGCCGCAGCGCCTCTACCATCGGTTCCGGATCGAAGGCCGCCGGCGCGCGCAGCGCCATGCGCGCCACCAGACCTGGCGGCGTCACGGTATAGGTCGCCACCCAGTCGAGAAAGCTGCGCATGTCGGGCGTCAACGGTGGGCAGTCGAAGACCTTTTCGATCGACTTCAGCTTCTTCGGATCGACGCTGCCATCATCATCGCCATCCCAGACGACGCCCACGACCAGACGGGGGCCGAGCGGCACCTGGACGATCGAGCCTGGCTCGACCGCCATGCCATCAGGCACCGCGTAGGAATAGGCCTTCGAGGCCGGCATCGGCACCAGAACTGGCACGACGCGACGGCCGGAAACAGGCCCGAATAAATCGGTTGAATCGCGAGTCATTTTGCCGTGACCTTGCCACGTGTTTCGGTTAAAGAAAACTGCGCTGCGAACCGCAGCCTTGCCGGCGCAGGGTTTCTCACGGTTCCACCAGAGTTTCAACGCGCGCGTTCTCTGCCAAAGGAATTCCTCCCGGTAGATATGCGCCCGAACGGCAATCGTGCCCCAAGGGAGTGACCCCATGAAATTTTTCGTTGATACCGCCGACGTCAAGGAAATCCGTGAGCTGAACGATCTCGGCCTCCTTGATGGCGTGACCACCAACCCTTCGCTGATCCTCAAGTCGGGCCGTGACATCACCGAAGTCACCAAGGAAATCTGCGGCATCGTCGAGGGCCCGGTTTCGGCCGAAGTGACCGCCACCGAATACGCCGAGATGATGAAGGAAGCGGCCGTTCTTTCGAAGATCGCCGACAACATCTGCATCAAGCTGCCGCTGACGCTTGACGGCCTCAAGGCCTGCAAGGCCCTGACGTCTGACGGTCATCAGACCAACGTGACGCTGTGCTTCTCGGCCAACCAGGCGCTGCTTGCCGCCAAGGCCGGCGCGACCTTCGTTTCGCCCTTCGTCGGCCGCCTCGACGACATCGCGTTCGACGGCATGGACCTGATCCGCGAAATCCGCCACATCTTCGACAACTACGGCTACGAGACCGAAATTCTCGCCGCCTCGATCCGCACCGTGAACCACGTCAAGGAAGCTGCCCTCATCGGCGCCGATGTCGTCACCGCACCGCCGGCAACACTGAAGGCACTGGTCAAGCACCCGCTGACCGACAAGGGTCTCGAAACCTTCCTCGCCGATTGGGCGAAGACCGGCCAGAAGATCGCCTGATCTTTTCGCGATAAAGATTCGAAGGCTCCGCAGCGATGCGGGGCCTTTTTTATGCGTCATCGTCGTCCATCAGGCCGGTGAGCCGCATGCCGTCGATCCAGGTGGCGCTGTCCTTGCGGATCACCCGGCGGGCGCGAACGCCGCAACGCTCGCGGATGGCATCGGCCAGACGCTCCGAATGGGTGACGATCCAGATCTGGCTGTCGCGCGAAGCACTGGCGATCATGTCGGCGAGCGCCGGCAGCATATCCGGATGCAGGCTGGTTTCCGGCTCGTTGAGCGCGATGAAGGGCGGACGGCGATAGGAAAGCAACGCTGCCGCAAGCGCCAGAAACCGCATCTGCCCGTCAGACAGCTCACGCGTCGAAAACGGCCGCTGCGGGAAATCGGGAAAGACCAGCGAGAATTCAGCAAACTGACCCGGATGCGGCACGTCCAGATAGGCGCCGCCGAAGGCATCGGCGATGGCGCGGTCGAGATCGACGGTGTCCTCGCGGGTATGGCGCAGTGTCGCAAAGACCGCCGCCATGTTGGTACCGTCCTCGTCCAGCGTCGGCGCGGTGACCGCAAGGCACGGCAGGCGCAGGGGTGAATCGCGATCGGTGCGGAAGCCGTGGAAGAACCGCCACTGATCGACGGCCCGGCGGAAGGTGCCGATCTCGGGATAGTGCCCGGCATCGCCCAACAGCGCGATGGCCGTCTCCGATTGCAGCGCCTGCTCGGGATAGTCCTCCATCCGCCCGCGGTCGCCGCGCACGAAGATGCCGGGACCGGCGCGCTTCATCATCGTCACCGGACGTCGTCCGGTCTCGACGCTCAGCTCTTCTTCCTTGACCTGCGGTTCATAGGCAAATCCTGCCGCCGCCTTTGGCGGACGCAAGCCGGCTTCGATCCTGTAGCGGAAGGTGATGGCCCGCTCCTCGTCCATCAACTCCGTCTCGAGCCGGATGCGCGCCGGTTTGTCGGCCCGTCGCCGACCGCTCCAAAGTGCGGACGACATGCCGCCCTCCTTGGCGATCTCATGGGCAAGGTTGCCGCGCACAGCCGCCTGCACCAGTTGCAGCGCGCGATAGAGATTGGATTTGCCGACGCCGTTCTCGCCGATAAACAAATTGACACCGGTCAGATCCATGCGGATCGACTTCAGGGAACGGTAATTTTCGGCGAACATCGAACGAAGCAGCATAGCTCTGCTTTAGCGCATTCCCGCCATCACATGAAGGGATCAGCAGGCAACGGAAGCGCGCACCATCGGCCGAAACACCGCATCGGCGTCGCGCGCCAGTTCGGACACCGTGTGACGTTCCAGTGCCTTCGTCACGTCGACAGCGTCCCCGTCCAGCGCCTCTGGCGCAATGAGGTTGCCGATGCGGAAATCGAAGAGGTCACCCTTCTTGTTGAGCAACTCGTGGAACACCGTCATGTCGCGCAGTTCGGTCGACCACTTGGCAAACCAGTAGAACAGGCCGGAGTTGCGCGCGCTCATATGAACCGGCAGGATCGGCAGGCCGTATTTGCGCGCAAAGCCGACCGCCGACGTCTTCCACGGCCGCTCGTTGAGACGGCCATCGGCCCAGTAGGCGATGCGGCCGGAGGGAAACAGCACCGTCGCCTTGCCCTCGCCGATCGCTCGGTTGGTCACCTGCAGCGTTTCACGGGCCTTGAGCTTGCTCTTGTGCTCTTCGCGCCATTCGACCGGAATGACCATCTCAACGAAACGCGGGTTGACGCGGATCGCGTCGCGGTTGGCGAAGAACATCATGTCCGGCCGCCGCGTCTTCAGGAGATCGAAGACGGCGATGCCGTCGGCAATCCCGGTCGGATGATTGCTGACCAGCAGGAACCCGCCCTTGGCAGGAATGCGCTCGGCCCTATCGACACGCACGTCGAGTGAGAGAAGCAAACTCAGATGCTCGAAGGCATGGAAGCCCGGCACGTTGGCCACGGCGTCGGCGAATTCCAGCGCCTTTCGGTAGTTCAGAAGCGTGTAGAGAAAGGGCCGGATAACGGGCCACATCGGGCTCCTGACGATCCTCTGGCCGCGTTCGGCAATGAGTGTATCGACGATGTGGCCGGGCTGCCCTTGCGAGACCAGGGCGATCACTTCAGCAAAATGCGCGAATCCGTTCACCGAATCCCGTCCCGCCATGGTTTCATCCGATTCTTTGCGGCTGAACATCGCAACTCAATATGATCGAAGGATGACAAAATCCAAGGCTACGTTAGCAAAAACATAAGAGGCTTCAGGGCATTGTCGATGACCGACCACCTTGGAAAGCGACAATGAACGAGCTGCTCGTCATCGGCCATCCAGACCTGCTTGCAGAGCGCCAGAGATGGCTGCAAGGGCTCTTGCAGGAGCGCCGCCTGTCCGACAATACCGTCGACGCCTATGAGCGCGACACGCGACAATTCCTCACATTCCTCACCGGCCATCTCGCCGGCCCGCCCCGTCTTTCAGACATCAGCACATTGCGGCCGGCCGACCTTCGCGGCTTTCTCGCCCAGCGTCGCAAGGGCGGTGCGGGCGCGCGCACGCTCGGCCGGGGCCTAGCCGGCCTGCGCTCCTTTCTGCGCTATCTCGAACGCATCGGACTTGCCAATGCCGCCGGTGCCGCGGCCGTCCGTTCGCCGAAGCAGCCGAAATCGCTGCCTAAGCCGCTGACGGACCGCGAGGCACTCAATGTCGTCACGACGGACGCGCAGCTTGCCGAAGAGCCGTGGGTGGCCGCGCGCAACGCCGCCGTGCTGACGCTGCTCTACGGCTGCGGCTTGCGCATTTCCGAGGCGCTCGATCTGACGCCGGGCGATTTCGCCGGCACGCCATCCTCGCTGCGCGTCACCGGCAAGGGCGGCAAGACCCGCATCGTGCCGCTCATGGCTGTGGCGCGCGACGCGGTCGCGACCTATCTCAAGCTCTGCCCCTACCATGCCGGCGCCGGCGAGCCGATGTTCCGCGGCACGCGCGGGGCGAAACTTCAGCCGGCCATCATCCAGCGCGAGATGCAGAAGCTGCGCGGCGCCCTCGGCCTGCCCGACACGGCCACGCCGCATGCGCTGCGCCACTCCTTCGCCACGCATCTGCTGGCCGGCGGCGGCGATCTCAGAACCATCCAGGAACTGCTGGGCCACGCCAGCCTGTCAACGACACAGGTCTATACCGGCGTCGACTCGACGCGGCTGCTGGAGATCTACGACCGGGCTCATCCGCGCGCCTGAATTTGGGCGGAGGGGCAGGTTAACCATACCTATTAAGGAAGCCGTGACCAACGAAGCGTAGGGTCCGCTAGACTCGGCAGAACATTAGGAAGTGATCATGTATTCGATCGCCAAGCCCGCCCGTAACCTCGCGGCCAGGGCCGCCGATATGGCCCTCTGGCTGATCGCGCTTATCCATCTGCTGCTCGCGGCCAGCCTCATTGCGATGGTCGCCTCGATCTCGCAGGCGCACGCCGCGACCGAAGCCATCTGCGGCGGTACGAACATCATCACCGGTCTCGAAAAAACCGACCCCGCAAAACTCGCCAGGCTGAAAGCCGAAGCCGACGCCATCCCGAACGGCAAGGGCATATTCTGGAAGATCGAGAAGGATGGCATCGCCCCCTCCTGGCTGCTCGGCACCATGCATGTCACCGATCCGCGCGTACTGGCGATGCCAACGGGTGCCGCCGATGCCTTCGCCACGGCATCGACCGTCATCATCGAATCGGACGAGATCATCGACGAGAAAAAGTCGGCCGCCGCCATCCTGATGCGGCCCGACCTCACCATGTTTGCCGATAACAAGACCATCAACGATTTTCTCAACCCTGAAGACCGCGAGCGGCTCGAACGCGGCCTCAAGGAGCGCGGCATACCGCTGACGCTGGTTGCCAAGATGAAGCCCTGGATGATTGCGAGCTTCGTCGCGCTGCCCGCCTGCGAGATGACCCGCAAGGCCGCCGGCGCATCCTTCCTCGACAAGAAGCTTGCCGAAGACGCCGTCAGCCACGGCAAGACGCTGAAGGGGCTTGAAACCCTCATCGAGCAGTTGGCCGCAATGGATTCGCTGCCGACCGAACTGCACCTGCGCGCCCTCATCGAGACGCTCGCCCTTGGCAAGACGATCGACGACGTGCTCGCCACCACCACCGACCTCTACCTCTCCGGCGACACCGGCATGATCATGCCGATGATGAAGGCCGTTTCTGAAGATGTGGCAAGCGAAGACGCCAGCTACGCCGACTTCGAACAGCGCATCATTATCGATCGCAACAAGACGATGGCGACGCGCGCCGAACCGATCCTCGGCAACGGCAACGCCTTCATGGCGGTCGGTGCCCTGCATCTTGCCGGCGACGAGGGCCTGGTCGAACTGCTTAAGCGCCAGGGCTTCTCCGTCACCCGCGCCAACTGACGGACCGGCCGGCAGGGATGCCGGCCACGGGCGCGTTCCGTCTTCAAGCTCCTGAATGTTTCCTTAAATCCTATTCGATTTAAGGAAACATGCAGAAATTCAAAGTGCTACAGCGACCTTTGCGCGTCTAATAAGACGCGCGGCGCTGTGGTGTTGACACAAGAGCCGGTCCCCAAGTCTGCCGCCGCGGCATGATCGGTCTCTATCCTCGACAGGCGCGGCGGTGTTGCCGCTCAGCCAGGCGGGCTCGCTGCGCCTGCCAGCAGCGTCGGCACGATGACCTTGTGAAACGGCATGACGGCCGCCAGGTAGACGCGCCCGAGCGTGTTGTGACGCCGGATCAGTGTCGTCATGCCGATGATCTGGTTGACGGCCGATCCCGCCCTGACGTCAACGACGATGCGAAAATCGAGATGGGCATCGTTGAAGCCGAGCACGACCTCATCGTCGCTTCGAGACAGAACCGGAAACGGGCCGATAAGGCCAAACTTGCCCGGTGAAGGCGCCTCCGACTTGAGGCCGACCACCGATACCACCCGGTTGCGAAGCTTAAGCAGGGTGCGGACCCAGGCGGGCGAATTGCCGAGCGAGCGCTCGGCCACCTCGATCGCCGTCAGCCCCTTTCCGTTCAGGGCAAGCTCGAAACGATCAGCCCAATCGGCATCCGGCAGATGCGGGCTCGGCAAAAGAACGGTGGCGGGTCTAGGTTTCATGATCCCTCGTGGCGGCAGCCAGAGCAATTCCAGGAAACGTGTGAAACGGTTTTCCCGGGAATTGCGCAATTGCCAAGAGCGACGGCTTTCCGTCGCAAGCGCATGGGGTCGATGATCGCGCCTAATGTCGGCGCAAGACAGGGGGCCGCTTGTCGCAGCCCCCTGCCAAATCGTCACATATGGATCGGCTTGAAGAAGGTCGACAGCGCCGCTTCCTTGACCGCTTCCGACATGGTCGGATGCGCATGGCAGGTGCGGCCGAGATCTTCCGACGAGCCACCGAATTCCATCAGAACGGCAATCTCGTGGATCATCTCGCCGGCGCCGAAGCCGACGATGTGGCCGCCGAGAACCCGGTCGGTTTCCTTGTCGGCGAGGATCTTGACGAAACCATCGGTCGCCTGCATCGCCCGCGCACGGCCATTTGCCGTGAACGGGAACTTGCCGACCTTGTAGGCGACGCCCGCTGCCTTCAGTTCTTCCTCGGTCTTGCCCACGGAAGCGACTTCCGGCTGGGTGTAGACGACGCTGGGGATGACGTCGTAGTTCACGTGGCCGGCCTGACCTGCGAGGATCTCGGCAACCGCAACGCCTTCGTCTTCGGCCTTGTGCGCCAGCATCGGGCCGCGCACGACGTCGCCGATGGCGTAGACGCCGACAACGCTCGTCTGGAAATGGTTGTCGATCTCGACGCGGCCGTGCTTGTCCATGACGACACCGGCTTTGGCAAGGCCAAGACCGTCGGTGTAGGGCTTGCGGCCGGTGGCAATCAGAACGACATCGGCATCGAGCGTCACGGCGTCACCGCCCTTGACAGGCTCGTACGTCACCTTGGCGCCCTTGCCGTCCTTGACGACGCCGGTCACCTTGGCACCGAGCTTGAACTCCATGCCCTGCTTCGCGAGCATGCGCTGGAACTGCTTGGAGACTTCGCCGTCCATGCCGCCGAGGATCGCGTCGAGATATTCGACCACGGTCACCTTGGAGCCGAGACGGGCCCAGACCGAGCCGAGCTCGAGGCCGATGACACCGCCGCCGACGACGATCATGTTCGCCGGCACCTTTTCGAGCGCGATGCCGCCGGTCGACGAGATGATCACCTTCTCGTCGATCTCGACCGACACGCCCGGGATGCCAGCAACGTCGGAGCCGGTGGCGATGACGATGTTCTTCGTCTCCAGGACCTGCTCTTCGCCCTTGTCGTTGGTCACCGAGACCTTACCCTGGCCGAGCACCTTGCCGGTGCCCTGGATGCCGTCGATCTTGTTCTTCTTGAACAGGAAGGAAACGCCCTCGACGTTGGACTTAACCGTCGCGTCCTTGTGCGCCATCATCTTTTCGAGGTTGAGCTTCGGCGCGCCGACTTCGACGCCGAGCGTATCCAGGCCGTGGCCGGCCTGGTGGAACATTTCCGAAGCGTGCAGCAGGGCCTTCGACGGAATGCAGCCGATGTTGAGGCAGGTGCCGCCATAGGTGGCGCGCTTTTCAACGACGCCAACCTTCAGGCCGAGCTGTGCCGCCTTGATAGCGCAGACATAGCCGCCCGGGCCGCTGCCGATAACGATGAGATCATAAGCCATTGGATTATCCTTCCTTCAGGGACGGTTACCGTCCGCCGCTGACATTGAGAATGGCTCCCGTCACGTAAGTCGCCTTATCGGACAGGAGGTAAAGAACCGCATCCGCCACTTCCTCGGCCGTGCCGGGTCGCTGGACGGGGATGGTTGACGCGAGATCGCGTGCCCGGTCCGGCAGGCCGCCGGACGCGTGGATTTCGGTGTCGATGATGCCGGGGCGAACCGCGTTGACGCGCACGTTCTCGGTGGCGACTTCGCGCGCAAGACCGATCGTGAACGTGTCGATCGCGCCCTTCGAGGCGGCATAGTCGACATATTGCGCCGGGGAGCCGAGTTCGGCCGCAACCGACGAGATATTGACGATCACGCCGCCCTTGCCGCCGTGACGCGTCGACATGCGGCGAACGGCTTCTGCGGCGCACAGGATCGAACCGGTCACGTTGATGCGGAACATCCGCTCGAGCCGCTCAACCGACATTTCGTCGATGCGCTGGGTCGGGCCGACGATTCCGGCATTGTTGACCAGCCCGTCGAGCCGGCCGAAAGCCTTGTCGACGGCGGCGAACATCGATTTGATGTCCGCATCGGACCCGACGTCGCCCCTGACCGCGACCGCCGAGCCGCCGCCCTTCCGGATCGTGGCCACGACCGCATCTGCCGCCTCGGCGTTCGATGCGTAGTTCACGACGACGGACCAGCCGGCTCTGGCGGCGCCGAGGCAGACAGCTGCCCCGATGCCACGGCTGCCGCCGGTGACGAGAACAACGGGCGCAGCACTCATGCGGCGCACCCCTTGAGAGTGAAGGCGTCCCAGCTGTCTGTTTCGGCCTTGCCCTTGCCCCAGGCGCTCGACGCGCGAAGGGCGGGGCCGAAATCCGGCAGCAGGATCTGGTGTGCAGCCGGCGCGGTTTCGGCCGGAATCGCGTCGATCGCACCCGTCTTGCCGACGGAATAGACAGGCCCCTGCCAGACGGTGCATTTGCGAAGCTCTTCGCCGGTGACGTCACCGGTGGGGCACTTGTGCATGACGATGCCGGTCGCGCGTTCCGGCTCGCCGGAAGGCATGACGACACCGTCGAGCAACAGGCCCGGTTTCAGAACCGCGATCTTGAAAAGATTGCTCGTCACCGCACTTTCCGATCCCACCGGCTCGAAGCGCAGTTCATAGGCGCCGTCGCGGTCGCCATAGATGGCGCGCGCCTGGCTGCATTCCTGGCCAAGCGCCGGCGTGGCGACCACGGCGCCGAGTGCAGCGACGAGCAGAGAGCGGACAATGACCATGATCAGACGGCCTTCTCGGTCGCGAGCTTCAGGCCGAGCGCGATGAACACCAGGCCGCTGGTGCGGTCGATCCACTTGCTGGCGCGGGTGAAGGCGGTGCGCATGCGCGGCGTGGTCATGAACAGGCTGACGCCGACGAACCACAGGATGAGGCAGGTTGCCATCACCAGCCCGTAGCCAAACTTGATCATGATCGGCGTGTGGGCGCCAACGACCGTCGAGAAGATCGACAGGAAGAAGAACACCGCTTTCGGATTGAGCGCATTGGCCGCAAAGCCGAGGCCGAACGCCTTGATCGCGGACTGGCTCCTTGCCGGTTCGCCTGATGGTGCGGCGTCGACCGAAATCTCCGTCTGGCCGGCCCGCAGCGCCTTGATCCCGATATAGATCAGGTAAGCCACACCGCACCATTTGACGATGTTGAACAGATAGATCGACTGCGAAATGATCAGCCCGAGACCGAGGATCGTATAGGTCACGTGGAACATCAGCGAGCTGCCGATACCGAAGGATGTGATGATCGCCTGACGGCGGCCATGGACGATCGACTGGCGCATGACCATCGCCAGATCGGCGCCGGGCGAGACGATGGCGAAGGTGAAGATCGCCATCAGCGATGCGAGTTCGAAAAGATATTGGCTCATGATTGTGCGACCGGTGCGTTGAAGGCCCAGACGTGGCCGAAGGGATCCCTGATGCGCGCATAACGCGCCTGCCAGAACGTATCCTGCGGCTCCAGAACTGTCGATGCCCCGGCCGCCATGGCCCGGACATAGGCCGCATCGACATCGCCCGCTTGAGGCAGGTTGATGCTGATCGCCACGCCGGTGCCGCCGACGGTCAGCGGCGACAGCACGCTGCCGCCGAATTCGGGAAACTCGTCATGCATCATGACCTCGCCGCCGAACAGCGCCAGGTTGGCGTGCATCACGCGCTTGCCGTCTTCGGCCATCTGATGGAACGTGTTCACCGCACCGAATGCCTTCTCGTAGAAGGCGATTGCCGCCAACCCGTCCCTGACGCAGATGTGTGCCTGGATAGGCGGTACGTCGGATCCGAATGCCATGTCGTGCTCCTCCGTCTAGAGCATTTCCAGGAAAAGTACGAAGCGATTCCGTCAGGAAATGCGTAAAAACAAATAGATAGAGCGTTTCCAAGACTCCGTTGAAAAACGGAAACGCTCTAGACGAGAATACCTGCCAGCATCAGTATGAGCCCGGCGGCAGACACCGTCCACACAGCCGAGCGGACAAGCCCGAGACCGCCGATATAGATCGGCAGATAGGCGACCCTTGCCCAGAACCAGATCATCGCGCCCCATTGGCTGAGCGCGTCGCTTCGACCCGAAAACTCGATCACGACGGCAAGCGCAATGAAGACCGGATAGGTTTCATGGAAGTTGCGCAGCGCCCGGGTGGCCCTTCCCGTGAGGACGTTCGGCTCGGGCGCCATATCCCGATTGGTGTCGGCTTCGATGATGCCGTTCTGCAGCCTATAGGTTCCCGCCTGCGCCATTACATAGACGAAGGCGAGGACGGCACTCCAGAGCAGGTAGGTCAGTTCCAGCGACATCAGGGGATCCGGAAAGAACGGGCCGGAGAAGGAAACGGGGGCTGCGATTGCGCCCCCGTCATTGCCTTAGAGATCGAGAACCAGACGTTCCGGATCCTCGAGGCTGTCCTTGACGCGGACGAGGAAGGTAACCGCTTCCTTGCCGTCGACCATGCGGTGGTCATAGGACAGCGCCAGGTACATCATCGGACGGATGACGATCTGACCGCCGACCACGACCGGACGGTCCTGGATCTTGTGCATGCCGAGAATGCCCGACTGCGGCGCATTCAGGATCGGCGAAGACATCAGCGAACCGTAGACGCCGCCATTGGAGATGGTGAAGGTGCCGCCCTGCATGTCGGCCATGGAGAGCTGGCCATCGCGAGCAAGCTTGCCCAGGCGGCCGATGTCCTTCTCGATCTCGGCGATCGACATCTGGTCGGCATCGCGAACGACCGGTACGACAAGACCCTTGTCCGTGCCGACGGCGACGCCGATGTGGCAGAAGTTCTTGTAGATGACGTCGGTGCCGTCGATCTCGGCGTTGACGGCAGGGATTTCCTTCAGCGCATGGGTGACGGCCTTGGTGAAGAAGCCCATGAAGCCGAGCTTCACACCATGCTTCTTCTCGAAGATGTCCTTGTACTTGTTGCGCAGGCTCATGACCGCGCTCATGTCCACCTCGTTATAGGTAGTGAGCATGGCGGCGGTGTTCTGCGCATCCTTGAGGCGACGGGCGATCGTCTGGCGCAGGCGGGTCATCTTGACACGCTCTTCACGAACGACGTCCTCGGTAGTCGACGGCGCGCGGGCCTGGACCTTGACCGGCTCGGAAGCGGCCGGTGCCGAAATGCCCTTGGCGACCGCGGCGAGCACATCACCCTTCAGGACCTGGCCGCGCTTGCCCGAACCATCGACCTGGTCGGCCGAGAGGTTGTTTTCGGCAAGCAGCTTGCCGGCGGACGGAGCCGGCGGCATCGACGATGCAGCCGGTGCGGCAGCGGCAACGGCGGGCTGGGCAGCCGGAGCGGCAGCAGCCGGCTCGGCCTTCTTCTCGGCAGCAGCGACTGGCGCGGCCGCAGCACCGGAACCAGCAGCGATCTGGCCAAGCAGCGCACCGAGACCGACGGTTTCGCCGGCCAGGGCAACGATTTCGGAGAGAACGCCGGCCGAGGGAGCCGGAACTTCGATCGTCACCTTGTCGGTTTCGAGTTCGAGCAGCGGCTCGTCTGCCTTGATGGCATCGCCGACCTTCTTGAACCAGGTGCCGACGGTCGCTTCACTGACGGATTCGCCAAGGGTGGGAACGCGGATTTCTGTTGCCATGATTTTTGTTCCGTTGATCAGATATCTGTTTCTATCGATTGGCTCGGCGCCAAGGGGGCAGGATCAGCCCCCCAGCGCGTCCTCGAGGAAGGCGGCCAGCTGCGCCATGTGCTTCGACATCAGGCCCGTTGCCGGCGATGCCGCAGCCGGACGGCCGGTGTAGCGCACGCGCTGATACTTGGCGTCGATATGAGCCAGCACCCATTCCAGGTACGGGTCGATGAACGACCAGGCGCCCATGTTCTTCGGCTCTTCCTGGCACCAGACCATCTCCGCGTTGCGGAAACGGCTGAGCTCGTTGATCAGCGCCTTGGCCGGGAACGGATAGAGCTGTTCGACGCGCAGCAGGTAGACATCGTCGATGCCGCGCTTCTCGCGCTCTTCGAGCAGATCGTAGTAGACCTTGCCGGAGCAGAGCACGACGCGGCGGATCTTCGAATCCTTCTGCAGCTTGATCGGGCCGTCCTTGATGACCTCGGCGTCATCCCACAGCAGACGGTGGAACGAGCTTTCGCCGGCCATTTCCGACAGGCTCGAAACCGCACGCTTGTGGCGCAGCAGCGACTTCGGCGTCATCAGGATCAGCGGCTTGCGGAAGTCGCGCTTCACCTGGCGGCGCAGGATGTGGAAGTAGTTCGCCGGCGTCGTGACGTTGGCGACCTGCATGTTGTCTTCCGCGCAGAGCTGCAGGAAGCGTTCGAGGCGGGCGGAGGAGTGCTCCGGACCCTGACCTTCATAGCCGTGCGGCAGCAGGCAGACGAGGCCCGACATACGCAGCCACTTGCGTTCGCCCGACGAGACGAACTGGTCGAACACGACCTGTGCGCCGTTGGCGAAGTCGCCGAACTGGGCTTCCCAGAGTGTCAGCGCGTTCGGACGGGCCAGCGAGTAGCCGTATTCGAAACCGAGCACGGCCTCTTCCGAAAGCATCGAGTTGATGACTTCGTAGCGGGCCTGGGTCGGCGTGAGGTTGGCAAGCGGGATGTAACGGTCTTCGGTCTGCTGATCGTAGAGAACCGAGTGACGCTGCGAGAAGGTGCCGCGTTCGCAGTCCTGGCCCGAAAGGCGGATCTTCGTGCCTTCCGTGACGAGCGTACCGAACGCAAGCGCTTCTGCCATCGCCCAGTCGATCCCCTCGCCGGTCGAAACCATGTTGGCGCGGTTTTCCATGAAGCGCTGGATCGTGCGGTGCGCATTGAAGCCGGCCGGGATCTCGGCGATCTTGCGGCCGATTTCCTTGAGCTGCTTCATCGGCACGGAGGTCTTGCCGCGACGCTGTTCGTCCTGGTTGTCGGCCGAACGCAGGCCCGACCAGACACCATCCAGCCAGTCGGCCTTGTTGGGCTTGTAGGACTGGCCAGCCTCGAACTCCTGCTCGAGATGGGCGCGCCAATCGGCCTTCATCTTCTCGACTTCGCCTTCGCTCATCAGGCCTTCGGCGACCAGGCGGTCGGAGTAGAGCTGGACGACGGTCTTGTGGGCGCGGATGACCTTGTACATCTTCGGCTGCGTGAACGCAGGCTCGTCGCCTTCGTTGTGACCGAAGCGGCGGTAGCAGAACATGTCGATGACGACAGGCTTGTGGAACTTCATCCGGAATTCGGTGGCGATCTTGGCAGCGTAGACGACCGCTTCCGGATCGTCGCCGTTGACGTGGAAGATCGGCGCCTCGATCATCTTGGCCACATCCGACGGATAGGGCGACGAACGCGAGAAGGCCGGGTTCGTGGTGAAGCCGATCTGGTTGTTGATGATGAAGTGGACCGTGCCGGCAACGCGGTGACCGCGCAGGCCGGACAGGCCGAGGATTTCGGCAATGACGCCTTGGCCGGCAAACGCCGCATCGCCGTGCAGCAAGAGCGGCATGACCTTTGAGCGTTCGCGCAACGGGATGATGTCGCCTTCGAACACTGTCGCCATCTGGTCCTGCTTGGCGCGGGCCTTGCCCATGACGACAGGGTTGACGATTTCCAGGTGCGACGGGTTCGCCGTCAGCGACAGGTGAACCTTGTTGCCGTCGAATTCGCGGTCGGAGGAAGCGCCGAGGTGGTACTTCACGTCGCCCGAACCTTCGACGTCATCAGGAGCGTAGGAGCCGCCCTTGAATTCGTGGAAAATGGCGCGGTGCGGCTTTGCCATCACCTGGGAAAGCACGTTCAGGCGGCCGCGGTGGGCCATGCCGAGAACGATTTCCTTCAGGCCTTCCTGGCCGCCGCGCTTGATGATCTGCTCGAGCGCCGGAATGAGCGATTCGCCGCCGTCGAGACCGAAGCGCTTGGTGCCCTTGTACTTGACGTCGATGAACTGCTCGAAGCCTTCCGACTCGATCAGCTTCTGCAGGATCGCCTTCTTGCCCTCGGGCGTGAACTCGACGCCCTTGTCCGGACCTTCGATGCGTTCCTGGATCCAGGCTTTCTCTTCCGGGTTTGACATGTGCATGAATTCGACGCCGATCGTCGAGCAATAAGTGCGCTCGAGGATTTCGACCATTTCGCGAATGCTCGCGTATTCGAGGCCGAGCACGTTGTCGATGAAGATCTTGCGGTCGAGATCCTTCTCCTCAAACCCGTAGTTCGAGGGCGAAAGCTCGTTGTAGTCATCGACCGGGGCAGCAAGGCCGAGCGGATCGAGCTTGGCATGCAGGTGGCCACGCGCACGATAGGCGCGGATCATCATGATGGCGCGAACGGAATCGCGCGTCGCCTGATGGATATCTGCCGCGCTCACGGCGGTGCCGGTGACGGCAGCGGCTTCTTCCGCCTTCGCCTTGACCTTCTTCTCGATGACCTTTTCGACCCTACCCCAGTCGCCATCGAGCGCCGAGACGAGTTCGCCATTAGCGACGATCGGCCAGTTGGGCTTCTTCCAGGAGGCGCCCTTGGCGGCCTTCACCACGTCTTCCGGCTTGTCGGCCAGCGCCTTGAAGAAGGCCTGCCATTCAGCCGAGACGGACGACGGATCCGTTTCGTAGCGTGCATAGAGCTGCTCGATATAGGCGGCGTTCGCGCCGTCCAGAAACGATGTGAGCTGGAATTGCTCGTTGGCCTCTTGCCTTGCCATGGGTTCTCGCGGACGTTTTGGTCCGCCTCCTGACTTAAGTTGGGATGCCGGGTTTTCCCGGTCGTTCATCATTGTCAGACGCATCCAGTGCGCCCTGCTTTTGGGTCCTTGCAGCGCCGTGCGTCGATCAGGACGCGCGAAGGGCGCTGTAACACTTTCAACCTGCTGCATGATCTTGTCCTTAAATCGATGCCGACCGAAGGACTTGTGCAGGCAGTGCGGTCATCGGGGCCGGCTTTGATGGCCGGCCCCGATGACGCAATTCTGAGGTCAGCCCTTGAGGACTTCGACCAGCGTCTTGCCGAGGCGAGCCGGCGATGGCGACACGCGGATGCCTGCCGATTCCATCGCAGCGATCTTGGATTCCGCATCGCCCTTGCCGCCGGAAACGACGGCACCGGCGTGACCCATGGTGCGGCCCTTCGGCGCGGTACGGCCCGCGATGAAGCCGGCCATCGGCTTCTTGCGACCCTTGTTGGCCTCGTCGATGAGGAACTGCGCCGCATCCTCTTCGGCCGAGCCGCCGATTTCGCCGATCATGATGATCGAGGTCGTGGCCTCGTCGGCGAGGAACATCTCGAGCACGTCGATGAACTCGGTGCCCTTGACCGGGTCGCCGCCGATGCCGACGGCCGTCGTCTGGCCGAGGCCTTCGTTGGAGGTCTGGAACACGGCTTCATAGGTCAGCGTACCGGAGCGCGAGACGATGCCAACCGAACCCTTGCGGAAGATCGAGCCCGGCATGATGCCGATCTTGCATTCTTCCGGCGTCAGGATACCGGGGCAGTTCGGGCCGAGCAGGCGCGACTTGGAGCGGTCGAGACGAGCCTTGACGCGCACCATGTCGGCAACCGGGATGCCTTCGGTAATGCAGGTGATGAACGGGATTTCCGCATCGATCGCCTCGATGATCGCGTCCGCGGCGCCTGCCGGCGGAACATAGATCACGGATGCGTCCGCACCGGTCTTCTCACGGCCTTCGGCAACCGACGCGAAGATCGGCAGGGTTTCGCCCTTGGAACCGGTCCAGGTTTCGCCACCCTTCTTCGGGTGAATGCCGCCGACCATCTGCGTGCCATAGTAGGCAAGCGCCTGTTCGGTATGGAAGGTGCCGGTCTTGCCGGTCAGGCCCTGAACGAGGACCTTGGTGTTCTTGTTAACGAGAATCGACATGAGGTCTGGTCCTTCAGTTAGCCGTTGATCGCGGCAACGATCTTCTTGGCAGCGTCGTCCAGATCGTCGGCGGCGGTGATCGCCAGGCCGGATTCGTTCAGGATCTTCTTGCCAAGCTCGACATTGGTGCCTTCGAGACGCACGACCAGCGGAACCTTGAGGCCGACTTCCTGCACGGCCGCAACGACACCTTCAGCGATGACATCGCACTTCATGATGCCGCCGAAGATGTTGACGAGGATACCCTCGACCTTCGGGTCGGCCGTGATGATCTTGAAGGCTGCCGCGACCTTCTCCTTGCCGGCGCCGCCGCCGACGTCGCAGAAGTTCGCCGGCTCCTTGCCGTAGAGCTTGATGATGTCCATCGTCGCCATGGCAAGACCCGCGCCGTTGACCATGCAGCCGATGTTGCCGTCGAGCGCCACATAGGCGAGGTCCCACTTGGAGGCCTCGATTTCCTTGGCGTCTTCTTCGGTTTCGTCGCGCAGCGCCTTGATGTCGTCGTGGCGGAACAGGGCGTTGCCGTCGAACGAGACCTTGGCATCGAGAACGCGCACGCGGCCGTTCTTCATGACGATCAGCGGGTTGATCTCAAGCAGGCTCATGTCCTTCTCGACAAAGGCCTTGTAGAGGATCGGGAAGAGCTTTTCGGCGTCGGCCTTGGCTTCGCCTTCGAGCTTCAGGGCCGAGGTGAGCTTGGCGAGATCAGCGGCGGTGACGCCAGCTTCCGGATTGATCGCGACGTTGACGATCTTTTCCGGCGTGTCGTGCGCAACAGCCTCGATGTCCATGCCGCCTTCCGTCGAAACGACGAAGGCAACCTGGCCGACCGAGCGGTCAACGAGCAGCGAAAGATAGAGTTCGCGATCGATGTCGGCGCCGTCCTCGATGTAGAGGCGGTTCACCTGCTTGCCGGCAGGGCCGGTCTGCGCCGTGACGAGCGTATTGCCGAGCATGTCCTTGGCATGAGCCTTGGCTTCATCGATCGAGAAAGCAAGACGAACGCCGCCCTTGGCGTCGGCGGAGAGTTCCTTGAACTTGCCTTTGCCGCGACCGCCGGCATGGATCTGGCTCTTGACGACGTAGAGCGGGCCCGGGAGCTTCTTGGCAGCCGCTTCTGCTTCGTCGGCGGAGAAGATCGCGACACCTTCCGCGACCGGCGCGCCGTAGCTCTTCAGGAGAGCCTTGGCCTGATATTCATGAATGTTCATGGTGTTTTTCCTGTCTGGAGCATTTTGCAGGCGGGGGAAATACCCGCCCGCGAAAATGCGGCAAAAACAAAAGGTCGAGCGAATGCAGGCATCCGCTCAACGGGACGCGATTACTGCTTCAGGCTCGGCGCAATGCCGATGCAGGCTTCGCAAAGGCCGGCGACCGAAGCGACCGACTTGTCGAAAGCTTCCTTCTCGGCCTTGTTGAGGTCGATCTCGATGATGCGCTCGACGCCGCCGGCACCGATGACGGTGGGAACGCCGACATACATGTCCTTGACGCCGTACTGACCGGTCAGGTGTGCCGCGCAAGGCAGAACGCGCTTCTTGTCCTTGAGGTAGGCTTCAGCCATTTCGATCGCGGAGGCGGCCGGTGCGTAGTAGGCAGAGCCGGTCTTGAGCAGGCCGACGATTTCGGCGCCGCCGTCACGGGTGCGCTGGATGATTTCTTCGAGGCGTTCCTTGGTGACCCAGCCCATCTGGATGAGGTCGGTCAAAGGAATGCCGGCAACGGTCGAATAGCGGGCGAGCGGCACCATGGTGTCGCCGTGGCCGCCGAGAACGAAGGCGGTGACGTCCTGAACCGAAACGTTGAATTCCTGGGCGAGGAACAGGCGGAAGCGGGCGCTATCGAGAACGCCGGCCATGCCGACGACCTTGTTCTTCGGCAGGCCGGAGAACTTCTGCAGCGCCCAGACCATGGCGTCGAGCGGGTTGGTGATGCAGATCACGAAGGCGTTCGGGGCGTACTTCTTGATGCCCGCGCCAACCTGTTCCATGACCTTGAGGTTGATGCCGATCAGATCGTCGCGGCTCATGCCCGGCTTGCGGGCGACACCGGCGGTGACGATGCAGACATCGGCGCCTTCGATGGCGGAATAGTCGCTGGCACCCGTCAGGTTCACGTCGAAGCCTTCGACCGGGGAGGACTGGCCGATGTCGAGGCCCTTGCCCTGGGGGATGCCGTCGGCAATGTCGAAGAGGACGATGTCGCCCAGTTCCTTCAGGCCGGCGAGATGCGCCAGCGTGCCACCAATCATCCCTGAACCGATAAGTGCGATCTTGTTGCGCGCCATGAAAGTGCTTCCTTTGTGATCCCAAACTGATCGAGGCCTGAAACGCCGCAAACGCCAAACCTTCGCCGGAAGCCATTAAACGGCAATCGTTAAAATATCAATCGATACTTTTGGATGGAACAATTTCAATCGGTTAGATCATAAAATTCTTACGTAAACGTAAAAATTATCGTCATTCGCGCGTCACGAAACCGCAATATTTTCAGGATGTTCTGCCGCATATTCCGCGCTCTGCATCTCGATCAGCCGCGAAACGGTCCGGTCGAACTCGAAGCCTTCCGTGCCCTTCTTCAGCGTCAAAAGGTTCTGCGGTTCGGCAGCGGCCGAGGCAAAGAGGCGGGCGCCGTTGTCGTAGAGCGTGTCGACCAGCAGGATGAAGCGCTTGGTTTCGTTGCGCACATGCGGCCCGAGATGCGGCACGTGATCGACGAAGAGGGTGGAATAGCGCTCGAGGATCGCAAGATAGTCGGCAGCACCGAGCGGCTGCTGGCAAAGGTCGGTGAAGCTGAAACGGGCCGCCTTTCCGGCTGCTGCCGGCACCGGAATCTTGCGGCCCTTGCGCGGCACCTCGGCGGGCGCGACGGCGGCCCCTGCCGTTTGCCTGTTCCAGGCCTGCGCCATCGCCGCGTCGGCCTCGGGTCCGAGCGGTGAGATCCACACCGGGCTGCCGTCCGTCTTCATCAGGCGGTAGTCGGTATCGGTGTCGAGCGAGATGATCTCGGCATTCGCCTTCAGGAGATCGATGAACGGCAGGAAGAGCCCGCGATTGAGACCGTCGCGGTAGAGATTGTCAGGCGCCACATTGGAGGTTGCGATCAACACGCAGCCCTTGGCGAAGAGTTCGCTGAAAAGCCGGGCGAGGATCATCGCATCGGCAATGTCTGTCACCGTGAATTCGTCGAAGCAGAGGAGCCGCGCCTCGCCGAAGAGGTCGGAGGCAACCGGCGGAATGGGATCGGCCTGCTTCGTCTCGCCGTTCTTCAGCTTCTGGCGGTGCCTGTAGATCCGCTCATGCACGTCGGCCATGAACTCGTGAAAATGCGCCCGGCGCTTGCGCTGGATCGGCACCGCCTCGAAGAACATGTCCATCAGCATGGTCTTGCCGCGACCGACACCGCCATGGATGTAGAGCCCCTTGACCGGGGGATGATCCTTCTTGCGCGAGGCAAAGAGCCAGCCGAGCGCATTGGTCTTGCGCGATGGCCTGCTTGCCAGGAGCTCGGCCGAAAGATGATCGAATCGCCGGGCGATCGCGAACTGGGCCGGATCGCGTTTTCGCTCGCCGCTCTGAACGAGTGTTTCGAGCTTGCGGTAGATGCTGTCGTCAGGATTGAGCACGTCTCACCCGAGGTGGACCGGAAAACAAGAAGCCCGGCGATTAGCCGGGCTGGACCAGGTCATTAGCGGCTGAGGCTGACCGGCTGGCCGCCATTGGTGGAGCCGTCGAAGCGCGCATCGGCCGTCTTGTAAAGGCGAGCGATGGCGTTGCCGGTGCGGTCCTTGAGGACGACCTGCTTGCCGGCCACTTCCCAGGAACCCATAGCCGTCAGCTCGCCGGCGCAACCACGCGTGCCGCCGCGCGAACCGCTGCCGAGGTTGGTCAGCGTCAGGAACATGTCGCAGGAGCTGCCGGCGCTCGAAACGCGCCAGTTGCCGACCATCGATTCCTTGGTCACATCGAGCGCGTTGGTGGCTGCTGCTACCTGGGTACCAGGTTGAGCGGCACCGGCCATTGCCGTTCCCGCCGTCGGTGCAGCCGGGAATTGTGACGTGTTGCCGGTGGGATCAGGGAGTTGGTTCGACGAGACCGACGGTACGGGCTGGGCCTGGAGGGGAGCAGGTGAAGAATCCTGGGAGCTGAAGCCACCCATGGATGTCCGCTGGCATCCGGTCAGCGCAAGCACAACCGCCAGCCCCGCCGCCGCATGAATAACCCGCATATCTTTACTCCCGATGTGTTCCGCGAACCATGATGCAACGCGATAATATAGGCCGAAATACAGCAAATCCACCTGTCAAATCAAGGGACGACGATTCATGTCTACCTGTTGCAGGATTGAAACGTCTGCGCGAACGGGACAATGACGACTTCTGGCCCGGCAGCATGTTGCTTCAGGTGACCGAAATGACTGTCTTGCGCCGGCACAATCAACGATTGCCGGACGGACAAACAAGGCCGTTCGAGGAAGCTCCTTCACCCGGCGAAGAAAAAACGCAAACGGCGGGCACAGGGCCCGCCGCAACATGCGATAGCGCGTCGATTACCTCGGATCAGACCCGACGCTCGACCAGCATCTTCTTGATCTCGCCGATCGCCTTGGCCGGGTTGAGACCCTTCGGACAGGCCTGCGCGCAGTTCATGATCGTGTGGCAGCGATAGAGGCGGAACGGATCCTCGAGATTGTCGAGGCGCTCGCCGGTCGCTTCATCGCGGCTGTCGATCAGCCAGCGATAGGCCTGCAGCAGAACAGCCGGACCGAGGTAACGGTCGCCGTTCCACCAATAGCTCGGACAGGAGGTCGAGCAGCAGGCGCACAGGATACATTCGTAGAGGCCGTCGAGCTTCAGACGGTCCTCATGGCTCTGCTTCCATTCCTTGGCCGGCGTCGGCGTGACCGTCTTCAGCCAGGGCTCGATCGAGCGGTGCTGGGCATAGAAGTGGGTGAGATCCGGCACCAGGTCCTTGACCACGGGCATATGCGGCAGCGGATAGACCTTCACCGTGCCGTTGACCTCATCCATGCCCTTGGTGCAGGCAAGCGTGTTGGTGCCGTCGATGTTCATCGCGCAGGAGCCGCAGATGCCTTCGCGGCAGGAGCGGCGCAGCGTCAGTGTCGGATCGATCTTGTTCTTGATGTAGAGCAGACCGTCGAGCACCATCGGGCCGCAATCGTCGATATCGATATAGAAGGTATCGATGCGCGGATTGGCGCCGTCATCCGGGTTCCAGCGGTAGATGCGGTATTCGCGAACATTGGTCGCGCCTTCCGGCTTCGGCCAGACCTTGCCTTCGGTCATCTGCGAGTTCTTGGGGAGAGCGAGTTCAACCATGTGCCTAATTCCTCAAGATCAGTAGACGCGAGCCTTGGGCTCGATCTTTTTCGGATCGATGCCTTCGGCGATCAGGTCGGTATGAACAGGGCGATAGTCGAGCTTGACGTCGCCGGCCTCGTTGACCCAAGCGAGCGTGTGCTTGCGCCAGTTGACGTCGTCACGGCCGCCAAGCGCCCCGCCGGTATAGTCTTCGCGGGCGTGCGAGCCACGGCTCTCCTTGCGCGCTTCGGCGCCATAGATCGTGGTGATGGCGTTGGCCATCAGGTTCTGCAGTTCCAGCGTCTCGACGAGATCGGAGTTCCAGATCATCGACCGGTCCGTGACCTTGACGTCGGGCAGTTCCTTCCAGATCGCCGAGATGCGCTTGCAGCCCGATTCCAGCGATTCCTGCGTGCGGAACACGGCCGCATCTTCCTGCATGGCGCGCTGCATCTTTTCGCGCAGCACCGCCGTCGGCGTCGAGCCGTTGGCGAAACGCTGGGCGTCGAAGCGGGCCATGATCTTGTCGCAGGCGGCAACGTTGATCGCCGGGATCGCTTCGTTGCGGTCGATGACCTGGCCGGCGCGGATGGCGGCGGCGCGGCCGAAGACCACCAGGTCGATCAGCGAGTTGGAGCCGAGACGGTTGGCACCGTGCACCGAGGCGCAGCCGGCCTCGCCCACGGCCATCAGGCCGGGCGCGGTGCGCTCCGGGTTCTGGCTGTCGGCGTTCAAGACTTCGCCCCAGTAGTTGGTCGGCACGCCGCCCATGTTGTAATGCACGGTCGGCAGGACCGGGATCGGCTCGCGGGTCACATCGACGCCGGCGAAGATCTTTGCCGATTCCGAGATACCGGGCAGGCGTTCGTGCAGCACGGCCGGATCGAGATGGTCGAGATGCAGGAAGATGTGATCCTTGTTCTTGCCGACGCCGCGGCCTTCACGGATTTCCATCGTCATGCAGCGCGAAACGACGTCGCGCGAAGCAAGGTCCTTGGCCGACGGCGCATAGCGCTCCATGAAGCGCTCGCCTTCGGAGTTGACGAGATAGCCGCCTTCGCCGCGCGCACCCTCGGTGATCAGGCAGCCTGCGCCGTAGATGCCGGTCGGGTGGAACTGGACGAATTCCATGTCCTGCAGCGGCAGGCCGGCGCGTGCGATCATGCCGCCGCCGTCACCGGTGCAGGTATGAGCGGAGGTTGCCGAGAAGTAGGCGCGGCCGTAACCACCGGTCGCAAGCACCACCATCTTGGCGGAGAAGCGGTGGATGGTGCCGTCGTCGAGGTTCCAGGCGACGACGCCGGTGCAGCGGCCGTCGTCCGACATGATCAGGTCGAGCGCAAAATACTCGATGAAGAACTCGGCGTTGTTGCGCAGCGCCTGGCCATAGAGCGTGTGCAGGATGGCGTGACCGGTGCGGTCGGCGGCAGCGCAGGTGCGCTGCACCGGCGGGCCTTCGCCATAGTTCTGCATGTGGCCGCCGAACGGCCGCTGGTAGATCTTGCCTTCCTCGTTGCGCGAGAAGGGCACACCGTAGTGCTCGAGCTCATAGACCGCCTTCGGCGCTTCCATGGCGAGATACTGCATGGCGTCGACGTCGCCGAGCCAGTCGGAGCCCTTGACGGTGTCGTAGAGGTGCCACTGCCAGCTGTCCGGCGTCATGTTCTGCAGCGAGGCGGCGATGCCGCCCTGGGCGGCAACCGTGTGCGAGCGTGTCGGGAAGACCTTGGTGATGCAGGCCGTCTTCAGGCCCTGCTCCGCCATGCCCAGCGTGGCGCGCAGGCCGGCGCCGCCGGCGCCAACGACGACGACGTCGAAGGCGTGGTCGACATACTGGTAGGCCTTGCCGTTTGCAGCGGGTGAACTGTTCGATGCCATGACGAAATTACCCTGCAAAAGCGATCTTCAGGATGGCGAAAAGACAGAGCCCGCCAACCACGATCGCGAAAAATGTGTTGAGCATGAGAAGGGCGATCTTCGCGCCTTCACCGTGCACGTAATCCTCGATGATCACCTGCATGCCGAGCTTCATGTGGATCAGTCCCGAAAGCAGGACCAGGCCCATGACCACGGCGACGAAGGGGTTCGAAAGGGCCGAAACGACCTCCGCATGGGGAGCGCCGGCATAACGAACGAGGAAGATGACGAAGAAGATCAAGAGCGGAACGTTGGCGACTGCCGTGACGCGCTGGCGCCAGAAGTGGTCAGTGCCTTCCTTGGCGGAGCCGTAGCCGCGGACCTTGCTGAGAGGTGTGCGCATGTTCATGGTCCTGTCCCCTCAGTACCGCACGAGATAGCCGACCACCCAGATCAGCACGGTAAGCGCTACCGACCCGACGATCGTTGCCTTGGCCAGCTTGGTGGCGAAGTGCTTCTCGTAGCCGTAGCCGAGGTCCCACGTGAAGTGGCGCAGGCCGCCGAGCATATGGTGCACCAGCGCCCAAGTGTAGCCGAAGAGCACCAGCTTGCCGAGAAGCGTGCCGAACAGCCAGCTGACCCAGTCGTAGTACGCTTCGCCGGACGCGGCGGCGATCAGCCACCAGGCAACGAGGATGGTGCCGAAGTAGAGCGCGCCGCCGGTAATGCGGTGCACAATGGACATCACCATTGTCGGGATAGGCTTATAGATTTGAAGATGCGGCGACAGCGGCCGGCTTCTTGTGACATCCGTCATCGGAACCTCACGGAAATGCCCGGATTCACGCCCAAAAAGTGGACGATTTTAGTCCGGTATCGCACCTGATTGTGCGCAATTCAGTCCTTCGGACCTTTAATCACCATATTGCTTAACGACAAGTGTGTTTGCAGTGCAAAATCAATTTAATCGATTAGACGAAAAGCGGCATTTTCAGGTCCGACCGAGACGTGGCGCCCAGTTAACGATACGGGCGAAAACCATAACCAAATCCGTGACTTTCCAGCGGAATTGCCCCAGAGTGCGGTTAACGATTTGTTAAGCGTTTTGCGGAGGACGGACAGAATGACTCTGTTGCGGGCATTCCATGCGACCAAAGTTCTAGCACTTGCGGGCCTGCTTGTCGCGACTGCCTGCCTGCCGGTGCGGGCGGGAGACTGGGGCGGGCCACGGGAAGTGCAGACGCGCACCCGACACATCAGGCTGTATTCGCATCGTTCCTTCAGTCGCCACGAGTTCGACCGCATGGGCTACGGCACAACGTACAGCCGCAATCGCCTGCCACGCAACCAGTGGGCCGCCGAGAACGGACCGCCAGAAGTCGAGACCCGGACCCGGCATATCCGCTTTCCCCGGTATCGTCCTTACGACAGGCAATATAGCGAACGCCTGCGCTATCGCGACGGCTGGGGGCGGGACCAGGCAGTGCGTAACATCTGGACATCAGGCGACCGCTATGATCATCGCCCGGATAGCTACGGCGGTGAACGGCTTGATATCTACGGCGGCGATGGCTTCCCGGACACGATCGGTAGCATCGGCACCTATGCCGGCGGCATTTCGGCCTATAGGGATCCCGGCAACGGCATCTACTTCAGCCAGGAGGGCAACTACAGCTACTATGACGACGGCCAGTTTACGCCGCCGCCGCAGGTGAAGCGCGCAAAGATCATCGTGATGTCGCCGAAAACGTTCAATCGCGCCTGCGCCTGGGAGCACGGCGTCTGCGTGATCCGGCGATAGCGGTGACGGCTCCCACCGAGGAGCCACCGGGCCTGCGCGCGGTCACACGCCCATGGCGCCGATGATGGCGCCCATCGCCGACAGCACCAGCAGCCAGTGCACGCCGTCGATCAGCGACAGGCTCCAGCCGAATCCCTGGTAGCGGTGATTGACGACCATGCTGGTTGCGACGAAACCGAGCCACTAAAAGCGGTGACCTGGGCCGGGCCGAGATGGCCGACGACACCGGCGACCATCGTCGCCATCACTAGTTCTGAGACAAAGGAAATCGCGAAAAGAACCGGCGACATCTGCGCCGTCGCGGGGTCGATGCGCGCCGCCTTCATCCAGGGTTTGCCGAGAACGCCGTAATAGCCGGCGCCAATGACGAAGGCCGCAATGGCGGCAATCAGCACCGCCAGATAGTTCATGCCCGCAAAAGCCATCTTCGTTCCCCTCATCCCCTTATCGTTTTTAGGAAGTTGGAAGCGAATGCGTTGCCGCTGTCAATCGGGCACGGAAGGAGCCGTTGATGCGCCGAACTGCCAGACCGTCGTGCGCTTGACCTCGCTGTCTTCAAGCGCCCTTGTGACCGGCACTTCGTAGGTCGCCAGCGCCGTCATCCTGTCGCGCGGACAATAGGAGCGGCCGGGATCGCCGACGATGACGGTCGCGCCGCCGGAGCTGAGCGCCGTAAACCAGGGCAGCAGGCGCTCGGCAAAGGACTTGTCGTAGAAGACGTCGCCGGCAAGGCAGAGGTCGGCGGCCAGATCGCGGCCGGTAATATCCTCTGCGGTGTAGGCAATATCGACGCCGTTCAGTTCGGCATTGAGCCGCACCGCCGTCTCGGCCCAGGGATCGATATCGGCCGCAAGAACAGAAGCCGCCCCCGCCTTCATCGCGGCGATGGCGACCAGCCCGGAGCCCGAGGCAAAGTCGACGACGCGTCGGCCGCGAACGACCTCCGGATGATCGATGATATAACGCGCGAGCCCCTGCCCGCCGGCCCAGGCAAAGGCCCAGAACGGCGGCGGCAGACCGATTTCCTCCAGCTCCTCCTCGGTTTTCAGCCAGAGCTCATGCGCTTCCGTCGCCAGATGCAGCCGGATTTCTGGCACATGCGGCGGCGACAGAACGTCGGTGTTGGCGCGGATGAAGCTTTCGGGATCGGTCTTCAAGAAACACTCCGAGCGTGATCCGAAATGCGGGAGCCGGTTTTCGGATAAATCACGCGGAAAAACAAAGCTACCGTGGCGGACTGTCGAACCCGGCCATGCGGCAGACCTCGATCCATTCGTCCTCGGTGACCGGCTGGACTGAAAGGCGCATGCTGGTGACCAGCGCCATGTTGGCGAGCTTGGGGTTATCCTTGATCTCCTTCAGCGTCACCGGGCGCGGCACGTCGCGAACAGCGCGAATGTCGACGCAGTCCCAGCGGGCATCGCCCTCGGCGGTCGAATCCGGATGCGAAAGCGCGCAGACCTCGGTGATGCCGACGATTTCAAGCCCTTCGTTCGAGTGGTAGAAGAAGCCCTTGTCGCCGATCTGCATCGCCCGCATGTTGTTGCGTGCGAGGTAGTTGCGCACGCCGGTCCATTCGGTGCCCTTCGCGCCGGCATCCTTCTGCATCTGCCAGGACCACTTGAAGGGCTCGGATTTGTAAAGCCAGAATGCCATCGCGCCTCAAGCCTCCGGGTTGTTGAAGACCCAGTTGAAGGCCTTGATTTCGACGTTGGAGAACAGGCCGGCCTTGGCGTAGGGATCGGCTTCGGCGATGGCGCGCGCATCGTCGATCGTCTCGGTCTTGACGATCACCAGGCTTCCGGTCGGCTTGCCGTCGTCGCCGAGGAAGGGGCCGGCCATCTTCAGAATGCCCTTGGCATTGAGGTCGTTGAGATAGGCGACGTGATCCGGACGCGTGTCCAGCCGAAGCTGCAGCGCGCCTGATTTGTCGGTGCATTGAAGTGCGAAGAGCATGCTTCCTCCTGACGAAGTCATTCCTGGGTGATCGGACGGGACATCAATTGTTCAAGGGCGGTGCGCACATCGAGCTTGCCGTCGATGATGGCGGCGACCGCCTCGGTGATCGGCATCTCGACGCCAAGATCGCGGGCGACGCGGGCGGCGACCGAGGCTGCAAAGGCCCCCTCGACGAGTTCGCCCTGGCGTCCGCTGCCGCGGCCATCCTTGCCGAGCGCAATGCCGAAGCGCAGGTTGCGCGACTGGTGGCTGGTTGCCGTCAGCACGAGATCGCCGAGCCCCGAGAGGCCGCGAACGGTATCGGCATCCCCGCCTTCGGCGACGACGAAGCGGGACATCTCCGCAAGGCCGCGCGAGATCAACGCCGCCCGGGCGCTGTCGCCCAAACCTGCGCCTTCGACGATGCCGCAAGCGATGGCAAGCACATTCTTCAGCGCGCCGCCAAGTTGCACGCCGATGCGGTCTTCTGAAGGGTAGAGACGGAAGGTCGGGCCTGACAGAGCCTCCGCAAGCAGCGTCGCCGTGTCGTTGTCGGCGGCAGCAACCACCATCGCCGTCGGCAGCCCCTTGGCGATGTCAGCTGCAAAGCCGGGGCCGGAGAGCACGCCGATGCCGTGGCCCGGCAATTCTTCCGCCAGCACGTCGGTCAAAAGCCGCCCCGTTGCCTGCTCCATGCCCTTAGCGCAGGTGACGATCGTCGCCGCGGCATTGATCGACGGACCGTATTGCCGCGCCGCATCGCGGTGTGCCTGCGATGGCATGACGAACAGCACGATCTCAGCGTCGCCAAGCACCGCAGCATCCGCGCTGTGCTTGAGCCCTGCCGGCAGGTCGATGCCCGGGAGCGACGGCTCGTTGCGGCCGGTCAGCCGGCATTCATCCGCGGTTTCCTCGCGCCGGGCGAGAAGGGTCACATCGCTGCCGTTAGCGGATGCGGCGACGGCCGCAAGCGCCGTGCCGAAGGCACCCGCTCCGACCACCACGATCTTCGGGTTGGTGTTCATATCCTGTCCATCATGCCCTGGCTGCTTTCCGTCATGCCTTGGCGCCGCGCTTGCCCGAACCAAGCAAGGTCTGCGCCTTTTGGTCGAGCGGCCAGCGCGAGCGCGGCGCGACATCGAGACCATCCGCCGGCAAACCGGCGGCAAACCGTTCGGCACCCGCCCAGGCGATCATCGCGGCATTGTCGGTACAAAGCGCAAGCGGCGGCGCGATGAAATCGAAGCCGTTCTTGTTGCAGAGTTCCTGGAGCGTTGTCCTGAGCACCTGGTTGGCGGCAACGCCGCCGGCAACGACCAGCGCCGGCCTTTCCACGGACGCGTGATCCGTCTTGAACCGCTTCAACCCGCGCCCGATCCGATCCTTGAGCGTGCGCGAGATCGCGCGCTGGAAGGAGGCGCAGATGTCGGCAATATCCTGGTCCGTCACCGGCTCCAGCGACTGCGCCGCCTGGCGCACCGCCGTCTTCAGCCCGGAGAATGAGAAATCGAGCCGGGCATCGCCGACCAACGGGCGCGGAAAATCGAAACGCTCGCCATTGCCATTGCGGGCGGCACGCTCGACGGCCGGCCCCCCGGGATAGGGAAGACCGAGCAGCTTGGCCGTCTTGTCGAAGGCCTCGCCGAGCGCATCGTCGATCGTCGTGCCCCAGCGCTCGTAGTCGCCGACACCCTTGACCAGGATCAGCTGCGTGTGGCCGCCGGAAACGAGCAGCATCAGATAGGGAAAACTCAGACCATCGGTGAGCCGCGCGGTCAGCGCGTGACCTTCCAGGTGATTGACGGCATAGAGCGGCTTGCCGGTTGCCCGCGCGATCGCCTTGCCCGTCATCAGTCCGACGATGAGGCCGCCAATCAGACCGGGACCACTTGTCGCAGCAATCGCATCGATGTCGTTGAGCGTCACGCCGGCCCGCAGCAGCGCCTCCTCGATCAGGGTGTCGAGCGCTTCGACATGGGCGCGCGCGGCAATCTCCGGAACCACGCCGCCATAGGCGCTATGCTCTTCCAGCTGGCTCAGGACGACGTCGCCGAGGATGCTTCCCCTGCCGTTTTCGTCGCGCAGCACGACGGAAGCCGCGGTTTCGTCGCAGCTTGTTTCTATGCCGAGGATGCGCATGGGCGGAGACATCAGGAACTACTCAAAGATTGCGGTCGCACCGAAAGGTGGGTACACGGAACTCCGGTAACAATGGATAGCCTTTGATGCAAACAAAACCTTTCCGGATCGGCACGCGTGGCAGCCCACTGGCGCTCGCTCAAGCCCATGAAACGCGCGATCGCCTCGCGGCCGTGCATGGTCTGTCGCCGGAAATGTTCGAGGTTGTCATCCTTTCCACCAAGGGCGACCGCATCACCGATCGGTCGCTGGCCGAGATCGGCGGCAAGGGCCTGTTCACCGAGGAAATCGAGCAGCAGCTCCTGTCGGGCGAACTCGATTTCGCCGTGCATTCCTCGAAGGACATGCCGACCAAGCTTCCAGATGGCCTGTTTCTTTCCGCCTTCCTGCCGCGCGAGGACATTCGCGACGCCTTCATCGGCCGCACCGCACCCAGGCTCCTGGAATTGCCCGAAGGCGCGACTGTCGGCTCGTCGTCGCTGCGCCGGCAGGCGCTGATCCGGAGGCTCAGGCCCGACATCAACGTCATCACCTATCGCGGCCAGGTCGAGACGCGGCTGCGCAAGCTCGCCGAAGGCCAGGTCGATGCGACGCTGCTTGCCTATGCCGGCCTGAAGCGGCTCGGCATGGCCGACGTGCCGACAGAACTGCTCGACCCGGAAGAGTTTCCGCCGGCACCGGCGCAGGGCGCGATTTGTATCGAGAGCAGGATCGGCGACAAACGCGTCAACGACCTGCTCGCCGCCATCGACGATAGCAGAACCCATGAGGCGGTCGCCTGCGAACGCGGCTTCCTTGCGACGCTCGACGGCTCCTGTCGAACGCCTATCGCCGGCCTGGCGGTCTCGGACGGCACGCATCTGCGTTTTTCCGGCATGATCCTGACGCCGGATGGCAGCACCCATCACCGCATCACGGTCGAAGGCAAGGCTGCCGATGCCGAAGCCCTCGGGCAAAAGGCCGGCGAAGATATCCGCGCGCAGGCGGGACCGGGCTTCTTCTCGAGCTGGACTTGAGCCATGCGGCTGCTCGTGACCCGGCCGCAGCCCGCCGCCGAGGCTACGGCCCGCCGTCTGGAAGTCATGGGTCATCAGCCGCTGCTGTTGCCGCTGGCGCGGGCGGAACATTTGCCAGAGGCGGCACGGAAAGCACTCGAAAGACCACATGCCGCAGTCGCGCTGACCAGTGCCGAAGCCGTACGGGCGTTGGGCGAACTTGGCGCCGATCTGGAGCCCTATAAAGCGGAACCCTGCTTCTGCGTCGGCGAAGCGACGGCCCGGGCGGCGCGCGATCTCGGCTTTACCTCGCTCCACACGGGAGAGGGAACCGGCAGGAGCCTTGCCGAAACGATCGCCGCCACGCTTTCTGCATCGCGGGCGCCCCTCCTCTATCTCGCAGGTTCCCCCCGCTCCGACGGACTTGAAGCCACGCTACGGCAGCTTCGCATCGAGCATGTCACGGTCGAATGCTACCGGATGCAGCCGATCGCCCATCCGCCCGACATATTGGCGCGCCTGATATCGGCCGGCCGGCCGGACGCGGTGCTGCTCTATTCCCACGACACCGCGCGACGCTTCGCCGCGCTGCTTGTCGAAGCCGGCCTCAAGACCGCCGCTTTCTCTCCGCGCTATCTCTGCCTCAGCGCCGCCGTTGCCGGAGCGCTCCCGGATGGAGCCTCAGTCGAGGTCGCAGCAAGACCAGACGAAGAAAGCCTTTTCAGCCTTCTCTAATGCTATTTCGATCAAAAACGGAAGCAAGGGGGCTTTCCCTCACCGGCCAGCCTGACTAGGTTTGTTGCAAGAACCGACAGGCAACAACGGTAAGAGGTCACCATGGTATCGGAAAACCCGCCGCGCCGCTCGAAAGCCGAGAAAGAGCCGCTGACGATCGACCTTGAAGCGGAAAAGACCGTGACGGAAAATGCCGAAACGACGGCAAACCCCGCGGCAACCGCCGATGAACCGACCGAAATCCCCAAAGCCGATGGCGCAGCGGAAGCCCGCGTCGAAGAGGAAATCGAGGAGCAGCGCGCCGATGCGGCAGCCGCCGCCTTCAACGAGGAGCCGCCGCATTTAAGCCGTGAGCCTGAAGCAAGCCCCGTACAAAAGCCGCCGTCCAATTCCGGTTCACTGGCAGCCGGGATCCTCGGCGGCCTGGTGACGCTGCTCGGCTTCGGCGTGCTGCAATATGCCGGCTATGTGCCGGGGCTCGGCCCCGACCGCGGCACGTCTTCCACAGAGCTGACGCTTTCGAGCGAGATCCAGGCCCTGCGCGATCAGGTGGCCGGCATACAGGCGCCAACCACAACCGTCGACATTGCACCGCTCGAGAACCGCCTCGCCGCATTGGAACAGACGGCAGCACAACCGGGCGCCGGCGGAGTGGCGACCGGCGAGATGACGGCACTCAAGGCCGAAGTGACGAACCTCACCAAGGAGATCGCCGCGCTGAAATCAGGCCTTGCCGAAGCGCAGCAATCGGCAACGACGGCCAGAGCCGAACTGGCAAGCCGCATCGATTCCGCCGAACAGAAACTCAACGAACCCGCCAACGATATCCAGGTTGCCAAGGCCGTCGCCGTCACCGCGCTTAAGACCGCGATCGATCGTGGCGGGCCGTTCCTGGCTGAACTCGATGCGCTTCGCAGCATCGCCCCTGATGAAACGGCCGTCACCGCCCTCGCTCAGGATGCGACGACGGGCGTGGCAACGCGCGCCGACCTTCGCCGGGATTTTGCAACCACATCCAATACCATGCTCGACGCGCTTAATCAGCCGGACCCGAACGAGGGCATCTTCGATCGCCTCGTCTCCAGCGCCATGTCGGGCATTCGCGTGCGTCCCGTCGGCAGCGTCGAAGGCGACACGCCGGAGGCCGTCGTCGCCCGCATCGAGGACAAGCTCAACAACGGCGATCTTAAGGGCGCGGCATTGGAATGGGACGGTCTTCCGGCTGCGGCCAAGACCGCCGGTGAACCGTTCAAGGTCAAGCTTGACCAGCGTCTCCGGGTCGAAGGCATCATCGATGCGGCGGTCGCGGCAACGATGAACAAGTCCACCACCCAGGGCTGAGGAAGACAGACATGATCCGCATTTTGATCTTCATCCTGATCGTTCTGGGTCTCGGCCTCGGCTTCGCGTGGCTCGCGGATCGGCCGGGCGAACTGTCGCTCGTCTGGCAGGGCCAGCTCATCGAAATGAGCCTGATGCGCGCGGCATCGCTGCTGATCTCGCTGGTCGCCGCCGTGCTGATCGCCATCTGGCTGGTGCGCACCATCTGGCTGTCGCCACACACCGTCACCCGCTATTTCCGCGCCCGAAAGCGCGACAGGGGCTACCAGGCACTGTCGACTGGCCTGATCGCCGCCGGCGCCGGCGACGCCAACCAGGCGCGCAAGATGACCGCCCGCACCCGCGGCCTGATCAGCGCCGATCAGGAACCGCTGATCCACCTGCTCGAAGCCCAGACGTTCCTGATCGAAGGCAAATACGACGACGCGCGCAAGAAGTTCGAACTGATGGCCGACGATCCGGAAACGCGCGAACTCGGCCTGCGCGGTCTCTATCTCGAAGCCAAACGCCTCGGCGCACACGAGGCGGCGCGTCAATATGCCGAGCGGGCAGCCGAAAAAGCGCCGCACCTGCCCTGGGCGACACTGGCAACGCTCGACAGCCAGAGCCAGGCCGGACAATGGGATGACGCACTGCGCTTGCTCGACCAGAGCAGGACAGCCCATGTGCTTGAGCGCAAGGAGGCCGACCGCAAGAAGGCCGTGCTTCTGACCGCCCGCGCCATGACGCGCCTCGACGGCGATGCCAAGGCGGCCCGCGACGACGCGCTTGCAGCACTCAAGCTCGACGAAAATCTGGTGCCCGCCGCACAGGTGGCGGCAAAGGCGCTGTTTCGCGAGGACAACCTGCGCAAGGGAGCATCGATCCTCGAAAAGGCCTGGAAACATGAGCCGCATCCCGATGTCGCCCGCCTCTACGTGCGGGCACGCGGCGGCGACACGGCGGTCGACCGGCTGAAGCGGGCGAGAAAACTCGAATCGCTGCGCCCGAACAACGCGGTGGCCATGGCAGCCGTCGCCGAAGCAGCACTCGAGGCGCGCGAGCTTCTGCTTGCCCGCACCAAGGCGGAGGCCGCAGCCCGGCTGGAGCCGACCGAAAGCATCTTTCTGCTGCTTGCAGATATCGAGGAGGCCGACACCGGGGACGAGGGTCGCATCCGCCACTGGATGGCCCAGGCCCTGAAGAGCCCGCGCGATCCGGCCTGGACGGCCGACGGCGTGACTTCCCCGACCTGGCTACCGGTCTCGCCGGTCAGCGGACGGCTCGACGCCTTCGAATGGAAGGCACCGGCCCTGCAACTGGCCGCACAGGTCGAGGATGGCCACCTGAGCGCCGATGAAGCGATCCGCAGCCTGCCCCCTGTCATGGCTGAGCACCATCCCGTAGGCCACGGCACGGCTCCGGCCAAACCGGTCGTCGATACGCCCGTGATCATCGAAGCCGCAGCCGAGACGCCGCGCGAGCGCGCCGAGCCGATCAAGGTGGTGGAAACGAAAAGACCTGCCCCGATCGTCGAGAGGACACGCGAGAAGGACGGCGCCTCCAATGGCGAGCCGGTCGCCGACCCGTTCTTCGGCCGTCCTCCGGATGATCCCGGCGTGCGGGAACCGGCTGTCGGCAAAAAAGTGTCGGAAAAGACCACTTTCCGATTGTTCTGAGTTTTGAGGGGCTGTGGGCGAAAACATGTTTGAACGCTTCCGGACGTTTCTTGAGGGCCTGACCGGCCCGACGACGCGGATCGAGAGGGGTGATCCGCGCGTGGCGGTCATCGCGCTCTGCATTCAGGTGATGGAGGCGGACGGCAAGATCCTCGCCTCCGAGCAGCGCAAGATGCGCGCCATCATCAAGCAGCACTATGAACTCGACGATGCAGCACTCGACGCGCTTGTCGAAGCCGGCAAGTCCGCCGAAAGCGAGGCCATCGACTTCTATCAGTTCACCGCCGAAGTGAAGCGCCACCTCTCCGAAGAGCAGCGCATCGAATTGATCGGCATGCTCTGGGAGGTCGTCTACGCCGATGGCGAGCGCAGCGAGATGGAAGATCACGTGATCTGGCGGATCGCCGATCTACTCGGCGTCTCCGGGCGGGACCGGGTTTTGAAGCGACGGGAGGTCGCGGCCAGGATCGATGCGGCGGAAGAAGGCGAACCGCAACAGGAAAGCTGAAATGCCGATAGCCGCCGAGACCGACAGGAAGCCCATCCTCATCGTCCTGCACCAGGAGCGATCGAGCGCCGGCCGTGTTGGCCAGATCCTCGCGCAGAAGGGTTTTTCCCTCGACATCCGTCGTCCGGCGCTTGGCGACGAGCTGCCACCGACGCTCGAGCACCACGGCGGCACGATCATCTTCGGCGGGCCGATGAGCGCCAATGACGAGGAGGATTTCGTCCGCCGCGAGATCGACTGGCTATCGGTGCCGCTCAAGGAAAACAAGCCCTATCTCGGCATCTGCCTGGGCGCGCAGATGCTGGCGCGCAACCTTGGCGGCAAGGTCGCGCCGCATCATGAAGGCATGACGGAAATCGGCTGGTACCCGCTGGTCGCCACCGACGCCGGGCGGGCACTGATGGACTGGCCTGACATGGTCTATCACTTCCATCGCGAGGGGTTCGATCTGCCTGCAGGTGCCGAGTTGCTGGCAACCGGCGAAACCTATCCGAACCAGGCCTTCCGCTATGGCGAAAACGCCTGGGGCATCCAGTTCCATGGCGAGCTGACGCGCGCGATGATGCATCGATGGGTGGTGCACGGCGCGCACCGCTTCGAACTGCCCGGCGCCCAGATGGGCAAGGCCCATCTCGACGGGCGCATGCAGCACGATGCGCCGTTGCGCACCTGGATGGAAAATTTCCTCGATCTCATTTTCGTGCAGGCGGGCTCCAGGCAGGCGGCCTGACGCCAAGCTTTGCAGCTCGAACCCGCGCATTTCCTGGAAAGGCTCTAACGATGATGCTCCGGCACGTCGAGCGTGTCGATCTTGCGCAACTGCGGGAAGCCGAGCGCCCAGAGCGCTGACACCAGCAACGTGCCTGCGCCGCCGAAAGCGACGGCAAAGATTGCGCCAAAGCCGGATGCCATCATGCCGGCCCGGAACTCGCCGAGCTCGTTGGAGGCGCCGACGAACACCATGTTGACGGCATTGACGCGGCCGCGCAGCTCGTCCGGCGTCCACAGCGTGATCAGGATCTCGCGTACATAGACCGAAATCATGTCGGCAGCGCCCATGACCACCAGTGCAGCGATCGATATCCATGGCGTTGCCGACAGGCCGAAGACGACGGTGCCGAGGCCGAAGAGCGCGACGCCGGTGAACATGTAAAAGCCGGCGCGGTGGCGAATGGGGTGGGCGGCAAGCCACACCGCCATGCCGACGGCGCCAACGCCGGGGGCGGCGCGCAGCAAGCCTAGGCCCCATGGGCCAAGATCAAGGATATCGCGGGCAAAGACCGGCATCAGCGCGACAGCGCCGCCGAGCAGCACCGCGAACAGATCGAGCGAGATCGCACCGAGCACCACCTTCTCCGCCTTGATATAGCGGAAACCGGCTGTGATCGTTTCCCAGCTCTGCACCGGTGCCTTGGAGCGCGCCGCCGGCTTGGGGATGGCAAACACCATCAGCGCCGCGGCGGCGAAGAAGCAGACGCCGACGGCATAGGGCGCAACGGAGCCGAAGCCATAGATCAGGCCGCCTGCAACCGGACCGACGATCATCGCCGTCTGCCACGAGGTCGAATTCCAGGCGATCGCATTGGGTAGATCTTCGGGCGGGACGAGATTGGGTGCCAGCGACTGCGAGGCGGGGGCGAGAAACGCCCGCTCGATGCCGAAGACGACCAGGATCGCATAAACAGGCCAGGGCGAGAAAAGCCCCGTGACCGTCAACGTGAGCAGCGCCACGGCACACAGCGTGCTGACGGCCATGCAGATGCCCATGATCATGCGCCGGTTATAGCGATCGGCAACTGACCCCGTGACCAGAATCAGCACCAGCGACGGCAGGAACTGGAAGAGCCCGATAAGCCCGAGGTCGAACGGATCGCGCGTCAGGTCGTAGATCTGCCAACCGACCGCGACTGAAATGATCTGAATGGCAAAGTAGGCAAGGAAGCGCGAGAAGAAATAGCGGCGATAACCGACATGCCCGAAGGCGGCAAAACGGTGGGTGGTATGAACGGCAGACATAGGGGAAACGCTCCTCGATGGTACCGATCTTTGTCCGATCCGCATTAAACATGATCGCGCACGGTAAATCGGCGTACTTGCTCGTTTAGGTCTCAATGTCTACATGTCTGTCAATAACGATTTGGAGACCGGCATGATTGCTGTCATCGGCACCTTGAACTTTATTATCAACATCGCGTGGTTTCTGATCATCGCGTCAGCCATCTTTTCGTGGCTCTATGCGTTCAACGTCATCAACGTGAACAACCAGGCGATCAACATGATCGGCCGCTCGCTCTACCAGCTGACCGAGCCGCTCTATCGTCCGATCCGCCGGGTCCTGCCCAATATGGGCGGCGTCGACCTTTCGCCGCTGGTCGTGCTGGTGATCCTCTATTTCATCCAGCTTTTCCTGAACACGACGATCGCGCCGGCGCTCCTGCGCTGATCCATTGACGCAGCAAGCGTTCACCGCCCACGGAGATCACGTGCGCGTCACCGTTCGACTGACACCGAACGGCGGACGCGACGGGATCGATGGGGTGGAGAGCGGCGCCGACGGGCAGGACCATCTCAAGGTCCGCGTGCGCGCCATTCCGGAAAAGGGCAAGGCCAACCAGGCCCTGATCGCCGTCCTCGCCAAAGAGATCGGCGTCGCCAAGAACCGCATTTCCTTCATCTCAGGCGAAACGCAGCGCAAAAAAATCCTCCGGATCGACGCCGACCCGGAGGATGTTTTGAAACGGCTTGCCGAACTGGTCGGCAAATAGCCAGATGCTTACTTCTTTTCGCCCTTGGCGCGCTCGACCGCTTCCTTGATCAGTTGCTTGGCGACGGAGGCATCCTTCCAGCCGAAAATCTTGACCCACTTGCCGGGCTCCAGATCTTTGTAGTGCTCGAAGAAGTGCTCGATCTGCTTGAGCGTGATTTCCGGCAGGTCGGTGTATTCATGCACCTTGTCGTAGCGCTGCGTCAGGTGACCCGACGGAACCGCGATGATCTTTTCGTCCTGGCCGGAATTGTCTTCCATCATCATCACGCCGATCGGGCGGACGTTGATGACGCAGCCCGGAACGAGCGGACGGGTGTTGCAGATCAGAACGTCGATCGGATCGCCATCATCGGAAAGCGTGTGCGGCACGAAGCCGTAGTTCCCCGGATAGGTCATCGGCGTGTAGAGGAAACGGTCGACGACGAGCGTGCCGGCTTCCTTGTCCATCTCGTACTTGATCGGATGGCCGCCAACAGGAACTTCAACGATGACGTTGACATCTTCCGGTGGATTCTTTCCGATGGAAATCGCATCGATACGCATGGAATACTCCCAGGGTCGGTTGAGAAATTTGCCCGTCGGATAAAGGGAAACATGCCGCGATGCAACATAACTTTCGTCCGGAGTGCAGATTCACCTTGCCAACCCGCCGTGACCTGAAGTTGATTGCATCAGAGGATTTCTCGTAAGGAGGGATTTTGGATGACCGCAAAGGCCGCATGTTTCCTTGCTGCAGCACTTGCCGCCACGCCGGTTCTGGCCAACGACAGCGTCTATTCGGATGTCAGCCGCGACAAGTGCACTATTGTGGAGGAAGTCGAAGGCATCTTCATGTCGATGACCTGTCCTGGCCCTGACGGCTACCCCGCCCACTTCAAGGAATCCGATATCCGGCAAAGCTTCTTCTTCGGGCATCTGAATGCGCGATACCTGAAGGAAGGTTTCGAAACCTTCGGCCCCTTCAACCACGCCGGCACGATGGTGGAGTGGCGCCTGAACAAGGACAAGGTGCCGGTATCGGCCATCCTGCGCTGGGTGATCGAGAACGGCGATCCGAAAACCGGCGAAGGCAACTCGGCCTATGACGGCCAGGTCCTGGTGATCTCAAAGGTTGCGCAGAAGGAAGACGGGATCGGCTGCGTCGCCGGCTATGTCGATGCACTCGCCAATCCGGATCCGAACACGCTCGCCCGCAAGATCGCCGACGACATTGCCCCGGGGTTCCGGTGCGGTATCGACGAAGCAGCCTACCATGGCAAGCGCGGTGAGAAGGCGAGCGGGTCGCGTCACCAATTGCCTACCGCGCCGCGCGTCAAATAGGAGGCGCAAAGGACGCTGTAGCGCTTTAAATTTGCTGCATAATTTTGTCCTTAAATCGGATCCGATTTAAGGAATTATGCAGGAGGTGACATCGAGGTCAGACGCAAGCAGGCGTCAGTTCCAGGCAAAGCCGATCTTCTTGAGGTGCTTGTCGCCGAAATCTTCCATGCCCTCGGCGATATCGCTGCCGCCAGCCCCCTGGAAGAACTGATAGGCGTTATCGCTGTCTTCGAGGCACCAGACGACCAGTCCCCTGCAGCCGAGCGACCGCAGCAGGCTCTTGGCTTCGCCGAAGAGAACCCGTCCAAGGCCGATGCCCTGATATTCCGGCCGCAGGTAGATCTCGTAGATTTCGCCTTCCTGCGGCAGCGCCTTGGCGCGGCTGAGGCCGAGGGTCGCATAGCCGGCAATCGTTCCGGCCACGTCGACGACCAGCAAGGTCGCCGGACCCCGCGTCGCCTTGCGCCACCAGACCTCGTCTCGACGATTGACCATCTGGACCAGGGGGCGGTGCGGAATGATGCCGCCATAGGCTTGTAGCCACGAAACGCGATGCACGTCGGCAATCGCCGACGCCTCTTGCGGTTCTCCAGGCCTGACCTCGATCGAAACAGTCTTCATGACTCACGACTCTAAACGCACACAGGGCGAACAGGAATCCCACCCGGGGGCCGCGTCGCGTTAACCCACAGGCAACTTTAACGGCATCCCATGGAAGGTTAACGCCTTTTTAACTTTATCCGCAAGCCGCCCCCCGCTGGCACACACAGCAAAAAACCCCGGATTGCTCCGGGGTTTCGCTAATCGCTCGCTTTTGTCGGTGGGCGCTTAAGCGGCGCCAGCCGTACGCGACTTCTCGAAGCGCTTACGGTCGTTCGAGTCGAGGTACATCTTGCGCAGACGGATCGACTTCGGCGTGACTTCGACCAGCTCGTCGTCCTGGATCCAGGACAGCGCGCGCTCGAGCGTCATGCGGATCGGCGGCGTCAGCTTGACGGCTTCGTCCTTGCCGGATGCACGCATGTTGGTGAGCTTCTTGCCCTTCAACACGTTGACTTCCAGGTCGTTGTCGCGCGTGTGGATGCCGATGATCATGCCGGCATAGACCTTCTCGCCGGCTTCGATGATCATCGGGCCGCGGTCTTCCAGGTTGAACATGGCGTAGGCGACCGATTCGCCGGCGTCGTTGGAGAGCAGCACGCCGTTGACGCGGCCGCCGATCTCACCCTTGTACTGCTGGTAGGCGTGGAACAGACGGTTCATGACCGCTGTGCCGCGCGTATCCGTCAGCAGTTCCGACTGGTAGCCGATCAGGCCACGGGTCGGTGCGAAGAACACCAGCCGGACGCGATTGCCGCCGGACGGACGAAGCTCGACCATCTCGGCCTTGCGTTCGGACATCTTCTGAACGACGACGCCGGAATGCTCTTCGTCGACGTCGATGACCACTTCTTCGATCGGCTCGAGCAGCTGGCCGTTCTCATCCTTGTGCATGACGACGCGCGGACGCGAGACGGCGAGTTCGAAACCTTCGCGGCGCATGGTTTCGATCAGAACCGCGAGCTGCAATTCGCCACGACCGGAGACGAAGAACGAATCCTTCTCGGAGGATTCCTCGATCTTCAGCGCGACGTTGCCTTCGGCTTCCTTGAACAGACGGTCGCGGATGACGCGGCTCGTCACCTTGTCGCCTTCGGTGCCGGCAAGCGGGCTGTCGTTGACGATGAAGGACATGGTGACGGTTGGCGGGTCGATCGGCTGTGCGGTCAGCGCTTCGGAGACCGACGGGTCGCAGAAGGTGTCGGCGACGGTGCCCTTGGTCAGGCCGGCGATCGCGACGATGTCGCCTGCATGGGCTTCTTCGATCGGCTGACGCTCGATGCCGCGGAATGCGAGGATCTTCGAGATACGGCCGTTTTCAAGCAGCTTGCCGTCCTGGCCGAGAACCTTGACCGGCTGGTTCGGCTTCAGCGAACCCGAATGGATGCGGCCGGTGATGATACGGCCGAGGAAGGGGTTTGCTTCCAGGATCGTGCCGATCATGCGGAACGGGCCCTCGCCGACCGTCGGCTCGGGAACGTGCTTGAGCACGAGGTCGAGAAGCGGTGCCATGCCCTGGTCCTTCGGGCCTTCAGGCGCGACGTTCATCCAGCCTTCACGACCCGAACCGTAGAGGATCGGGAAGTCGAGCTGCTCGTCGGTGGCGTCGAGGTTCGCAAAGAGGTCGAAGACTTCGTTGATGACTTCTTCGTGGCGTCCATCAGGACGGTCGATCTTGTTGATCGCGACGATCGGCTTCAGGCCGACCTTCAGCGCCTTGCCGACGACGAACTTCGTCTGCGGCATCGGGCCTTCGGAGGCGTCGACGAGAACGATGGCGCCGTCCACCATCGACAGGATGCGTTCGACTTCACCGCCGAAGTCGGCGTGGCCGGGGGTGTCGACGATGTTGATGCGCACACCCTTCCACTCGACCGACGTCGCCTTGGCAAGAATGGTGATGCCGCGCTCTTTTTCGATGTCGTTGGAGTCCATGACGCGTTCGGCAACGCGCTGGTTTTCGCGGAACGAGCCCGACTGCTTCAGAAGCTCGTCGACAAGGGTCGTTTTCCCATGGTCGACGTGCGCGATAATCGCGATGTTACGAATGCTCATTTTTCGTCTCGGAAGGTTTAGGGCACGCCCCAATGGGCCACGCCGCTTTTTCAATGGTCGGGCTCATACAGGTTTTTTTGCGATTGCGAAAGGGGGGCGCGCGCAAGAGCCCGGCTCCGAAGTCCCGACAGGCCATGGGTTTGCAACCGGAAAGGGTCGCGCCAACCGGGTTTGGAAAGGGTTCAACCAAAGCCAAAACGCTCATGCGACGGCGGCCGGGTCGAGCGTCACGCGCCACAATTCCTGGTCCTGCCGATCCATCAGCCGCACGGTCATCTGCTTGGTCTGGCCGTTGATATCGACGATGCCGAAGAACTGCAGCCCGGCTGATGGAGGCAGGTTGCTGTCCACACCTCCACCGGACGCCTTGATGAAGCGCACGTCCGGGCCGAACGTCATGTCCAGCTCCTTCGGACCATAGGTACCGGAATGCAAGGGACCGGAAACGAACTCCCAGAATGGCAGGAAATCCTTGAAGGCCGCCCGCGACGGATCGTAGTGATGCGCGGCCGTATAATGCACATCCGCCGTCAGCCACACGAGGTTGTCGATGGCATTGTCCCTGATGAAGCGGAGCAGCTCGGCAAACTCGGTTTCGCGACCCGTCGGTGGACCATTGTCGCCATTGGCGATTGCATCGGAACCACGCCGGTTGGCATAATCGTCCCAGACGACGAGACCAACAGGCATATCGCAGGCGATCACCTTCCAGACGGCGCGCGACGCGGCAAGCTCCCGCTTCAGCCAGTCCGCCTGGCGCCAGCCGAACAGGCCACCATCACCCTCCCCCTGGTTGGGGCCGCGATAGGACCGAAGGTCGACGAAGAAGACATCGAGCAGCGGACCGTAGGCAATCTTGCGGAAGATGCGGCCGGGCTGCGTCGGCGGCGTGCGGACCGGCGTCATCTCGTTAAAAGCGCGCCCCGCGCGCGCGGCGTAGACCGCAACGTCCTTTTCCGGATAGCGCGGATCGTCGCTGAGGTCTGTCGAGGCCGACCAGTTGTTCAGGACCTCGTGATCGTCCCACTGATAGAAGGTCGGGCAGACGGCGTTGAGTTCACGCACATGGTTGTCGAGCAGATTATACTTCCACTGGCCGCGATATTCCTCGAGCGTGCGCGCCACATCGCGCTTCTCATGCGTCACCACCCGGTTCTTCCAGATGCCGCCGTCGCGCAAGGCTATCTCGTCGGGAATGGGATTGTCGGCGTAGATCGTGTCGCCGGAATGGATGAAGAAGTCCGGCTCGTGCAGGCGCATGGTCGAATAGGTCTTCATGCCGACATCGTCGATGCCCCAACCCTGGCCGGCCGTGTCGCCGGACCAGACGAAGCGGACCGAGCGCTTGCGCAACGGCGCGGTGCGAAACCGCCCGACGACCGGCTCGGACACCCGGTTGATGTCGTAAAGATCGGTCGCGGTGAACCGATAGAAGATGTCCTGGTCCGGAAGCAGATCCTCCAGCGCGCATTTGACCGCACAATCCGTCTGCGGTGTTGCGGTGAGTTCGGCGAGACGAACCGGATTGGAAAAGCTTTCGGTCGTCGAATAGTCGAGCGTCACCCGCGACGGCCTGTCGACCCGCGTCCACACCATGCCGGAACTCGTGTCGACATCGCCCGACTGCACCCCGTGGATGAATTCCGGACGGCCGTAGCCGCGGGCATAGAACGGTGTTGCAAGACCGGAGGACGCAACGAGGCCGGCAGCACCGGCAGACAGAAGGAAGGAACGGCGGGACAGCGTGGTGAGGATTTCGGCCAAACAAGCCTCCGGTTCGAGCCCTGCGAAAGCGGATTTCGCGTGCCGGACCTTTAGCTGTTCGTATGTCAGCGACTCACATGGGGAACTTCGGGTCAAGAACTTTTAAAGGTCCATCGCATGTTTCCTTCGGTCGCTCTTTCGGCATCCAAGGCTGAGCCTGTTCGCGTGAACGGGCCTGTTTCCATTGCCGGTTCAAACTCACATTCGGTCGCCGCGCCGAGCGGCTGCACCATCATTCCGCTTGCGTTGCGGCAAAGGCTCAGGAGGACGAGACCATTCTTAGTAGCGGCGTTTGAAGCCATGTCGCGGATCGGTTCGTCCCCCTGGATCCGCCAGGATTGATCGCTCCTGGAAGATTAGAGAATGTGGCTTGTGTGCATTGTCAGGCCGTCTTTAACACCGCGCCCTCGATGACAACGCCGGCGATCACATATTTCCATAGAGCAACCAACAATTTGCGTGCCAGCGCCACGATCGCGCTCTTCTTCGCGCGCCCACCGCTGGATTGCACGCGGGCCGTAAACCACTGGCTCAACGCTGATTGCGGCTGATGGCGCAACCACAACCACGACAGTTGGATCATCGTGGTACGCAGGCGCGGGTTGCCCGCCTTCGAGACGCCTTGCTCGTGATCGATGGTTCCACTCTGCCAGGGTGTCGGTGCCAGCCCCGCGTACGCAGCAACCTGTCGCCGGTTGTCAAAATGGCGAAACAGCCCTTCGGTCCAGAGAACAGCCGCGAATTCCAGACCAATGCCTTTGACTTCGCACAACATCGCCCCAGTTGGGATCAGCGTTGCCGCCACGCTGTTCTTTTGCGCCGCCAGGAGCGTATCGCGCTCGTTCTCCACCGCTGTAATTTGCTCTAGCAACAATTCAAGGCGATCAAGTTCACGGCTTATTTGAGTTTTGAGGTGGGTCGGCAAAGGACGGCCATCACCCGTGTGAAGCTCGTCCAGTTGCTTGCGCCGGTTCTTGCGCAGCGGCTCGTAACCACTTATGCCCTGACCGAAGAGCAGGCCTTTAATGCGATTGACATGTTTGACGCGCTCGGCGATCAGAACCTTGCGCTCCCGGCAAAGGCGACGGCGATCTTCTTCCTCGGGGCTTGGCGCATTGACCATGGCGCACACCCGTGGCTCTCCGCGTTTGAAGGCCAACAGCGCTCGGACCAGCGCCTCACCATCCAATTTGTCCGTCTTCGCTCGCCGGCGCCTGCGCGAGGTTGCTATCGAGGCTGGATCGACGACGTAACTTTCTATCCCGTTCGCCTTCAGCACACGATCGATCCAGAAGCCGTCAAGCCCGGCTTCCTGAATGCTCACGATCGGAACCTGATTGCCCGTACGAGATCGCACCTTCTCCTGGAGCTGAGTAAAACGACCCAGCAATGCCGTCACATCGCCGCCAACCACAGAGTGCTTCGACATCTTCTCGCCGTTTCCCGGCGACAACGATGTGATCAGCCAGGTTGAGCGAGAGAGTTCCAACGACACGAAAATTGCGGCAAGATCAGTGCGGATAGCGGTCGGCGAATGCGGTTGGGAAGTTCCAGCTTCCATGACGGCGTCTCCTATGAGGTGAGTGCGTTATTGCAGCCTCACTCTGCCAGAGCGCCGGCCGCTATTCACTCCCCATGGAATCTTAACAGTGGCGTGAAACTATTTGAACGGTTTCGCGACAATTCGGTGAATACAGGGCCTTCGAAGGTGGCTCGTCTTCGACGGCGACTGGGCCGGGCCGAAGGCAGTCGGACGTTTCTCGACCTGGGCGATCCGCCAGGGATCGAAGGCTGCCGGCTTCGAGACCATCGAACGCGCCTCGCACCAATCGATCGCCGCCGCACAGCGCAAATCTGCAAACCTGCGAAACTGCCTGCGCACTTTCGTCTATCGTCGGTTCATTCTCTGCGCGCATAAACCCTGCTGAATATCCACTTGCATGGAGGCGGTGCGGCGGGTGCAACCTCATGGCATTTGCCGCAAGCCCTGCTATGAAGAATCTCGTCCGCGGCCGCGGCCCCCCTTGCTGCGCTACGGACGAAACGCTTCAGCTCGCCGCCCGGCGACGTCAGATATCGGCAGGTTCCTTATCGTGTCCCATTCGAACACTCCCGTGCGTGATCACCTCGAACAGATCCTGAGCCGGCTCGATGCCCGTCGGGAGAACGAGAAGACCTATGTCAAGCTCTATGCCGACAGCGCCCGCATCGAGGCCGATGCCGCCGACCGCCGCCTTCAGGCCGGCGCCACGCTCGGACCGCTCGACGGCAAGATCGTTTCGATCAAGGATCTTTTCGACGTTGCCGGAGAACCGACGCTCGCCGGCTCGATCATCAAGCGCACGGCAGCCGTGCCGCAACAGGACGCCGTCGTGGTCAGGAGATTGCGCGCCGCCGGCGCCGTGATCGTCGGCAAGACCCATATGACCGAATTCGCCTTCACCGCGGTCGGCCTCAATCCCCATTATCCGGTTCCCGGCAACGCGACCGATGAAAGCCTGATCCCCGGCGGCTCGTCCTCGGGCGCGGCCGTGTCGGCGGCGGAAGGCACCTGCGATATCGCCATCGGCTCCGACACCGGCGGTTCCGTGCGCATCCCGGCGGCGCTGAACGGCCTCGTCGGTTTCAAACCGACCGCCAGCCGCGTGTCCCTCGACGGCGCCTTCCCGCTTGCCCCGAGTCTCGATTCTATCGGGCCGCTCGCCCACACGGTCAGCGACTGCGCAGCTGTCGATGCCGTCATGGCCGGCGAGCCGGTAACAGCGCTTGTTCCCCAGCCGATTGCCGGCCTGCGGATCGGCGTGCCACGCGGCCAGCTCCTGGCCGCGCTCTCAACCGAAATAGCCACACACTTTACGGCATGTCTCGACCGCCTCACTGCTGCGGGCGCCGACCTTGTCGATTGCGGTATCGACGACCTTATCGACCGGTTGAAGAAGGCGACCGCGATCGGCTCGATCGCCGGCCTCGAGGCGAGCCGTCTGCATGCCGACTGGCTTTCGGATCACGACGCACCGGTCGACATCAGGGTTTCATCGACGCTTCGACGTCGTTTGCTGACGCCGCAGGCAGCACTAGATGCGCTGTTGGAAACGAGAGCAGGCCTAGCAAGTGCCATGGACGATCGGCTCTCCGCCTACGATCTCATCGTCTTGCCGACGACGCCGATCGCCGCAGTGCCGATCGCCTCCGTGGAGGCGAATGAGGCAGAATATGATCGCGTCGAGGGCTTGCTCTTGCGCAACTGCCAGGTCGCAAACCAGTTCGATCTCACGGCCATAACCTTGCCGATGCCGGGGCCGACCCGCCCGGCTGGCCTGATGTTGGTGGGCAGGAACGGAACGGACGGGACGCTGCTGGCGGTAGCGGCCTCGGTCGAGGCGCTGTTACGGGAAAGGTGATGCGTCCGGTTCGACCCGAACCAAACCCCGGCACATAATCAGTTGAGGGCGCTCACGCGAGGGCGCCCGTATCGTATATATGAAGCCTGGCCAGCGAACCGAACGGCTTTGCAGTTGGCGGCCAGTTGCAAAGCCCACGCCTGTGCTTGCATAGCGAACTGGGCCTCGCCGTCTCGCCTCAGTGCATCGTTTCGCCGGAAACCTCGTCGCGAAGGATGCGGAACGCATCCTCGAGTGCTGCGACCAGCACATTGGTTAGCTCTTCGCCGTCATTGTTCGTGAGGTAGAGGGCAACGGCCGAATCCTGCGGATCGGTATAATGCTCGATATCGCTTGACATATCATCGTCCTTTGTTCGCCGTGTCACATCCCGGCTCTTGGCGCGATGGTATAAAGCCCGACTTGTGCAAAGCTTGACGGGCAGAGCTTTGCATGACGCTCTGGTCGCGGCTTGGCATCGGGCTCGGCCTCTCGAAACAAGTGGCCCGATATACGCGGCTTGGCGGCATCGCCTTTTTACTCGCCCTCGCCCGCGCGGCGCGCTAGAGGACGCAGGAGATGAACGTCGGAACTGAAAATGTCGAAAAAGCCGAAGCGCGATAACGCGCATTATGAGCAGCGGTTGAAGGCCGAGTTCCCGGACATCCACAGTGATGTGCTCACCGGCAGGATCTCCTCGCTTCGCAAGGCTCTCGTCATCGCCGGCCTGAAGCCGCAGCGGACCCGCCTTGAGAAACTCAAGAATTCGTGGGCAAAGGCCACCCCTGGCGAGCGCGACGGCTTCCTGACCTGGCTGGCGATATCAGGCGTGTTGCCTGTTGCCACTCCAGTTCCGCCCACGGCCGCCGTGCCTTCTCCCATACCCGCAGGTGCCCCCATCGCCAGCGGACGTTACCTGCTTCCCTCCACGATCACCCGGATCAAGGCGATCATGGCAAAGCAACGCCTGAAGCCCGACGACGTCATGCACGAGATGGGTTTTTTGTCCGATGGACAGTCCCTTGCCCGAGCGCTTGCCAAGAACGCATGCCTGAGGCTCGCGGTGATTGCCGGGCTGGAGGCGTGGCTGCGCACGCATGAAGAGTGACATCGTCATCGCAGCGGTATCCCTGGACTACAGCGCCGCGCGTCTTTATTACACGCGCAAATGTCGCTGTAGCACTCTGAATTACTGCATGTTTCCTTAAATCGAATTCGATTTAAGGAAACATGCAGTAGACACGAGATCACTCCCGGCCGTCGAGGCTCGCTTGAGCAGCGCGTTTCAGTTCCCGGAACGTTCGCACATGCCGTCCATAGGCGGCGGTCATCACGCCTGAATCCGGCACAGAAATGTTCCGGCGCATCGTCCGGGCCGCCCTCTAAGAGAAGGAGAAGACGGACAAACGGGAGAGGCGAGGCAAGGCCCGGGTGGGCGACAAGCGACACAACACGCTTATTTCCGAAGGTTGTTGCGAACTGGCGCAATACACCTACAGGTGCTAGTATTTCTGCGCCTACTGCATGTTTCCTTAAATCGAATTCGATTTAAGGTTAAAAACATGCAGCAATTCAAAGTGTTGCAGCGACCTTTGCGCATCTAACAAGACGCGCGGCGCTGTAGAGTTCCTGGCGAACAAATCTCGCAGTCGATAATCAGTTAAACGCGAATTGCTTGCAGCCAATTGCCGCGCCGTCGAGCCCCGCTCGATGACCAGAGTCGTTGTTCGACGACATCAACGTGGAGGAAAAGCCAATGGCCAGCAATCTTGTTTCCTACATCGCGCAGATGCTTACCCCTGACATGATCGCGCGCATCGCTTCAGTGCTTGGCCTGGATAGCAGCAAGGTGCAGAGCGCCGTCGCCGCTGCCGTACCGGCAATTCTGGCGGGCCTGACCGGCGTCGCCGCGCAGCCGGGCGGCGCGCAAAAGATCGCCGACAGCGCCAAACAACAGAGCGGCTCGCTCGACAATCTCATGGGAATGCTGGCGGGTGGCGACCAGGTTTCGCTTGCCCAAAACGGCTCACAGATCATCTCATCGCTGTTTGGCGCCAAGGACGGCAGTGCGCTGGCAACGGCCATAGGCGGGGTTTCCGGCATGGATCAAAGGGCGAGCGGCTCGCTGCTGGCAACGCTTGCTCCGCTGGTCATGGGCGGCCTCGCCCAGCAGAGCGGAGGCGACCTGAGCGCCAACGGCATCGCCGGTCTGCTCGCCAGCCAGAAGGACAATATCGCCGCCGCATTGCCATCCGGCGTCAGAGACCTGCTCGGCGGCACCGGCCTGCTCGGCTCGCTCGGCGCTCCGGCACAAACCGCTGCAGCCTCTGCCAGCCAAGCGACCCGCAGCGCTGCCGCTTCGGCCTCCGCAGTCGGTGGTGCCGGCCAACGCGCAGCGGCAGCAGCGGCCGCCGCGCCAGCCTCGTCGCGCAACTGGCTTTATTGGGTGATTGCCGCCCTGGTGATTTCCGGCGTGCTTTTCTACCTGTTCGGCAGGCCAAAGGAACCGGTCGCGCCCCAGGCCGGCACGCCTGAGCAGAGCTTGACGGTCGGCGGGGTCGATGTCGGCCAGCAGGTCAAGGACGGCATGGCCAGCCTGCAGACAGCGCTGACGGGCGTTACCGATGCGGCCTCCGCCACGGCGGCCTTGCCGAAGCTGGAGGATGTCTCGAGCCAGCTCGACAAGGTCAGCGGTGTGGCCGGGCAACTCTCAGCCGGGCAGAAGGCAGCCCTCACGGCCCTGATCACGCCGATGATGCCCACGCTCAATGGGCTGTTCGACAAGGTTTTGGCCATCCCCGGCGTTTCGGACATTCTGAAACCCACTATCGATGCATTGAAGACGAAGCTGACGGCCCTGTCGACCTGATGTTTCGAGAAACCGTCGGCACTCGGCGCGCCGCGTGGATCGGCAACGACTGTCATGAACACGAAATCGAACGAAGGAGGGTCAGCCATGGCTGACAAATCGGCATTCACCCCGGAGGAATGGACGTTGCTTCTGGAGAGCGTGATGATGGCGGGCATAGCCGTGACCGCGGCGGAGCCGAGCGGCCTGTGGGGCATGCTCAAGGAGGGCCTCGCCAACAGCCGCGCCCTGCTGCAGGCAAAAACGATGCCGCGGCCAATCCGCTCGTCAAAGCGCTCGTCGCCGACTTCGAAACCTCGGTAGGACGAACGACGGCACGCGACGGCCTGCAGGCGAAACTGAAAGGCTCCAAGCCTGAGGACATGAAGGCCAGATGCATCGAAACGTTGCAGCAGGCGCGAACGGTCGTCGAAACCAAGGCTCCGGATGATGCCAGCGCCTTCGCCGCATGGCTGTATCAGATCAGCCAGCGCGTAGCGGAAGCCGCCAAGGAAGGTGGATTCCTGGGTTTCGGCGGTGTCGCCGTCAGCGAAGCGGAGAAAGCGACCCTATCGGAAATATCGGCCGCGCTGAAAATCGCCTGACGCTGCGCCGGCAATGCCCGCTTCGTCGCCTGAAGCTACTCTGGCGAGCTGGGAGGAATTCGGGCTAAAGCAGGATTGAAGTCCCGATGGCGGAGAGGGTGGGATTTGAACCCACGATACCCTTGCAGGTATGCCGCATTTCGAGTGCGGTGCATTCGACCACTCTGCCACCTCTCCGCATAGTCGGTCGGCGCTTGTTCGGCGCGGTCGGGTTCATAGCGGCAGATTCGGGTGCTGGCAAGGGCCTCGGTGAAGATTATCCAATGCGGCGAGTGCCTTCTTCTTGACAGAGGAGCGCGTTTCCCGTAATTCGCGCAATGAAGTGGTGTGGCTTGCCCTCACCGCAGCGGGTGTGATTTGCGCCCATTCACCGGCAGGGCTTCGGGAATGATCCCGGAGTTCTGCTAAAAATGTCGACTGACAAAAAGACGGCCTTGCCCCTGGGGTAAAGAGCCGGCCCGAACATGAAAGGATAAAGAATGTTCGCAGTCATCAAGACCGGCGGTAAGCAGTACCGCGTGGCAGCCAACGACGTCGTAACCATCGAAAAGCTGGAAGGCGTAGCAGGCGACAAGATTGAATTCACCGAGATCCTGATGGTCGGCGTCGGCGCCGATGCAACCATCGGCGCTCCGTTTGTCGAAGGTGCCGTTGTCAGCGCCGAAGTCGTTGAACAGGGCCGCGCCAAGAAGGTCATCGCCTTCAAGAAGCGTCGCCGCCAGAACTCCAAGCGCTCGCGCGGTCACCGCCAGCACCAGACGACCGTCCGCATCCTGGACATCGCTGCTGCCGGTGGCAAGGCAAAGAAGGCTTCCAAGAAGTCTGAAGCCGCCGCTGAAGCTGCAAACTGAGTTTTGGGATCGAAGGTTTAAAGGAGAACACCAATGGCACACAAAAAAGCTGGCGGTTCGTCGCGCAACGGTCGCGATTCCGAGTCCAAGCGCCTTGGCGTGAAGAAGTTCGGCGGCGAGAAGGTCATCGCCGGCAACATTATTCTGCGTCAGCGCGGCACCAAGTGGCATCCGGGCGCCAATGTCGGCCTCGGCAAGGACCATACGATTTTTGCGCTTACGGCAGGTAACGTGGACTTCCGTACGAAGGCCAATGGCCGCGTGTACGTGTCTGTAATGCCGAAAGCGGAAGCAGCGGAATAAGCCGGTAGCGCTCTAAAACAGCCGGCGTCTCATCGACCCGGCTGACGCACCTAACGGTTCCAAGCCAGACCTAAAAAGGGGAGATGGGGCAATACCCAACTCCCCTTTTTTTCGTTTCTGGAGGACGAACCATGCAAACCGAGCTACTGAGGGAAGACCAATCACGGTCTCCCGAACAAAGGCTGAGGCCCCAACGGTCAAGGACCGATTGCCCGATATTGTTGTCACCCCGGCTCGTTCTGCGCGCGCCCCATGAAGACGATATCGACGCCCTTGCCCATCTTGCCAACAATGCCAATGTCGCCACCATGGTCTCGCGCATGCCGCACCCGTATACGACGGCCGATGCCGCCGATTTCGTGCGACGCGCCAAAGCCGGCACGATTGGCAAGTGCGTCTACGCGATTACCAAAGCGGATAATGGCGCATTCCTCGGTTGTTGCGGTATCGAGCCGCACCCCGATGGCAAGACGGCGGAACTCGGCTACTGGCTGGGCGAACCCTATTGGAACCAAGGCTATGCCACAGAGGCTGCCCAGGCGCTCACCGACATGGCCTTTCGCACCCGTGACATCGACCAGATCGATGCGCGCTGCCGGGTCATGAACCTCGCCTCGCGCCGGGTCATCCAGAAGTGCGGCTTCCAGTTCCAGGGCAGCGGCATGGTCGGCAGCCTGGCGCTCGGCGGCTCGATCTCTGTCGAATGGTATCGGCTCGACCGCAAGACCTGGGTTTCGCTCAGAAGCTGGGGAGGCATGCGATGAACGCGCTCACCTCCGAACGCTCGCGCACCGCGATCCGTCCCGGCCCCGGGCCCTGCCCGGTCATCGAAACCAGGCGGCTGGTGCTGAGGCCCCACAGCCGAAGCGATGCCGAGGCGATCGCTCAGTCGCTGGGCGATTTCCAGGTGGCGCGCATGCTCTCGCGTGTGCCTGCACCTTACGACCAGCAGGATGCGCTCGATTGGCTGGCAAGCCAGACCTCGGGACTCACCCCCGACTGGACGCTGGCGATCACCACCGGCGACGACGTGCATATCGGTTGCATCGGCATCGAGCTCAGGCACGGCCAATGGCATGTCGGCTACTGGCTGAACCGGTTCTACTGGGGCAAGGGCCTGGCGAGCGAAGCAGCCTATGCGGCGATCGAGCGCTTCTTCCGGCGCATGCCGGAAACGACCCTGCATTCCGGCGTCTTCGCCGACAATCCGGGGTCGCTCAAGGTCCAGGAAAAGCTCGGCTTCCAGATCACCGGCTGCAGCCAGATCTATGCGCTCGCCCGCAATGCCATGGTCGCCCATATCGAGACCCGGCTGAGCGCGGCAGATCTGCGCCGGCCACACTGAAGAAACAATCCCCGCGAAGCCATGCCTTTGCGGGGATATTCGTCAAGCGAGTTCAAAACCAACAGGAAGATGATCGGACCCCTTGGCGTCGTAATCGGTCCAGGCGTCCTTCAGCTGCGGCACCAGGCCGGTGCTGATGAAGCCATAGTCGAGATGCATGCGCTTTTGAGGATTGTCGGGATGAACCCAGCTATAGCTTTCCGGCGTCAGCCGGTTGAGATGGGCGAGCACGTCGACCGGATTTTCGAGCCGAAGCGAGCGTCCGTAATAAGCGTCGCGCGAGCCGGCCATCGCGCAATATTCCGGCGTCTCCGGCTCCATGTTGAAGTCGCCCATGACGACGAAATCCTCCGGATGCGGCGGCTCAGCAAGACCGAAATCGGCAGCCCCGGTAATGCCGCCGCCCTCAAGCGGATAGCCGAGCAGCCGCTCCTTGAGGAAGCGGATCTGGGCGATGCGCTCGGCGGGAAGCACATGGTCGAGATGCACGGAATAGACGCGCAGCGGCCCGCCCGGCGTGGCGACCAGCGCTTCGGTGGCGCCGCGCTGCAGGTTCATCGGGCTGATGGTCCGGGTGCGCGGCAGCGATATCAACCGGGTCGACAGGATCGGCCAGCGCGACAGGATCATGTTGCCGAACTGGAAGCGCCGGTTGACGACGCGGCCGCCCTCGATCGAAGAGCCGATATCGATGTCGCAAGGGGCATGAAAGGCTGAGAAATGACCGGGGAAGAGCGCTTCGAAACGGGCAACCAGATCGACGTGGCCGTTGCGGTGAAAACCGCGTGTCACTTCCTGCAGCGCGATGATGTCGGCGCCGCCAAGCGACGCAGCAATGCGCTCGGGTTCAAACTGGCCGTCAAGACCGATGCCGTATTGGATGTTGTAGCTGGCAAAACGCACGATATTCTTTGACCTCCGGATGAACCGCCTATATCGATGGCGGCAAAATACGACCGCGCAAATACACCGAACAGATGGCAGTCCAATGAAATTTCTAGACGAAACGAAAGTCTACATACGCTCCGGCGACGGCGGCGCAGGCGCCGTGTCGTTCCGTCGTGAAAAATTCATCGAATTCGGTGGACCTGATGGCGGCGACGGCGGCCGCGGCGGCGACGTCTGGGTCGAGGCGGTCAACGGCCTCAATACCCTGATCGACTTCCGCTACCAGCAGCACTTCAAGGCCAAGACCGGCACGCACGGCATGGGCCGCAACCGCACGGGCGCCGGCGGCGCCGACGTGACGCTGAAGGTTCCGGTCGGCACCCAGATCTTCGAGGAAGACAGCGAGACGCTGATCGTCGACATGGTCGCCGAAGGCCAGCGCTACCGGCTTGCCGCCGGCGGCAATGGCGGCTTCGGCAATGCCCATTTCAAGTCCGCCACCAACCAGGCGCCAAGCTGGGCCAACCCCGGCCTCGAAGGCGAAGAAAAAACCATCTGGCTGCGGCTGAAGCTGATCGCCGATGCCGGCCTCGTCGGCCTGCCCAATGCCGGCAAATCGACCTTCCTTGCCGCCTGCACCCGGGCGCGGCCGAAGATCGCCAATTACCCCTTCACCACGCTGCACCCGAACCTCGGCGTCGCCACCATCGACGGCAACGAGTTCATCATCGCCGACATTCCCGGCCTGATCGAAGGCGCGCATGAAGGCGTTGGTATCGGGGACCGTTTCCTCGGCCATGTCGAGCGCACGCGCGTGCTGCTTCACCTCGTCTCGGCCCAGGAAGAAGACGTCGCCAAGGCCTACAAGACCGTGAAACACGAACTCGTAGCCTATGGCGGCGGGCTCGAAGACAAACCCGAGATCGTCGCGCTGTCGCAGATCGACGTGCTCGACGAGGACGAATTGAAGGTGAAGGCCAAGGCGCTGGCAAAGGCCTGCGGCGAGCAGCCTCTCCTGCTTTCGGCCGCCACCAGCAAGGGCATGACCGAGGCATTGCGGGCGCTACGCACCGTCATTGTCGCGGCAAAGTCCGGAGAAGAGACCGCCTGACATGACGAAGACCCGCAAGCCGCTTCAGAAGTATCGCCGGGTCGTCATCAAGATCGGGTCGGCCCTGTTGGTCGATCGCGCGACCGGGCTGAAAAAGGCCTGGCTCGACGCCATGTGTGCCGACATCGCCGCCCTCAGGGCCAAGGGCGTCGACGTGCTCGTCGTCTCCTCCGGCGCCATCGCGCTCGGCCGCACCGTACTGAAACTCCCTTCTGGCGCGCTAAAACTCGAGGAAAGCCAGGCGGCCGCGGCCGTCGGCCAGATCGCGCTTGCCCGCGCCTGGTCGGAAAGTCTTTCGACAGACGCGATCGTCGCCGGCCAGGTGCTACTGACGCTCGGCGACACCGAGGAGCGTCGACGCTATTTGAATGCCCGCGCCACGATCAACCAGCTGCTGAAGCTCGGCGCCGTGCCGATCATCAACGAGAACGATACGGTGGCGACCACCGAAATCCGCTATGGCGACAACGACCGCCTGGCCGCCCGCGTCGCCACCATGGTCGGCGCTGACCTCCTGGTGCTGCTTTCCGACATCGACGGCCTCTATACGGCGCCGCCGCATCTCGACCCCGATGCCCGTTTCCTCGACACGATCGCGGAGATCACGCCCGAGATCGAGGCGATGGCAGGGGGGGCTGCCTCCGAGCTGTCGCGCGGCGGCATGCGCACCAAGATTGATGCCGGCAAGATCGCAACCACCGCCGGCTGCTCCATGATCATCGCCTCGGGCAAACCCAACCATCCGCTGGCGGCCATCGAGGAAGGCGCTCGCTCGTCCTGGTTTGCACCATCGGGCTCACCGGTGACCGCACGCAAGACCTGGATTGCCGGGCAGCTGCTGCCGGCCGGCACGCTCGCCATCGATGCCGGCGCCGAGGAGGCGCTGCGCTCCGGCAAGAGCCTGCTGCCTGCCGGCGTGCGCGAAGTGAAGGGCACCTTCAGCCGCGGCGACACCATTGCCATTCTCGGCGCAGCGGGCCGCGAAATCGCCCGTGGTCTTGCCGGCTATGACGCCGACGAGGCTCGCCAGATCGCCGGCAAGAAATCCGCAGAGATCGCGGCGATCCTCGGCTATGCCGGCCGCGCCGCCATGGTGCATCGCGACGATCTGGTGATGACCGGCAAGCGCGCCGACGAGAAGGACGGCCGGAGGGATGAAGTCCATGCTTGATGAAGTCAGGAATAAGGATGACGTCGAAGGCGTCATGCTGGAGATCGGCCGCCAGGCGAAGGCGGCAAGCCGGCCGCTTGCCGTCGCCACCGCCGAACGCAAGCATGCGGCCCTCGTTGCCATGGCCGAGATCATCGTCAATCGCCGCGACGAGATTCTTGCCGCCAACGCGATCGATCTTGAAAACGCCCGCCAGTCCGGCATCGCCGCGTCCTTCATCGACCGCCTGACGCTGACGGAGAGCCGGATCCGCGACATGGCCAACGGCATTCGCGCGATTGCCGACCTCAAGGATCCGGTTGGCGACGTCATTGCCGAGTGGGATCGCCCCAATGGCCTGCACATCGAGCGCGTGCGTACGCCGCTCGGCGTCATCGGCGTGATCTACGAAAGCCGCCCGAACGTGACGGCAGATGCCGGTGCACTGTGCCTGAAGGCGGGCAATGCCGTCATCCTGCGGGGCGGCTCCGACAGCTTCCATTCCTCGCGCGCCATCCATGCCTGCCTCGTCGAAGGCCTGAAGGCTGCTGGCCTGCCCGAGCATGCGATCCAGATGGTGCCGGTTGCCGATCGCGCTGCCGTCGGCGCCATGCTCTCGGGCCTCGGTGGCACGATCGACGTCATCGTTCCGCGCGGCGGAAAAAGCCTCGTCGCACGGGTCCAGAACGAGGCGCGCGTGCCGGTGTTCGCCCACCTCGAAGGCCTCTGCCACATCTATGTCGACGCATCCGCTGATCTCGCCATGGCCGAAAAGATCGTCGTCAATGCCAAGATGCGCCGCACTGGTATCTGCGGTGCCGCCGAGACACTGCTGATCGACAGCAATGCTGCGGACAAGCTGGCAAGGCCGCTACTTCAGGCGCTGCTCGCAGCCGGCTGCGAAGTGCGGGTGTCCGAAGAGCTTGCCGGAACCATCGATGGCTTGCGGCCGGCGACGGACGCGGATTGGTCGACGGAATATCTCGACGCGATCATCTCTGTCCGACTGGTGGACGGGATTTCCGGCGCGATCGAACATATCAACACCTGGTCCTCGGCGCATACCGAGGCGGTAATCGCCGAGGATGCCGATGTCGTCGAGCGCTTCTTCGCCGAAATCGATTCCGCCATCCTGCTGCACAATGCCTCCACCCAGTTTGCCGATGGCGGCGAATTCGGCATGGGCGGCGAGATCGGCATTGCCACCGGCAAGATGCACGCCCGCGGCCCCGTTGGCGTCGAGCAGCTGACATCGTTCAAGTATCGCGTGCGCGGCGCCGGACAGGTCAGGCCCTGACGTGACGTCCAGCGAAGTGAACGGCCGCTATCTGCGCATGCCCCATGTCGAAAGCGGCATGGTGGTCGGCCTGTTCGGCGGCTCGTTCAATCCGCCGCATCAGGGGCATGTGCTGGTCGCCGAAACGGCGATCCAGCGCCTCGGCCTCAACCAGCTCTGGTGGATGGTCACCCCCGGAAACCCGCTGAAGAACCACAATAATCTGGCGCCGCTTGCCGATCGCATCGCGCTCAGCGAGAAGATCGCCCCGAATCCGCGCATCAAGGTGACCGCCTTCGAAAAGGCGCTGGGGCAGAGCTATACCGCTCGCACGCTCGAGATGGTAAAGGCCCGCAACCGCGATATCCGCTTCGTCTGGATCATGGGGGCCGACAACCTGCGCAGCTTTCACCGCTGGCAGAATTGGCAGAAAATCGCCCGCACGGTTCCGATCGCCGTCATCGATCGGCCGGGCTCGACGCTTGCCTATCTCTCCTCGCGCATGGCCAAGACTTTCGACTATGCCCGCATCGACGAAGACGATGCCCGGCGCCTTGCTTTTCACCCGGCACCCGCCTGGACCTTCATACACGGGCCGCGCTCCTCGATGAGTTCGACGGCACTTCGATCCGCCAGAACGGCGTGAAATCGAATGATTCATTTCTCGTGTCTTGAAACCGTTCTGGTTTGATGCCTACATTTACTGACGGTTCGAGCGAAACAGTCGAATCGGAAGTGCCTGTTCTGTTCACCTGGAAAGGAAAAACCCTGACAACAGCACACGCCAAGGGATATGCGGCCTCCGCGTTCCCACGCAGCACGGGATCTAGCGACGAAGCCGCTGTCCGTGCGCTTCAACTGGTCCTCGAAAGCCTAGAGGACTCGAAGGCAGAAGATATCGTTACCATCAACATTGCCGGCAAGTCGGCGCTGGGGGACTTCATGGTCGTTGTCTCCGGGCGATCGAGCAGGCATGTGGCGGCGATTGCCGACCATCTGACCACGGACCTGAAGGACGAGGGCTTCGGCAACGCCCGCGTCGAAGGTCTGGAAACGGGTGACTGGGTGCTGATCGATACCGGCGATGTGATCATTCACATCTTCAGGCCGGAAATCCGGGAGTTCTACAACATCGAGAAGATGTGGGCGACACCGGAGATCGAGGACGGCACGCTGCATTGAGATCGCACGGTTCGTCGGGCGTCTGAGCCGCCGCACGCACCGTATTGCGATCATACATATTGGGAATGTGGCTGTCATCGCCGAAGCGGCGTTCGCAGCCAGGATAATTGTTGCGACTGATCGTAGCTTGCAGCGCCGCGTCTGGCATGACGTGCAAATGTCGCTGTAACGCTTTAGTGCGCTGCATGACCTTCTCCTTGAATCGGCCCCGGTTTCAGGAGGTGTGCAGCAGTGCGGTCCAGCGCAGGCGGAGACGGATTGGGTCATGCGTATCGGACTTTTCGCAGTCGGCCGCCTCAAGGCGGGGCCGGAAAAGGATCTTGCGGCCCGCTATCTCGATCGTTTTGCCAAGGCCGGTCCGGCGATCGGTCTCGAGCTTTCCCGCGTGGTCGAAGTCAACGAAAGCCGCGCCTCCAACTCCGATACGCGCAAGCGGGAGGAGGCAGCCCAGCTTGAAAAAGCGCTCACTGACGGCAGTCTGCTGGTGCTGCTTGACGAACGCGGCAAGGCGCTCGATTCCGAAGGCTTCGCATCGCTGCTCGGCAGTTTTCGCGATAGCGGCAAACGCGACCTGATGATCGCGATCGGCGGCGCCGACGGGCTCGACCCTGGCCTTCATTCGCGCGCCGACGCCGTGCTCAATCTCGGCAAGATGACCTGGCCGCATCAGCTGGTGCGCATTCTGATCGCCGAACAGCTCTATCGCGCCGTGACCATCCTTTCCGGACATCCCTATCACCGTGTCTGAGACGCGCCATGCACCGGCGATAACGAGAATATGTGTTGGTCGCATCCGCCAAATCAGATTAGGCTTTTTGAGGAGAGCGTCACGCACCGGGGAAAGATGCCCGGCGAGCGCTCAGAAACGTTGAAACTGCGCATGACGCTTTCCGAAAATCGGTTCCGGTTGGCGGAAGTAAGCGCGAAGCATTTCCAGTTGGATGCATAGGGACGAATGACGCGCCGAAGCATGATGAGCGCTTTCAGCAAGATCGGTGGCGAAGCATGGCGGCCCGGCCGCAGTGCGGCGCTGCTGGCGCTTGTGCTTGTTGCTGCGCTTCCGGCAGCCGCCCAGGATGCACCGGCGACGCCAGCGGCATCAGCGGCGGACCAGCAGCAGGGGCCGCCCGATCCGGCGGCAAACCTGACGCTTCGTCGAGACAGCACCCGCAGCGAGCTCGATGCGCTGTCGAAAACCATCACGCTGTCGCAGGAGCGCGCCGACGAGCTGGCGGCGACCATCGCCGAGATCGACAAAAACAATGAGGCATTGCGCGCCGCCATCGTCGATTCTGCCAGGAAGCGGCAGGGTCTGGAGCAGCAGATCGTCGATGGAGAGAAGAAGCTGAGCGAGTTGCGCTCCAAGGAAGATACCGTGCGCCGATCGCTGCGCGCCCGGCGTGGGGTGCTTGCCGAAGTGCTCGCCGCACTTCAGCGCATGGGCCGCAACCCGCCGCCGGCGATCCTGGTGACGCCTGAGGATGCGCTCGGCTCCGTTCGCAGCGCCATTCTGCTCGGCGCTGTCGTACCCGGAATTCGCGAGGAAACGGACAACCTCGTCGCCGACCTGAAGGCGCTCGCCGATATCAGAACCGGCATCGGCAAGCAGCGCGAAGAGCTGACGGCAGCGATGACGGCCAATGCCGAGGAAGAGCGTCGCATGTCGATGCTCGTGGCCGAAAAGGAAAAACTGCGCCAGAAAAGTGCGGCCGAACTCGCCGCCGAACAGCGCAAGGCGCAGGAACTCGCCTCGCAGGCGACCAATCTCGAAGGCCTCATCGGTTCGCTCGAAAATGACATCGCTTCGGTGCGCGACGCGGCTGCCGCCGCACGCGCGCAGGAAGAGGAACGCCTGCGCATGAGCGAGGCCGAGCGCGAAGCGGCGCGGGAGCTCGCCCGGAGCGCCGTGCCCGACAAAAACCGCATTGCGCCAGCATACGTGTTCTCGGAGCTGAGGAATAAGCTTGCCTATCCGGCCGCGGGATCGCTTTTGCGAAAGTTCGGTGATGCCGATGGTACAGGGCACTCCCTGCAAGGGATCATGTTGGAAACCAACCCCGGCGCGCTGGTGACTGCGCCGTCAGATGGCTGGATCGTCTATGCAGGCAATTTCCGCAGTTATGGGCAGATGATCATTCTCAATCCGGGCGACGGCTACCATGTTGTGCTGTCGGGCATGGAGAAGGTGAGCGTACAGACCGGACAATTTGTCGTGGCGGGTGAACCGCTTGCGACGATGGGTGCGAAAAGAGTCGCAAGTGCTGCGGCCTTGGCGCTGGAAACCGACCGGCCGACGCTTTACATTGAATTCCGAAAAGACGGAAAACCGGTTGATTCCCGACCATGGTGGACCGCAGCAGAGGTTGGAAAGGCGCGAAATGATACGTAGGGCTTCACTTGTTCTGGTCGGGGCGCTGATGGGTGCGACCGCTATGGGCGTCATTTATTCGGCTGTCGTTCCGGCCGTCGCGGCCAATACCTCGACTTATCGCGAGCTGGCGATTTTTGGTGACGTGTTTGAGCGCGTGCGCGCGCAGTACGTCACCCCTCCGCAGGATGACAAGCTGATCGAGAATGCCATCAATGGCATGCTCTCTTCGCTTGATCCGCACTCGAGCTACATGAACTCGACCGACGCCGAGGACATGCGCACCCAGACCCGCGGCGAATTCGGCGGCCTCGGCATCGAAGTGACGATGGAAGACGACCTCGTCAAGGTCACGAGCCCGATCGACGACACGCCCGCGGCCCGCGCCGGCGTTCTCGCCGGTGACTTCATTTCCAAGATCGACGGCCAGGACGTTCGTGGCCTGAAGCTTGAAGATGCGGTCGAGAAGATGCGTGGCGCCGTCGGCACCCCGATCAAGTTGACGATCCTGCGCAAGGGCGCCGACAAGCCGATTGAACTGTCGATCGTGCGTGACGTGATCGCCGTTCGCGCCGTCAAGTTCCGCACCGAAGGCGACGTCGGCTATCTTCGCGTGATCTCGTTCACCGAGAAGACCTACGACGACCTGAAGAAGGGCATCGAGAAGATCAAGTCCGAAGTACCGGCCGACAAGCTGAAGGGCTATGTCCTTGACCTGCGCCTCAACCCGGGCGGTCTGCTCGACCAGGCGATCAACGTTTCCGACGCCTTCCTGGAGCGTGGCGAGGTCGTTTCGACCCGCGGCCGCAATCCGGACGAGACCCGCCGCTTCAACGCGACGCCTGGCGATCTGACCGACGGCAAGCCGGTGGTCGTTCTCGTCAATGGCGGCTCGGCTTCCGCATCGGAAATCGTTGCCGGCGCCCTGCAGGACCTGAAGCGCGCGACCGTGCTCGGCACGCGCTCCTTCGGCAAGGGCTCGGTACAGACGATCATTCCGCTCGGCGAAGCAGGCGCTCTGCGCCTGACGACGGCGCTCTACTACACGCCGTCGGGCAAATCGATCCAGGGAACGGGCATCACGCCCGACATCAAGGTCGAACAGCCACTGCCGCCGGAACTGCTTGGCAGGGTCGAAGCCCAGGGCGAATCCGATCTGCGTGGCCACATCCAGGGACAGAGCGAAACCGACGAAGGTTCCGGCTCGGTCGCCTATGTACCGCCGGAAACCAAGGACGACCTGCAGCTCAACTACGCGCTTGACCTCTTGCGCGGCAAGAAGACCGATCCGGCCTTCCCGGCAAGCCCGGAGCAGGCAGAGCTCAAGAAGTAAGCCATTGAAGGCGCCGGGCTGGTCAACCCGGCGCCTTTATACTATGTGGGCTGCAGGTGCTGCCGGAAACCGCCGATTCTCTTAAAAACGGCGCATCCCTCACCGGCAACTCTCCTTCAGGTCGACCGAGGCTCCGTTTGGGAACAGATCTCAATGCCCCCCTTGGCCAGAACCGCCGGGAAAAGACCGCGCCAAGACGCGACCGTCGTTGCCTTCTCAGCTATTCCCTTGTCGGCATCTTTGCCCTTTCCATAATCGGCCTTTCCGTCTGGAACGCCGTCGCTCCGGATGGGTTGCGCAGGCAGGCGTCCGAACCGGGTATGGTTGGGCCGGAACCGGCCGAAACGGCACAAAAGACACCCAATTCCACAAGCGGGCAAGCATCGAACACCAGCGGCGGCACGCTGAAGCCGGGCACCGCCTTCTCCGGCGCTCATGTCGAGGAAACCCTGACAAACGACGGCGCGACCGTCACCAAGTTCACGCCGCGCCAACGCGACGGCAGCGGGCCTGCGCTGATCAATGTCGGCCCGATCCGCGGCCAGGACCCGCGCATGGCCGCCCTTCCGAATGACGACCTGCTGGAAGACAGCGCTGAGGGCCGGCTACCGATCACCGCCGCCGACGGGCTGCGGCCGATGGATCAATATGCCCGACCCTGGTCGGGTGCACGCGGCACCCGTATCGCGCTTGTGATCGGCGGCCTTGGCCTCAGCCAGACCGGCACGCAGAAGGCCATCCGCGACCTGCCGCCCGACGTCACCCTCGCCTTTGCCGCCGCCGGCAACAGCCTGCAGCGCTGGATGCAGGAGGCAAGACGCAGCGGCCATGAGATCCTGCTGCAGATCCCGATGGAGCCTTTCGATTACCCCGACAACGATCCGGGACCGCGCGCGCTCCGCCTCTCGCTTGGTTCGACGAAGAACCTGGCCGAACTGCACAAGAACATGGCGCAGATCACCAACTACACCGGCATCATGAACTATCTCGGTGGGCGCTTTCTCTCCGATGCCGATGCTCTCGAACCGGTGATGCGCGATCTCGGCAAACGCGGCGTGCTTTTCCTCGACGACGGCACGTCGGCGCAATCGCTGTCCGGCAAGCTTGCCGATGCCTTTGACGTTCCGCATGGCTTCGCCGACATGACCGTCGACAGCGAGCTCAGCCGCAGCGCCATCCTGAAAAAACTCGACGAGCTGGAACGCATCGCCCGGCGCAACGGTACAGCCATCGGTGTCGCCTCGGCATTCGACGAGAGCGTGGCCGCCATCGCCCAGTGGGCCGGCGAGGCGGAAGGGCGCGGCATCGAGATCGTCGGCGTTTCAGCACTCGTCAAGGACCCGCAGCAGAGATAGGTCAAGCGTGCCTTGAGCGCCGCGCGTCTTATTGGACGCGCAAAGGTCGCTGTAGCACTTTGAATTGCTGCATGTAGGGCGCCATGTCAGAAGCCCAGCGCCTCAGGCGAGGCGCACGAAATCATTGCGAACCCGAAAGATGGGTGCGATGAGACTTCACAAAGGTTCGAACACTTCAGGGCCATACGCTGCCGTGCGCGAGCAGTGGGTCACGCCTTGAGCCAGGAGAGGACAGCGGATGAGCAAGCATAACGACAAGAACCTACGGGCCGAAGACCTGCCCTATCGCCCCTGTGTCGGCGTCATGGTGCTGAACCGCGCCGGCCTCGTCTGGGCCGGCCACCGGATCGCCGTCGGCAATTCCGAATATGACGGCTCGCCGCAGCAATGGCAGATGCCGCAGGGCGGCATCGACAAGGGCGAGGATCCGCTGAAGGCCGCCTATCGCGAGCTCTATGAAGAGACCGGCATGCGCACGGTTTCGCTGCTCGCCGAGGCACCGGGCTGGATCAACTATGACCTGCCTTCACACCTGATCGGCATCGGCCTCAAGGGCAAATTTCGTGGCCAGACGCAGCGCTGGTATGCCTTCCGCTTCGAGGGCGACGAGAACGAGATCGCCATCAACCCACCGCCGGGCGGCCACGAACCGGAATTCGACGCCTGGGATTGGAAGCCGATGCGCGACCTGCCGGAGATGATCGTACCGTTCAAGCGCAAGGTCTATGAGGAGGTCGTTGCCGCCTTCGCCCACCTGGCGCCGTAACTACGCCTTTCGCAACAGGGGCCGGGTCTGCGCTGACATCGACCTTTCGCGGGGGACCCAGCCGACAACACGCACACCGCAAAGCGATGCCCTGGCATCCGTCGCAGATTGCGAGCTGCCAGCGGACGATAGGCGGCCGCTCGCAGCGCGCGCTTTTGGTCTTGCGATTGCCGCGGCAACCCTCACCGACCGCCTGGTTCCGGTTGAGGTTTTGCCCTGCCCGGCAGCAATGCCACTCTGGGGCCGATCGCCAATATCCGGCAGGTTGGTATCGAGCAGGCGCCGGCCGGCCCGATACCAATTCGGTGCAGGGCGCATCGCCGTTTGAAGACGCATGGAGAAATGCGCTCGAGCCTGAGGGTTCACAGACCCCCACCGGGCTCTTTGAGGGTCTGCATGCGGGCGAACCGTCAGCCCGCGCGCCCATTCTTTAGAGCGTTTCCGATTTAGACGGAACCGCACAAACGCTCTATCTCTTTGTTTTTACGCATTTCCTGACGGAAAACCGCTTCGCACTTTTCCTGGAAATGCTCTAAGCGCGTCAGGCAACGGGGCGCCATAGATCGTCTTGGCCCGAAAACCAGAAAGCCGCCGAGGTGATCGGCGGCTTTCTCGTGTGAATGGTGCGAGACGCTCAGTCGATCTCGGCTTCGTTGGCCGGTGCTGCGTTGAGCTGGCCGTATTTCGCTTCGCCGATGGTTTCGAGCAGTTCGAGTTGGGTCTCGAGGAAGTCGATATGACCTTCCTCATCAGCAAGCAGCTCTTCGAACAGCTTCATGGAGACGTAGTCTCCGGCGTCATGACAGATGTCGCGTGATTTCTTGTAGGCCGTGCGGGCATCGTATTCGCCGGCGAGATCCGCCTTCAGCACTTCCTTGACGTTCTGGCCGATGCGCAGCGGTCCGACCGTCTGCAGGTTCGGATGACCTTCGAGGAAGATGATGCGCGCGACGAGCTTGTCGGCATGATGCATTTCTTCAATCGACTCGGCACGTTCCTTCTTGGCAAGGAGCGTGTAGCCCCAATCTTCGAGAAGGCGGAAATGCAGCCAGTATTGGTTGACGGCGCCGAGTTCGAGATAGAGCGCTTCGTTAAGCTGCTCGATGACCTTTTTGTCGCCTTTCAAAATCCGCCCTCCGGTTGTCTTCATGGAATTGTTTGAGGCGGGCCATGAAATCAAATATCTCGACATCCGTCGAGTCGCGACGGCCGTGATATTGCTCGGTGGTGCGGATGATGATGTCGACGACGTTGGGGAAACAGCCGCAGCAGCGACCGCGTTTTTCCATCGCGTGATAGACTTTCGCCGGCACGATCAGCTGCCAACAGTCTTCATCGAGAAGGCTGACAATCATGTCCTCGATCTCTTTTTCCGTGATGAAATTGCAGCTGCAAACCAGCATGTCGTCTTGCCTGTGAAACGCAACGTCCTGAATTCGCTCATAAAGCAAAAGAGGACATTTATTGTCAACAAAAAACTCCACAAGCGGAACTTGCACGCAGATTAGAACGAATCTAAACATGACAAAAAACATCGTATTTTCAGAATATTAGCGTAGCATTGATGACCTTTCTTTCTGTGGATTTCCCGGCGATTGCCGCAGGATACTGCGACATTTTTACGCAGGAAGACCAAGGTGAGTGGCCGAAATCCGGTACGGCAAGCCCAGCTCCGGAAGGACGGGTCATGAAACGGCTGTGAGGGACCGAGCCTTCGAAGCCAAGCCGAGCCCATCGTGTCTGTTCATCAATGGAAGTTGCGGCCTTTCGGCATGACGTCGGCAATTTCGGTCGCGACGGCCTGATGATCGGCGCCGGCGGCACGGCGGGCAGCCGCAAGGCGCAGTTCCTTCAGCACCTTCTTATCGCGCGCGTCGGCCGTCGGTCGCAGCACCTCGTCGGCACGATCGTTGGCGCCGAAGCGGCGCTCCTCCTTGCGCAACAGCCCGAGCATCGGGGTCATATCCTCGATATACTCCGCCACCACGTGGATGACCTCGCTTTCACGCTGGAGCCGGCCGCGGATCTTGACGAGACGCGCACCCATGATCACCGGCCGGTATTTTTCAAAAACCTTCGGCCAGACGATGGCATTGGCGACGCCGGTCTCGTCCTCGATCGTCATGAAGATCACGCCCTTGGCCGAGCCTGGACGCTGGCGAACGAGCACCAGCCCGGCAACCGTCACTCTTCGGCCGACGGGTGCCGTGGCAAGCGCGCGGTTTTCGACCAGCCCCTGCCCCGAAAACTCCGCCCGGAGGAAAGAAACCGGATGCGCCTTCAGCGAGAAGGAGAGATAGCGGTAATCGTTGATGACCTGCTCGCCCTCCAGCATCACCGGCAGCGAAACTGCCGGCTCCAGCTGGAATTCGTCCTGCGTCGCCTGCTCGAAGAGCGGCAACCGCTCGGCAGCACTTTTCTCATCCAGCGCCTTTACCGCCCAAAGCGCGTTGCGGCGATCGAGCCCGATCGAACGGAACGCATCCGCATCGGCAAGCTTCTCCAGCACGGAGCGCGGCAATCCCGAGCGCAGCCAGAGATCGCGAACCGAGGTATAGCCCCGGCCGCGATGGGCGATAAGCTTGTCCACGATCTCCATCTCTCTCAGCCCCTTGACCTGGTTGAAGCCGAGGCGGATGGCCTTTTCCGTCTTGATCACACCCAGCATGTCCCGATGGCGCGGCTCCACCGCACCACGATCATGCCCGCCCCTCTCGAGGTCCGCATCCCAATTCGAATGGTTGATATCGACAGGCAGCACCCGCACGCCATGTTCGCGCGCGTCCCGCACCAATTGGGCGGGAGCGTAAAAGCCCATCGGCTGTGAGTTCAGAAGTGCTGCGCAGAAGACATCGGGATAATAGGTCTTCAGCCATGAAGAGACATAGACGAGCAGCGCGAAGGACGCAGCATGGCTTTCGGGAAAGCCGTATTCGCCAAAGCCTTCGATCTGCTTGAAGCAACGTACGGCGAAATCTCTGTCGTAGCCATTGTTGACCATGCCCTCGACCATCCTTTGCTCGAAGGTGTGGATGGTGCCGGTTCGCTTGAAGGTCGCCATTGCCCGCCTGAGCTGATCGGCCTGGCCCGGCGTGAAATTTGCCGCGGTAATAGCGATCTGCATCGCCTGTTCCTGGAACAAAGGCACACCAAGGGTCCGCTCCAGAACCACTTCCAGCTCCTTGCTCGGATATTCGATGGGTATGTTGCGATTGCGCTGCTCCCGCCGCTTCAGATAGGGATGCACCATGTTGCCCTGGATCGGTCCGGGCCGCACGATCGCCACCTCGATGACGAGATCATAGAAGACACGAGGCCTGAGCCGCGGCAGCATGCTCATCTGAGCCCGGCTCTCGATCTGGAAGACGCCGATCGTATCGGCCCGGCAGATCATGTCGTAGACGTCATCCTGCTCATCCTTGAACAGCGTGTGCAGGTCTTTCCTCACGCCGTAATGCCGCTCCATCAGCTTGAACGCCCGGGCGATGCAGGTCAGCATGCCGAGCGCCAGCACGTCGATCTTCAGGATCTTCAGCGTATCGAGGTCGTCCTTGTCCCACTCGATCATGTAGCGGTCGGGCATCGCCGTGTTCATGATCGGCACCACCTCGTCGAGCCGATCGCGGGTGATGACGAAACCGCCGACATGCTGAGAGAGATGGCGGGGAAAGCTCATCAGCGCGGTGGCATAGTCGAGCACTCGCACCGTCGTTGGATCCTTGACATCGAGACCGGCGGCCTTGGCCTCCCGTTCCGACAGGTCGGCGGCCGACCAACCCCAGACCGAACCGGCAAGCGCCGATTGCACGTCCTCGGAAAAGCCGAAGGCTTTGGCCGTTTCGCGACCGGCCGACCGCGCCCGGTAGCTGATGACGGCGGCCGTAAGCCCCGCATGCTCCTTGCCGTACGTCCTATAGATATGCTGGATCACCTCTTCCCGCTTCTCGTGCTCGAAATCGACATCGATATCCGGCGGCTCGTCACGCTCCGTCGACAGGAACCGGTCGAAAAGCAGCGTCGTCGAAAGCGGATCGACCTCGGTGATGGCAAGGCAGTAGCAGACCGTCGAATTTGCCGCCGAGCCGCGGCCCTGGCAGAGAATGTCGACGCTTCGCGCATATTCCATGATGTTGCGCACGGTGAGGAAGTAGGGCTCATAGCGCTTGCTGGCGATCAGCTCGAGCTCGTATTCGATCTGGGTCGAGACCTTCGCGGGAATGCCTTCGGGATAACGCACATGGGCGCCTTCCATCGTCAGCCGCCTGAGGGTCTGTGTCGTCGTCTCGCCTGCAAAACTCTCATCGGGATATTGGTATTCGAGTTCCGCCAAAGTGAAATTCAGCCGGCGGAAAAAATGCCCGGTATTGGCGATCGCCTCGGGGTAGTCGCGAAAGATGCGCGCCATTTCCGCCGGTGGTTTCAGATGGCGTTCGGCATTCGCCTGAAGCCGGAACCCCGCCTGCGCCACCGTCACATGCTCGCGTATGGCGGTGACGATATCGGCCAGCGGCCGGCGCGCCGGCGCGTGAAACAGCGGACTGTTGGTGGCGATCAGCCTCGTGCCCACGTTGCGGGCGATGGTCGCCAGCCCGGCAAAGACAAGCTGATCGAAACCGTCATAGCGCGGCACCAGCGCCAGATAGAGCCGGTCGGCAAAATGCGGCTTCAGCCGCTTGAGAAATTCCGCAAGGTTTTTAGCCTCCGACGCCCCGATCACCGGGTCGGGCAGGACGGCAATCAGGATATCCTCGCCCCATTCGACAAGGTCGGTCTCGTAGAGCGTACAGGTGCCTTTCTTCGCCCGCAGGTTTCCAGCACTCAGCATGCGGCAGAGATTGCCCCAGCCCCGACGGTTGCGCGGATAGGCGAGCACATCCGGGATGTCTTCGGCAAAGGAAAGCCGGGCGCCGGGCTGGAAGGAAAACGCCTCCACCTTGGCCTGCGCATGAGCGCGCACCACGCCCGCCACCGTATTGCGATCGGCAACGCCAAGGCCGGAAATACCAAGGCGGCTGGCGGCAACGATCATTTCGCCCGGATGGGAGGCTCCTTCGAGGAAGGAGAAATTCGACCAGGCGCCGATCTCGAAATAGGGCGTGCTCATGCGAAGACCCCATGCATGAACCAGCGCGGCTGTGCGGGCCCGCCATAATGCCCTTCTCGAAACAGCCAGAAGCGCCGGCCTTTTTCATCCTCCACCCGGAAATAATCCCGCTCGGCCGCCTTTTCGCCATCGACCCACCATTCGGCCGCGATCCGTTCAGGACCCTCGGCGCGCGCTATGCGATGAAGGCTCCGCCGCCAGCGAAAGCTTCTGGGCGGGCCCTCCGGCACCTCGGCCACCGCCTCCACCGGCTCCGGACTTTGGAACAGCCGCTGCGGTCGAACGGAAGCCATCCTAAGGCAGGCCGGAACAGTGGAAGCGGCTTCCTCGACCGTCTTCAGCATTTCCACATCCGCAAGCGGCTGAAAGGCGGCGGCACGCTCCGGCACGTGGCTCTGCGACAGGACGGGCAGAAACAGGCTTTCTGCGCCCAGCCGCGCCATGACCCTGTCGGCAAAGGCCGCAAGCGGCTGCTGCCGATCCGGCGTGCCGGAAAAATCCTCCTGCATCACCTCGTATTTTTCGCTTTTGGGAACCGACAGCCGCAGGATCTCGAAACCGAAACCGGCATCGAGATCCTCGTGCACCGCCTGCAGCCGCTCGCGGAAAAGGCCGGCAATGCGGCTCGGTTCAATCAGCGGCGAAGACGTTCCGGCAGCGATGCGAAAGACCCGGCCGTCGACGCGAAACAGCAGCAGTTCGAACAGCCGTCCGCCTTCGCCGCGCTTTTCCAGCTCCGGCTTCAGCCTTGCTGCCAGCTCCTGCGTCAGGCCGAGAATATCGTCCTCACCCTGGACCGGCTCGGAAAGCCGCCGCTCGGCCGAGAGGCTGGCAACGGGGAGCCGCGGCGAGAGCGGCTCGTCCTCCAGCCCCATGGCCTGATCGAGGCGCAGGAGCAGAATGGATCCGAAGCGGCGGGCAAGCGGCGCCCGCGGCGCCTCGATGATATCGCCGACCTGCTTGAGCCCGACCCGGCCGAGCGTTTCGATCATGTCGACTGGAAGCCTGAGGGCAGCCATCGGCAGTGGCGCAAGCACGCGTACGGCCTCCTCCGGAGCGATCACGCTTTGCGAGCCGAAGCGCGCCACCGCCCAGGAAAGCCCTGCCGAAGACGAGATCGCCGCACGCGCCTCGATGCCGAGATGAAAGAGCCGGGCGAGCAGGTCGTCGAGAAGCGATTTCTCGCCGCCGAGCAGATGGGCGCAGCCGGTAATGTCGAGATAAAGGCCGCTTTCGCCGTCGAGCGCCACCAGCGGCGTGTAGCGGCTGCACCAGTCCGCAAGCCCTTCCAGAAGGGCGCGATCCGCCGCCCGGTCGGCGGGCAGCACATCGACCTCGGGACACATGGCCCGCGCCTCGGCAACGCCCTGGCCCAACTGGAATCCTGATTTCTCGGCAAGGCCATCGAGCGCGACGAGGCGCATCGCATTCCTGACCCGGTCGGCAAAGACGACAGGCGGATGATCAGGACGCCCGCGGGAAAGCCAGGAGGTTCCCCAGCGGCTCCGCGCCACCCGGTCGGCCGGAAGATGCGGAAAGTCGAGCGACAGAATGCGCTGGTTGTGGGTCTGCCGCAGCAGCGGCTGGTAGGGGCTCGACGGGGTAAAAGCGGCGGTCATGGGGGTTCCACTCCAGGAAGAGGCCGACGGGAGCAGGAGACCTGCTTTTTTCGGCAATGACGTGAAAGACGGGATGGCCGATGCTGCCGCAAAGCATCGAACCGTCAGGGAGGGCGCGCTCGCGGGCGGGCGCCGGTTCGATATGAAGCCGGAAGAAGGCGCTGCTCGCCTCCTCGTGACCGGACTGACGCAGAAGAAGAAGAGGAATGCGTCCGGCGCGCGCGCGAACATGCAGGCGCCGGCTTTCGCTCAAGGCCAGCGATGCCGGATTGCCGCGAATTTCGAGAATGACGGCACAGAAGGCCGGGACGGAAAGCGCCGTCTCGGCGATCCACAGCGCGTCCTTCACCGTGCGCGGCAGGCTGAGGATCAGGCTTCGAATGTCGAGCCCGTAAGCCTTGAGACCAAGACCGTAGGGCAGGCCGGCCTCGGTCGAGGCCAGCGACTGGCTGACCCACAGAACCGGTGCCCCGGCATCGCCCTTTTGCTGGCGCGCCTGCTGACAAAGGGCGCTGAGCGCGGTTGCAAAACCGGCCGCAGCGCCGGCATCGCGCGTCTCGGAATTGCGGATCTCGGTCATACCCTCGAGCGGCAGGCCGCCCTCGAGGATATCGTCGAGTTCGGGAATGCCGAGCGGCAGGACCTTGCGGCCGGAGGACTGGTGACCTTCTTCCTTGCGCCGAAAGCCTGCGGGATCGGCCGCCTTGACCGCCTTCACGACGCCCGCAAGCCTGCGATTTTCGATCCTGGCTATGGTTTCGCGAAGCGAAAGAACGGTCTCCCGCTGCACGGCGTTCTCGGCCATGACGGTCAACTCCCATTTAAGATGTTCCTGTTATGTTCTTATAGATTCCAGAGCTGACCACATGAGTCAACAGCCAAGTTTAAGAATTTATTCCTCGCCCACCCCAGCCGGAATTCAACACTCGAAAAACAAAGGCAAAATCGCTATATGGAGGGCAACAAGGAGTGCCTATGGCCCGCATTGACCAGACCGATGATTGGCGGGAACGCCACGCACCGACGCTCACGACATTCGAACAACTCGCAGTGGAAGCCTACAGCCACCTGCCGCAGGAGTTCCGCCAACTGACGACCGACCTCATCATCGAGGTTGCCGATTTTCCAAGCGACGACGTCTTCGAGGACATGGCGCTGGAGACGCCGTTCGACCTGCTCGGCCTGTTCGAAGGCCGTGGCATCAGCGAACGTTTCACCATGGAGACAGGTGAGTTTCCGAACCGGATCATCCTTTATCGCCGCCCGATCATCGACTATTGGGCGGAAAACGAGGAAACGCTGGGCGACATCATCACCCATGTGCTGATCCACGAGATCGGCCACCATTTCGGCCTCTCCGACGACGATATGGAACGGATCGAGGCGAGCGTGGAGCACGTGGGCAACTAAGCCCCCATCCGCTCCGAGGCAGAGCCCCCGAAAAACAATCGGAAAACAAAAAAACGCTCCGGCCGGAAAGTCGAAGCGTTCCTGCTTTTTACTGTTCCGACAGCTTGATGTCGGGGTGGTAGTCCTTGCCTTCGACTTCCTTGAATACGGCCTGTCCGCATTGCATGTGCTGCGTATCCGCATTGAAGGCGTAGGTCGGTGAGCCGTGCAGGGACCAACCCTGGTTCAGTGCCGCCGTCACCTTATGGCAGAAGGACGCATCGTCGGGGCCGGTGAGGAAGCGGTAAAGTTTCAAAATCTTGCCTTTCGTTTTTCAATCATCTCCGCCTTGGCGGCGAGCTTCAGGGCCTGATCGAGATGCAGCCGCTCGATCATTCGGCCATGAAGATTGATGACACCTTTTTCCGCGTTCTCCGGCAGCGCGAAGGCGGCGATGATGGCGCGCGCCTCGTCGACGGCCGCCTGCTCGACGCCGAAGCGTTCGTTGGCCGGGCCGATCTGCAGCGGGTGGATCAGCATCTTGCCGTCATAGCCCATGTCGCGCCCCTGCCGGCACTCCTCGTCGAAACCGTCGGCGTCACGGAAATCGTTGAACACCGCATCGATGACGTCGAGACCGCTCCCGCGTGCGGCCAAAAGGATCTGCATCAGCCAGGGGATGAGGTACGGACGGCCGGGCCGGTCGGGAACACCGGTTTCCTTGCGCAGGTCGTTGAGGCCGACGACGAAACAATCGAGCCTGCCGCCGAAGGTGCGGCCGGTCTCGGCGATAACAGGCGCATTGACGACACCGCGCGGCGTTTCGATCATCGCCCAGAGACGCAACGCCTCCGGCGCATCGTTATCGGCCAGCCAGTCGGCGACGATCTGGATATCGGCCGGACTTTCGACCTTGGGCAGCAGGATTGCGTCAGGCTTTGCCGAAACGGCCGCCGCCAGATCCTGCTGGCCGAAGCCCGATCCGAGCGCATTGATGCGGATGATGACCTCACAATCCGGCCTGTTTTCGACGAGGTGGCGAACGAGGCCGTCCCGCGCCTCGGCCTTGCGCTCCGGCGCCACCGCATCCTCAAGGTCGAAGATCGCGGCATCGGCCGCAAGTTCCGCAACCTTGGCCAGTGCGCGGGCATTGTCGGCCGGCACTGAAAGCACCGAACGGCGCAGGCGAACGGGGTGATGTTCGATCGATTTTGTCATGCGGCCAGTTGTGCCCGCCTTTCCTTTTTTCCGCAAGACGAGGCGAACGGCCGCACCCCTCTTGCAAGCGGCGGCGGCAACACCCACATCCCGAGCAGAAAGGTGACGATCATGCAAAGCATACGTTCTGTTCTTTTTACGGCTCTCGCCATCACCATTACGCTGGCAGCCTTCGTCTTCACCGCATCGCTTGCGCTTGCGCTCGCCGGCATCGCCGCCGTTGTCGCGATCGGCAGCGCCATTGCCGCCCGGCTGAACCTGAAGCAGGCTCGAGCAACGGCCCGCCCGACCTCCGGCGCCGCCCCGCGCGAAATGCGCATCTGGAACGACGGTCGCGGCACGATCATCGATCTCTAGGCATCGATCTCCAGAGCGTTTCCGGTTTAGACGACGTCGCGGAAGCGCTCTATCTCCTTGTTTCTACGCACTTCCTGACGGGAACCGCTTCGCATTTTTCCCGAAATGCTTGAGTCTGCCCGACGCGGCAGCCCAATCTCGCTCGATTTTTTTGCGACACCCGTGTCGGCAAGACCCGCTTGCGTTCGTCCTTGGGTCCGGCCAGCAAAGGTCATGGCCACTGCATCATTCCCTCAACAGGAGCATGACATGGACAGCACGACGCAGAAAACAGACGCAAACCAGCTGCCGAAGGCCCTCAACGGCCTGGTGCCTTATCTCCAGGTCGACGGCGCGGCCAAGGCGGCGGAATTCTACAAGCACGCCTTCGGCGCAAAGGAAGCCTATCGGCAACCGGTCGACGACCAGGGCCGGACGATGCATATCCATCTCCACATCAACGGCAGCTCGCTGATGCTCAGTGACGCCTATCCGGAATACGGCCATGCCCTGGAAAAGCCGCAGGCCTTCAGCCTGATGCTGCCGGTCGACGACATCGACGCGTGGTGGAGCCAGGCGGTCGCCGCCGGCGCCGAAGTCGTGATGCCGATCGAATTGATGTTCTGGGGCGATCGCTACGGGCAGCTGCGCGACCCCTTCGGCGTGCTCTGGGCGCTGAACGCCCCAGTAAAAGCAGGCTAGAGTCAAGACAGGCTGAGACCGAAGCCAGACACCGGCCGATTTCGGCAAAACCCTCGGGCAAGGCGCCCAACGGATAAAACAACCGCGACAACACTTGCCGGGCAGGCGATTTCACCCGCCCGGCAAGCATCTTCGGGATAGATTTTCCTTCATTTCGGCGCAAAACTGATCTAAACGCTTACGCAACATTTCGCTGAAATCGAAGGCCTGAAGTTATGGAAAAGTTCGTCAAGCTCACCGGCGTCGCCGCTCCCCTCCCCGTCGTCAACGTCGACACGGACATGATCATTCCGAAGGATTACCTGAAGACGATCAAGCGCACCGGCCTCGGCACCGGACTTTTCGCCGAAGCGCGCTACAACGAGGACGGCTCGGTCAACCCGGATTTCGTGCTCAACAAGCCCGCCTACCAGAACGCCAAGATCCTGGTCGCCGGCGACAACTTCGGCTGCGGCTCCTCGCGCGAGCACGCACCGTGGGCGCTTCTCGACTTCGGCATCCGCTGCGTGATCTCGACCTCGTTCGCCGACATCTTCTACAACAACTGTTTCAAGAACGGCATCCTGCCGATCGTCGTCAGCCCGGAGAACCTGGACAAGCTGATGGACGACGCCTCGCGCGGCTCCAACGCCATCCTCTCGGTCGACCTGGAATCCCAGGAAATTACTGGTCCGGACGGCGGCACGGTCAAGTTCGAGGTCGATGCCTTCAAGCGCCACTGCCTGCTGAACGGCCTCGACGACATCGGCCTGACGCTGGAGAAGGCAACGGCCATCGACAGCTTCGAAAAGTCGACCACCGCCTCGCGCCCCTGGGCGTGAGCGACGGGATGACGCGCAAGCTCATCTCTTCCGGTTCGCCCTTCGAGAAGACGGCAGGCTATTCGCGTGCCGTCGCCAAGGGCGACTGGTGTTTCGTCTCCGGCACCACCGGCTACGACTACGCCACCATGACCATGCCGGAAACGGTGGAAGAGCAGGCGCACAATTGCCTGAAGACGATCGAGGGCGCGCTGAAAGAGGCGGGCTTCTCGCTCTTAGACGTGGTGCGCAATCACTACTACGTCACCGATGCCAGTTTCGCCGACCGGGTTTTTCCGATCTTCGGCGAGATGTTCGGCGAAATCCGCCCTGCCGCCACCATGATCGTCTGCGATCTCATCCGCCCGGAAATGCTGATCGAGATCGAGGTTACCGCCTTCCGCGGCTGACGTCTGACGGGTCGCAGCCAGCGGCAGTGACACCTGCACCGCTTATGCGCTACTGCAGAAGCATGACGACGGCCCTCGCCCGCAGGACCGTTTTCCGCATCACTATGACCGGAAGAAGCCCATGCAATTCGAAGGCACCGCCGACTATATCGCCGACAAGGACCTGATGATCGCCGTCAACGCCGCGATCCGGCTGGAACGGCCACTGCTCGTCAAGGGCGAGCCCGGCACCGGCAAGACCGAGCTTGCGCGGCAGGTTGCAGCTGCTCTGGGACTCGACCTGATCGAATGGAACGTCAAGTCGACGACCAAGGCGCAGCAGGGACTTTACGAATATGACGCCGTCTCGCGCCTGCGCGACAGCCAGCTCGGCGACGAGCGCGTCAACGACGTCAAGAACTACATCCGCAAGGGCAAGCTTTGGCAGGCCTTCGAGGCCGGGAAGCGTGTGGTGCTCTTGATCGACGAAATCGACAAGGCCGACATCGAGTTTCCGAACGACCTGCTGCAGGAACTCGACCGGATGGAGTTCCACGTCTACGAGACCAACGAGACGATCCACGCCCGCCAGCGGCCGATCGTCGTCATCACCTCCAACAACGAGAAGGAACTGCCGGACGCTTTTCTGCGCCGCTGCTTCTTCCACTATATCCGCTTTCCCGACGCAGACACGCTCGCCCGCATCGTCGAGGTGCACTATCCCGGCATCCGCAAGACGCTGCTTTCGGCAGCCCTTGCCGCCTTCTACGATATCCGCCAGGTGCCGGGGCTGAAGAAGAAGCCCTCGACCTCCGAAGCGCTCGACTGGATCCGCCTGCTCGTCGCCGACGAGATCGACCCGGCCGACCTGCGCGCCGATCCAAAGACCATGCTGCCGAAGCTGCACGGCGCGCTTCTCAAGAATGAGCAGGACGTCCACCTTTTCGAGCGCCTGGCCTTCATGGCACGCCGCGACGGATGAGACCGGACGCCAACAAGGTCCTGATCTACGCCACCTGGCGAGGGCATCTGCTCGTCTTCGACGAGCCGGACTTTCCCGATGTAGATCTGCAGGTCCCGGGCGGCACGATAGAACCGGGAGAAAGCCCTGAAGCGGCGGCCTTCCGCGAATTTGTCGAGGAGACCGGGCTGACGCCGCCGCCGGCATTATTGCCATTTAAAACGCAGGACTATCACTTCACGCAGAACGGCCGGAAAATCTGCCATCGCCGGCACTATTTCCATGGGCCGTTAGCCGGCGAACAAAAGGAACCCTGGCTGCACCGCGAAATGACGCCGGAGAGCGGTGGCCCGCCGATCCGCTTTCGCTTCTTCTGGCTCAGTCAGAGCGAGGCCGGCAAGCGGCTGGGATATGGCATGCAGAACGGTCTGGACTTGCTGCACCTAGCAACAGATTGCCCCTCACCCTAACCCTCTCCCCGCAAGCGGGGCGGGGGAACGCGGCGACCGCAACCTCATCACCTGCTGTAAGCCTGAAAGGGAGCCGAACGGCCGCGGCAATGTCCCTTCTCCCCGCCTGCGGGGAGAAGGTGGCGGCAGCCGGATGAGGGGCCAACCCACACGAATCGTTTTTCATTGACCCCCGCGGCCTTGCCGCGCTATCAAACAATCCGTGGTGATTTGGCCGGCCGGCTTGCAGCCACGTTAAACAAATCGCTAAAGGGCCGAGGAAACGTGGATTTTCCGAGGACCGGTCGCGATCAATCGCCGCCGGTTTTTTTGTATTGATCGAGTGGAAGCCCCATGCCCATCAAGATACCCGATACGCTGCCCGCATTCGAGACCCTCGCGACCGAGGGCGTGCGGGTGATGACCGAGACCGTGGCGATCCGTCAGGATATCCGCCCGCTCCAGATCGGGCTGCTGAACCTCATGCCGAACAAGGTCAAGACCGAGATCCAGATGGCGCGCCTCATCGGCGCCTCGCCGCTGCAGGTCGAGCTGTCGCTGATCCGCATCGGCGCGCACCGCGCGAAGAACACCTCCGAGGAACACCTGCTTGCCTTCTACGAGACCTGGGAGGAGGTGAAGGCCCGCAAGTTCGACGGCTTCATCATCACCGGCGCCCCGGTCGAAACGCTGGAATACGAGGACGTCACCTATTGGGACGAACTCAAGCGCATCCTCGACTGGACGACGACCAACGTGCATTCGACGCTGAACGTCTGCTGGGGCGCGATGGCGGCGATCTATCATTTCCATGGCGTGCCGAAATATCCGCTGAAGGAGAAGGCTTTCGGCGTCTACCGCCACCAGAACCTGCAGCCCTCCTCCGTCTATCTCAACGGCTTTTCCGACGATTTCGCCGTGCCGGTGTCGCGCTGGACCGAAGTGCGCCGCGCCGACATCGATGCGGTGCCCGACCTTGAGATCCTGATGGAATCGAAGGAGATGGGTGTGTGCCTCGTGCACGAGAAGAAGGGCAAGCGCCTCTACATGTTCAATCACGTAGAGTATGATTCCACTTCGCTATCGGACGAATATTTCCGGGATGTGGATGCGGGCGTACCGATCAAGATGCCGCATGACTACTTCCCGCACAATGATTCAACCCTGCCGCCGCAGAACCGCTGGCGCAGCCATGCGCATCTTTTCTTCGGCAACTGGATCAACGAGATGTACCAGACGACGCCCTACGAAATGGACCTGATCGGCAGGAACGAAAGCTAGGGCCGGAGCCGCGGATGTTCATCCCCTTCTTCCTCGAATTGAAGGCCGCGAAGATCCCGGTGACGCTCCGGGAATTCCTGTCCTTGATCGAGGGCATGGAGGCGGGCATTGCCACCTTCGATATCGAGGCGTTCTATTTTCTCGCACGCACGGCATTGGTGAAGGATGAGCGCCATATCGACCGCTTCGACGGCGTATTCCGGCATTGTTTTTCCGGCCTTGAGGCCATCAATCCGCCAGACGAGTTCGCGCAGGGTGAAATCCCCGAAGAGTGGTTGCGCAAGCTTGCCGAAAAATATCTGACCGAGGAAGAGAAGCGCCTGGTCGAAAGCCTTGGCGGCTTCGAGACCCTGATGGAGACCTTGCGCCAGCGGCTCAGCGAACAGGAAGGGCGCCACCAGGGCGGCGCCAAATGGATCGGCACCGCCGGCACCTCACCCTTCGGCGCCTATGGCTACAATCCCGAAGGTGTGCGCATCGGCCAGGACGGCTCGCGGCACCGGCGCGCGGTCAAGGTGTGGGACCGGCGCGAATTCAGGGATTACGACGACACGGTCGAACTCGGCACGCGCAACATCAAGGTGGCGCTCAAACGGCTCAGGCGCTGGGTGCGCCAGGGTGCTGCCGACGAACTCGACCTCTCCGGCACGATCCGCGCCACCGCCGAGCACGGCTATCTCGATGTCGTCACCCGGCCGGAACGGCGCAATGCTATCAAGCTCTTGATGTTCTTCGACGTCGGCGGTTCGATGGACGACCATATCCGCATCGTTGAGGAGCTGTTTTCGGCGGCACGCGGCGAATTCCGCCACATGGAGCACTTCTACTTCCACAATTGCGTCTACGAAGGCCTGTGGAAGGACAATCGCCGCCGGCGCGCCGACATCACCCGCACGGCGGAGCTGCTGCGCACCTTCGGCAGCGACTACCGCGCGATCTTCGTCGGCGACGCATCGATGAGCCCCTATGAGATCAGCCACCCCGGCGGTTCGGTCGAGCATTGGAACGACGAGGCCGGCGGGCTCTGGCTCTCGCGTATCGCCGCCCATTTTCCCCGGTCTATCTGGCTCAATCCGGTTGCCGAGCAGCATTGGGGCTACACTCAGTCGATCGGCATGATCAGGAGCCTCGTAGGCGGACGGATGTTTCCCTTGACGCTTGCCGGACTGCAGGACGCGACGAAACAACTATCACGCTGAATCTACCGCAGAAAATCTCGATTTCCGGTTGCCGATCCACCTGAAATGACGCAGGTTGCTTGTCGTGAGGACTGCATGTTTCCGTAAATCGTAGAGCATCCCGCTTTCAAGTGGAATCACTGAAAGCGGATAAGATGCTCTAGAATCAAAGTGCTAGAGCGTCCTTTGTGTGTTCATCTGAACGCACGGCGCTCTAGCCGATTTAAGGATACAACATGCAGCAGTTCTAGAGTGTACAGCGACCTTTGCGCGTCTGCTAAGACGCGCGGCGCTGTGGGGAGCCAGGCGATGGACAAGCATGCGGATACGGAAATCTTCGGACACCTGCCATCGGGTGAGCCGGTTCATCGTGTCGTACTCTCCGGTGGTGGCCTTACTGCCTATATCCTCACCTGGGGCAGCGTGATCCAGGATCTGCGGCTGGATGGCCATGAGCCGCCGCTGGTGCTCGGGTTCACCGATCTCGAAAGCTATCTCGACCATTCCCCCTATTTTGGCGCGACGCCCGGCCGCTGCGCCAACCGTATTGGCGACGGTCGCTTCACGCTCGACGGCAAAACCTACCAGCTCGAATGCAATGAAAAAGGTGTGACCCACCTGCATGGCGGCAGCGACAACATCGGCAAGCGCAACTGGACGATCGTCAGCCACACACCGGACAGCGTCACGTTGGCGATCACCGACCCGGACGGCCGCGCCGGCTATCCCGGCAGCTGCCAGATCCGCTGCACCTACCAGCTCAAAGCCGGCGGCGTGCTCAGTGTCGTCTACGAGACGGAGACCGATCGGCCGACACTCGCCAATGTCTGCCAGCACAGCTATTTCAATCTCGATGGCGGCACGGACGCGCTTGGCCACGACATCATGATCGCCGCCGACCATTATCTGCCGACCAACGAGTTCCAGGTCCCGACGGGCGAAATCCGCCCGGTCGAAGGCACCGCCTTCGATCTCAGGGAAATGACCTCGCTCAAGCGCCAGACCGAGGGCGAACGCATCGCCTACGACCACAATTTCTGCCTTTCGCCGGAGCGCATGGCAAAACACTCAGTCGCCTTTGCCCGCAGCCTCAATTCCGGCGTGACGATGGAAGTGCTGACGACCGAGGCTGGCGTCCAGCTCTATACCGGCTTCAAGCTCGACGTGCCGGTGCCCGGCCTCGAAGGACGCCGCTACGGCGCCTTTGCCGGTTTCTGCCTTGAAACCCAGGTGTGGCCGGACGCGGTCAATCACGAGGGCTTTCCGAACGCGGTTCTGCGCCCCGGCGAACTCCGCCGCCAGGAAACCGACTATGTCTTCATGAAGAGCTGACAGGCGAGCGCATCGGCGCTGACAGCAGAGACAAGACGGCTGCTGCGTTTCGCCCGGGGCGAATGCATTGGCCGAAGCCAAAAGCATTTACAAGTAAAATGGTTGGGAAAATTGGAGCGGGTGAGGCGATTCGAACGCCCGACCCCAACCTTGGCAAGGTTGTGCTCTACCCCTGAGCTACACCCGCTCATTACCTCGGTCCGGGGGTAGTCGGTGGACCGTGGGTGCCGCGCTGTCTTGCGGCGACGGGCGCTATATGGCCTAAGCGATTTTGGAATGCAACAGGGAAATGTCGAGAAAGCGAATATTTTTTGGAAGCCTCCCCGGGAAGCCCGCAAATGCCGCGTTTTCGCGCCGCGCCGCCGTCTCTGAGATTGCACGCCGCGGCCGTTCTCCCCTAAAGCAGACTGGAAAAAAACGGAGCGGCAGGAGAATCACCCTCATGAACGAAGCGCAGCCGAAGACCGCGGACGAACTTTTCCGCTTTCTCGACGACCTCGGCATCGAACACAGCACCAAAAAACACGAGCCGGTGTTCACCGTGGCCGAATCGGTGGCATTGCGCGACGAAATCCCCGGCGGTCACACCAAGAACCTGTTCGTGAAGGACAAGAAGGACAACTACTTCCTTTTGACCGTAGAGGAACACGCGACCGTGGATCTGAAGACGGTACACCAGGTCATCGGTGCTGCGAGCAAGGTTTCCTTCGGCAAGCCGGAGAAGCTGATGGAATATCTCGGCGTCATCCCGGGAGCGGTGACCGCACTCGGCGCCATCAACGACACCGGCGGCAACGTCAAGGTGATCATCGACGAGGAATTGATGAAGTTCGATGTGATCAACTGCCACCCGCTTTCCAACGACGCGACGACCTCGATCGGCTCGAACGACCTGTTGCGCTTCATGGAAGCGACGGGACATGAACCGCTTGTCTTGAAAGTGACAGCCTGACATACGATCTTTGGCGCGAATGCAGGAAGCCGGATCACGAACCGGCGAGGAGAGAAGAATGACGGGCAACGACAATCCCTATGCAGGGTCCTTCGGCAACCAGATGACCGCTTCGGCTTCCTTCGGCGGCCAGCCGGCCGCGGCCGCCGCACCGGGCGGCGACCTGATCAAGGAAACGACGACCGCCAACTTCAGCAAGGACGTGCTGGACGCCTCGCGCCAGCAGCCTGTTCTCGTCGATTTCTGGGCGCCCTGGTGCGGACCATGCAAGCAGCTGACCCCCGTGATCGAAAAGGTCGTGACGGAAGCCGCCGGCCGCGTGAAGCTCGTCAAGATGAACATCGACGACCATCCGTCGATCGCCGGCCAGCTCGGCATCCAGTCGATCCCCGCCGTCATCGCCTTCGTCGGTGGGCGACCGGTCGACGGTTTCATGGGTGCCGTGCCTGAAAGCCAGATCAAGCAATTCATCGAAAAGATCGCCGGCCCCGCCGTCGACGACAGCAAGGCCGAGATCGAGGCAGCACTTGCCGACGCCAAGGGGTTGCTCGAAGCGGGCGATGCCGAGAACGCCGCCGGGCTCTTCGGCGCCGTGCTGCAGGCAGACCCGGAGAATGTGGTGGCTATTGCCGGCATGGTCGATTGCATGATCACGCTTGGCCAGATCGCCGAAGCGCGCGAAGCGCTTACGAGCCTGCCGGAAGATCTTGCCAAGGATGCCGGCATCAGCGCGATCGCCAAGAAGCTTGACCAGATCGAAGAAGCCCGCAAGCTCGGCGATCCGAACGCCCTGGAACAGCGGTTGGCGGCAAACCCTGACGACCATGAGGCGCGCATGATGCTCGCCAAGATCCGCAACGTGGAAGGCGACCGCAATGGCGCGGCCGACCACCTGCTGACGGTCATGAAGCGCGACCGGGCTTTCGACGACGATGGCGCACGGCGCGAGCTCGTCTCGTTCTTCGAAGTCTGGGGCCCGAAAGACCCGGCGACGATCGCCGCCCGCCGCAAGCTGTCGTCGATCCTCTTTTCCTGAGCAGAGCAGCAAGATCGGTGCGTTTTTCCCTTGAGATTTTCGAAGGGCGCACCATTTCTTGATCTGGTTGGCTATGCCTATGGGCGTGGCGGGGCAGAACCGGACATCTGCAAGGTCAATTGGAATGCATGTCGGAAATGCACGTTATCTTGGTCCGCAGGACTTGCCGGAGATCATTCCGGTGTTTCCGCTGACCGGTGCGCTGCTGCTCCCGGGTGCCCAGCTGCCGCTCAACATCTTCGAGCCACGCTACCTGGCGATGCTCGACGACGCTCTTTCCGGCAATCGGCTGGTCGGGATTGTCCAGCCCTCCTTCTGCGAAGGCCGCAACGACATCGGCGTCGGGCCGGTGCCCGCGCTCTGCGAGGTCGGCTGCATCGGCCGCATCACCTCCTTTGCCGAAACCGGCGACGGCCGCTACATCACCTCGCTGACCGGCGTATGCCGCTACCGACTGTTTAACGAGGTGGCCGGCACACGCGGCTATCGCCGCTTCCGTATCGGGCCCTTCACGGCCGATCTCGAAAATCGCGACGATGAAAGCCTTGTCGATCGCTCGGCGCTGCTGGCAGCCTTCAGGGCCTATCTGGAGGCCAACAAGCTGAAGGCCGACTGGGAGAGTGTCGAGCGCGCCAGCAACCGCACGCTGGTCAACTCCATGGCGATGATGTCGCCCTACGGACCGGCAGAAAAACAGGCGCTGCTGGAGGCCCCCGACCTCAAGACCCGCGCCGAGACGCTGATTGCCATTACCGAGATCGTGCTTGCGCGCAATTTCGGCGATGTCGACAACATTCTGCAGTAAGCGAGGGGTCATGGACGTCAACGCCAGCAAAGTCGATCCGAAACTGCTCGAACTGCTCGTCTGCCCGTTGACCAAGGGCCGGCTCAGCTATCGCGCCGAAGCCAATGAGTTGATCTCGGAAAAGGCACGGCTCGCCTATCCCATCCGCGACGGTGTGCCGATCATGCTGATCTCCGAGGCACGCAAGATCGAGGACTGACGCCAGCGGCCGATCCCACATCCTTTGACGATCAGTCAAGGAATAGCCCGTAAGTTGCCTGGACTATCGGTAGCTCGGCGGGACACGATGAACATCTGGCACTACGTCGTCGCGATCGTGACTCTGACCGCGCTTGGCGCGGCGGTCCATGTCTTCCGCTCGTCGTTCAATTTCATTCCCGATCGCTTCAATGCCGCGCCCGGCCAGTTCTGGCGCAATCACGCCATCGACGACATGCTGAGTGCGAACTACGGTTTCTGGGACATGGTCGCCGGGACCGAATACGACGAGGACGGATTTTACGAGTTCTTCAGCCGCAGAAATCTACGCATCTGCTTCACGTGGACGATCGCGATCGGCATGACATTGCTGTTGTCGTACCAGGATCTGCAAGACAAATTCACTGCCGTCGTCGATGTCGCGCCCGGCTGGCTCTGGGCGCTTTTCGTCTACCGGATCGAGAATCTCACCATCTTCTGACCCCTCAGATCGGCTGGCCGGAAAGCAGCCGCGGGTCCGCGTCGCCGGCAACGCCGGCCGCCTGGCGGATGAAGAAGCTTTTGAGGGACGGCAGCCGATCGACAAGACCGAGACCGAAGTCGCGGGCGATCCTGACGGGTGTAATGTCGTTCGAAAACAGTCGGTTGAGCACATCCGTGGTCACCCCCATGCGGAAGGTGTCGAACCGGCGCCAGCTCTGGTAGCGCTCGAGGATAGCAAGCGAACCGATATCGAGCCCGAGACGATCCGCCTCGACGATCGTCTCGGCCAGCGCCGCCACGTCCTTGAAGCCGAGATTGAGGCCCTGGCCGGAGATCGGGTGGATCCCGTGGGCGGCATCGCCCGCAAGCGCAAACCGCGGTTTTACGAAATCGCGCGCAAGGGTCAGGCCGAGCGGAAAGGCGCGACGGCCGCCGACAACCTTGAGATGGCCAAGCCTGTGGCCGAAGCGGCGCTCCAGCTCTTCTTCGAAGAGGAAATCGTCGCCCTTGACCAGGCGCTCCGCGTCCGCAGTGCGCTCGGTCCACACCAGCGACGAGCGATTGTTCTTGAGCGGCAGGGTGGCAAAGGGGCCGGCCGGCAGGAAATGCTCCTCGGCCGTGCCTTCGTGCGGGCGCTCATGCTCGACGGTGGTAACGATGCCCGACTGGCCATAGTCGAATTCGACCGTCTTGATGCCGGCCGCATCGCGCAGCTTCGAGCGCACGCCATCGCAGGCAACCAGCAGACGGGCCTCCAACTGCTCGCCGCCGGTAAGCGTCACCGCAACCGCATGATCGCCGCTCTCGAAGGTTTCGACCATGGTCGACTGCCGCACGGTTACACCAAACTCCTCGCAGGCGGCGCGCAGCGCGCCGACCATGGCCGTGTTCGGCACCATATGGGCAAAGGGCCGCCCCTCCTCCCCCTCGCCGTCGAAGGTGAGGAAAACCGGGCGCACCGGATCGGATGTCTTCGAATCGGTGATGACCATGCGCCGGATCGGCTCGGCCTCCGGCACAATCGCCTGCCACACGCCGAGAACATCGAGCATGCGCTCAGCTGCCGAGGCGACGGCAGAGGCGCGCTCGTCGCGCTTCCAGGCGCCTTCCGGCGCACCGTCTATGACGGAAACTTCGAGATGCGGTGCCGCCTTCTTCAGCGATACCGCGAGCGAAAGGCCGACATAGCCGCCACCGGCAATCAACACATCGATCATCCGCTTTCTCCCGTCGCACTTGAGCATCGTTTCATGCCTATATAGATCAATGCCATCGCCGTTCCTACCATCGGAGACAGCCGAAATGTCGCGCCCCACTGAGACCGCAACGCCCATGGATGCGCTGCTTGCCACACTCGACCTCGAAAAGCTCGAGGAGAACCTGTTCCGTGGCCGCAGTCCCCAGGTCGGCTGGCAGCGCGTGTTCGGCGGCCAGGTGATCGGGCAGGCGCTGGTCGCAGCCCAGCGCACTGTCGACGAAGGCCGCTACGTGCACTCGCTGCACGCCTATTTCATGCGCCCAGGCGATCCGTCCGTGCCGATCATCTACGAGGTGGACCGCATCCGCGACGGCTCGAGCTTCGCCACGCGGCGTGTCGTCGCCATCCAGCACGGCAAGGCGATCTTCTCAATGTCGGCGTCGTTCCAATATGACGAGGACGGCTTCGAACATCAGATCGACATCCCCAACGTGGCGATGCCGGAAACCCTGCCGGGCGAGCAGGAGCTGAAGGACAAGTTCCTGGCGCACGCCCCCGAAGCGATCCGCCGCTACTGGGAGCGGCCACGGCCGATCGAGATCCGGCCGGTCTCGCTCACCCACTATTTCGCCCGCAACGATGGTAAGCCGACCCAGGACGTCTGGGTCAAGGCCGTCGGCCATGTGCCCGACGAGCGCCACCTGCAGGCGGCCGTGCTTGCCTACCTCTCGGACATGACGCTGCTCGACACGTCGCTCTATGCCCATGGCACGTCGGTGTTCGATCGCAACCTGCAGGTTGCAAGCCTCGATCACGCCATGTGGTTCCATCGCCCCTGCAAGATGGACGACTGGCTGCTCTATACCCAGGACAGCCCCAGTGCCCATGGTGCCCGCGGCATGACCCGCGGCAGCCTTTTTGACCGTTCCGGCGTGCTGATTGCCTCGGTGGCGCAGGAAGGCCTGATCCGGAAAAAGGCAGCTGAACAGGAATAGGGCACTTATTCTTTTCTGCCTATTTTTTAATCTTCTAAAGTGACGATTTTTTAGCGCGTCGCGGCACCGTCGCTGTGCGTGATAATTTTCCCATGCCTTTTCATAGGTTTAGCGTGCCACGACGAATCTGGCACGCCCCTTGAATGTAGCTGTCCGGTTGCACGGCGCTTTCAGCGTTCCGCAGCAAGGAGAGATGGCCTCCGACCGGAGGCGAACAAGGATGGGAAACCGATGAAAATTGTGATGGCCATTATCAAGCCGTTCAAGCTCGATGAGGTTCGCGAAGCCCTCACTGCTGTTGGCATCCAGGGCCTGACCGTAACCGAGGTTAAAGGCTACGGCCGCCAGAAGGGACATACTGAAATCTATCGCGGCACCGAATACGCCGTGAGCTTCCTGCCAAAGCTGAAGATCGAGATCGCGGTCGCCTCGGAGGTCGTCGACAAGGCCGTGGAAGCGATCGCCGTTGCCGCCAAGACCGGCCAGATCGGCGACGGCAAGATCTTTGTCTACTCCATTGACCATGCCGTGCGCATCCGCACCGGCGAAACCGATTCAGAAGCGTTGTAAGCCACGCCGTTCAGGGAGCACTACTCGATGTCGTCAAGCAAACTTTCCACCTCTCTGGTCAGGATCGGCGCAGCCTCTGCCGCCCTTCTTGCACCGGTCGTCGCCTTTGCCCAGGAAGCCGCACCGGCAGCCGCCGCTGCCTCCACCGCAGCACCCGTTCCCGACAAGGCCGACACGGCCTTCATGTTCATCTCCACGCTGCTCGTCTTCTTCATGCTGATCCCAGGCCTCGCGCTGTTCTACGGCGGCCTCGTTCGCGCCAAGAACATGCTGTCGGTCCTGATGCAGTGCACCGTCATCGGCGCAACGATGATGATCGTCTGGGTCGTCTATGGCTATTCGTTCGCCTTCGGCGGCTCGACCAACCCCTATTTCGGCGGCTTCGCCAAGATGTTCCTCGCAGGCGTCTCGGTTGACAGCACGTCGGCCACCTTCTCCCAAGGCGTGGTCATTCCGGAATACATCTTCATGCTGTTCCAGATGACGTTTGCAGCGCTGACGCCGGCCCTCATCATCGGCGCCTTTGCCGAGCGCATCAAATTCTCGGCGGCCGTGCTCTTCTCCGTCCTCTGGGCAACCTTCGTCTACTTCCCGATCGCCCACATGGTCTGGGACGGCAACGGCCTGCTCTTCGGCATGGGCGCCCTCGACTTCGCCGGCGGCACCGTCGTGCACATCAATGCCGGTGTTGCGGGCCTCATCGGCGCGATCATGGTCGGCAAGCGCACCGGTTTCGGCAAGGACATGATGGCACCGCATTCGATGACGCTGACGCTCGTCGGCGCAGCGATGCTGTGGTTCGGCTGGTTCGGTTTCAACGCCGGCTCCAACCTCGAGGCATCAGGCGGCGCGATGCTCGCAACCGTCAACACCTTCCTCGCGACCGCAGCAGCCATCCTTTCCTGGTCGGTCGTCGAAACCTTCACCCGCGGCAAGGCCTCGATGCTCGGTGCAGCCTCGGGCATGATCGCCGGCCTCGTCGCCATTACGCCTGCCGCCGGCATCGCCGGCCCGATGGGCGCGATCGTCATGGGCCTGATCGTTTCGCCGCTGTGCTACTTCTTCGTCTCGGTGGTGAAGAACAAGTTCGGCTACGACGACACCGCTGACGTCTTCGGCGTTCACGGCGTCGGCGGCTTCTTCGGTGCGCTGGCGACCGGCATCTTCGCATCGTCATCGCTCGGCGGCATCGGCTATGCCGACGGCGTCACCATGGGCGGCCAGTTCATGACCCAGCTCACCGCCGTCGCCATCACCATCATCTGGTGCGGCGTGGTCTCGGCCATCCTCTACAAGGTGGTCGACGCGATCGTCGGGCTCCGGGTCTCGGTCGAAGCCGAACGCGAAGGTCTCGACCTCTCGTCCCACGGCGAAGCCGCCTACCACAGCTAAGCCAATCGCGGCGCCGTCAACAGGCGCCGCTCAACGTCCCGTCGCGGTCCGTCTGATACGGATCGCCTTTGGCCCGGATCGACTGATCCGGGCTTTTTTTCCCTTTCATGCGGATTGCACGCCTCGCCCACCGGTATTTTAGCGGCATACACGCATGGTTAATGTCGCATTAACCGTGCTTCGCTTAGGTTGATTCCATGGCACGCAATGTGTCTTGAAGATCGAGACGGGCAGCAGGCAACATGAGCAGAAGCAATCCGGCAACGCTTGACAGCCGTTCCAACCGGTTCGTGCTAACCACATTCGTATGGCGACAGATCGCGTCGCTGGCGGGCTTTGCGCTGTTTGGCGCACTGGCGCTGGCAATCGCGGCGCTATCGACATGGAACGTTGCCGACCCGAGCTTCTCCTACGCCACCTCCGACGAGCCGACCAACGTGCTCGGTTATGCCGGCGCGGCCTTTGCCGACATCTTCATGCAGTTTTTCGGGCTTGCAAGCGTCGTCGCCCTGCTTCCGGCCGTTGCCTGGGCGCTGGTGCTGATCGGCGGCAAGCGCTTCGACAAGATCTTCAAGCGCCTCGGCCTCTGGTTCGTCGGATCGGTGCTTGCAGGCGCGGCCTTGAGCTGCGTCCCGGCGCCGATCACCTGGCCGCTGCCCAACGGCCTCGGCGGCGTCTTCGGCGACATGATCCTGCGGTTTCCCGCGCTGTTCACCGGCGCCTTCCCGACCGGCACCTTCGCTACCGTGCTTGCCTGCATCTTCGCCGCTCCTGCCGCCTGGTGCCTGATCTACAGCGCCGGCCTGATCGGTGTCGGCGAGGAGGAGGACGAAGACGAGATCGAGGCGCCGACGCCGAGCAAGGCGCGCACCGTGCGCGACGAACTGGACGAAGACGACAGCGAAGGCCCCTTCACCCTGCTGATGGGCTCTTTCGCCCACTTGCGCTACACCGTGCAGGCACGCGTCCGCCGCATCTTCGGCATGAGCGGTACCCGCACGCCGACGAAGCGCCAGTACGATGAGCCCTACGATTTCAACAATGACGAATTCGGCACGCTGAACGAGCCGGTCCGGCCGAAGCCGATGGCCGGCGACCGCATCGAACCTTCGCTCGACCGTTCCGAGCGCCGCATCGTCACGCCACCGCCGATCATGGCTGATGACGATGACGACATGCCCTTCGACATGGACGAGCGCCGCCCCGCCGGCATTCTGTCCGATGACGAGGACGACGATCTTGACGCAGCAGCCGACTGGGCGCCGAAAGCAGCACCGCCGAAGCAGGGTCTGCCGAAGGCCGGCTCGCGTGTTGCCACCCCGCCGCCTCGCCCGAAGACCAGCCAGCGGCTCGAGCGCGAGGCGCAGCGCTCCTTCGTCGAGGACGATGACGGCGATTTCGCGCTGCCGCCAATGCATTTCCTCGCCGAGCCGAAGAACGTCACCCGCGACGCTTCGCTCTCCGCCGACGCGCTGGAGCAGAACGCCCGCATGCTCGAAGGTGTGCTTGAGGACTTCGGCGTCAAGGGTGAGATCATCCACGTCCGCCCGGGCCCGGTCGTTACCCTTTATGAACTGGAGCCGGCGCCGGGCATCAAATCCTCCCGGGTCATCGGCCTTGCCGACGACATCGCCCGCTCGATGAGCGCCATTGCTGCCCGCGTCGCCGTCGTGCCGGGCCGCAACGCCATCGGCATCGAATTGCCCAACCAGCGCCGCGAAACCGTTTATCTGCGCGAACTGATCGGCTCGCGCGACTTCGAGACCAGCAAGGCGCGCCTGGCCATGGCGCTCGGTAAGACCATCGGCGGCGAACCGGTGGTCGCCGATCTCGCCAAGATGCCGCATCTGCTCGTCGCCGGCACCACCGGCTCGGGCAAGTCAGTGGCGATCAACACCATGATCCTGTCGCTGCTCTACCGCCTGCGTCCCGACCAGTGCCGCCTGATCATGATCGACCCGAAGATGCTCGAACTCTCCGTCTATGACGGCATCCCGCACCTGCTTTCGCCCGTCGTGACCGACCCGAAGAAGGCGGTCGTCGCGCTCAAGTGGACGGTGCGCGAGATGGAAGAGCGCTACAAGAAGATGTCGAAGATCGGCGTGCGCAACATCGACGGCTTCAACACCCGCGTCGAGCAGGCGCTGGCCAAGGGCGATGCGATCACCCGCACGGTGCAGACCGGCTTCGACCGCCAGACCGGCGAGGCGATCTACGAGACCGAGGAATTCGATCTGTCGCCGATGCCCTATATCGTCGTCATCATCGACGAAATGGCCGACCTGATGATGGTCGCCGGCAAGGACATCGAAGGCGCGGTGCAGCGGCTGGCGCAGATGGCGCGCGCTGCCGGCATTCATGTGATCATGGCGACGCAGCGCCCGTCGGTCGACGTCATCACCGGTACGATCAAGGCCAACTTCCCGACCCGCATCTCCTTCCAGGTGACGTCGAAGATCGACAGCCGCACCATCCTTGGCGAACAGGGTGCCGAACAGCTGCTCGGCATGGGCGACATGCTCTACATGGCCGGTGGCGGACGCATCCAGCGCGTCCACGGTCCCTTCGTCTCCGACACCGAAGTCGAGGAAGTCGTCGCCTATCTCAAGACCCAGGGCACACCGCAATATCTCGACGCGATCACCGAAGATGACGATGAGGACAATGACGGCGGCGGCCCCGCCGGCACGTCCAATCTTGCCGATTCCGACGACCCCTACGACCAGGCGGTGGCGATCGTTCTGCGCGACGGCAAGGCCTCCACATCCTATGTGCAACGTCGCCTCGGGATAGGCTATAATAGGGCCGCTTCACTGATCGAGCGCATGGAACAGGAAGGCATCATCGGCCCGGCAAACCATGCCGGCAAACGGGAAATCCTCGTGCCGACCGAAGCGGAAATCACTGGCCGGTAAACCCGGCTTTCGTCCCGGGCGATGATCCATGCCCGGTAACGGTCATGTGAGAGCGCGGCCCGCCGAAGGCCATGAAAAACGCCTTGAAGGTGCCGCACTTGCGCTCCAGATGATTCAGGAAATGAAGGAGACTGTGATGACAGAGACGAAAACCACCCTGGGCAGCAATCCGGCGATGTCGCGCCGTGTATTCGTTTGCGGCCTCGCGGCGCTCGCGGGCATGGGTGGCGCCGGTCTTGACGTCACCAAGGCCTTTGCCCAGGCCCCGGCCTCCGCCCAGAAGATCGCCGATCATTTCTCGTCGGTGAAGACCATGTCCGGCGAATTCGTGCAGTTCGGCCCGCGCGGCGAGCAGACCGGTGGCAAGTTCTACATCCGCCGCCCCGGCCGCATCCGCTTCAACTACGAGGCGCCTTCGCCGATGCGCGTGATTTCCGACGGCAAGTCGGTGGTCATCGGCAATATGAAGCTGAAGACCTGGGATATCTACCCGCTCTCCAAGACGCCGCTGAACCTGTTGCTCAGCGAGCGGATCGACCTGACCGGCAAGATGGTGCGCGACGTCAAGGAAGAATCAGACCTCATCACCATCGTGCTCGGGGATCGCTCGATCTTCGGCGATTCGACCATCACCATGATGTTCGATCCGAAGACCTACGACCTGCGCCAGTGGACGATCACCGATGCGCAGAAGAAGGACACGTCGGTGATGATCTTCAACGTCCGGACCGGCATCGCGCTCGACGACAAGGTGTTCAAGATTCCTTACGACGAGGTTCGCAACAAACGGGGCGGCTAAGACCGCCTCAGCATAGGCATTGTGGACATCGGCCGCCCACTGCATGTGTCCTCGGATCCGATCTAAGGATAAAACATGCAGCGCGTCAAAGTGCGCAGCGACCTTTTCATGCATTCCTTGTCCCGACGCGCCAGACCTGCTTAAACCTCCCCGACATCGAAAACATATCCGTCCTGAGCCGGCTTTCCATTCGTCGAACGCCCGGACCTACCCAATCATGGGGAATGAGCAATGGCCCTTTCCGTCGCCACGTGGAATATCAACTCCGTTCGCCTGCGCATGCCGCTGATCGAACATCTGCTGAAGACCTGGCAGCCCGACATTCTCTGCCTGCAGGAAACCAAGTGCCCGAACGACCAGTTTCCGTCAAAGCCACTCAAGGCACTCGGCTACAACCATATCGAGATGCACGGCCAGAAGGGCTATCACGGCGTCGCGACGATCTCGCGTCTGCCCCTGCACGAGCTTAGCGACCGCCGCGACTATTGCGGCGTCGGCGATGCGCGCCACCTTTCGGTGGTGTTCGAGGCGGGCGGCAAGAAGATCCGCCTGCACAATTTCTACGTTCCCGCCGGCGGCGACGAACCGGACAGGTCGATCAACCCGAAGTTCGGCCACAAGCTCGATTTCGTCGATGAGATGAAGCTGCTGCACGCCGAAGCCGAGGCGGGCATCTCCTCCATCCTCGTCGGCGACCTCAACATCGCGCCGCTCGAGGACGACGTCTGGTCGCACAAGCAACTCCTGAAGATCGTCAGCCATACGCCGATCGAAACCGAGGGCCTCAACACGGTGATGAACGGCGGCGCCTGGGTCGACCTGATGCGCCAGCATGCGCCGGCGCCGACCAAGCTCTATACCTGGTGGAGCTACCGCGCGAAGGATTGGGAAGCGGCCGACCGCGGCCGACGCCTCGACCACATCTGGTCGTCGGCCGACCTCGCGCCGAAGCTGACGCAGGTGGATATCCTGCGGGAAGCGCGCGGCTGGGAGCGGCCGTCGGACCATGTGCCGGTGATCGCGCATTTCGATATTTAGAGCGGCAACGCTCTACTGCGTGTTTCCTTAAATCCTATTCGATTTAAGGATAAAAACATGCAGCAATTCAAAGTGCTACAGCGCCGCGCGTCTAATAAGACGCGCGGCGCTGTAGCACGATCAGCTGCATCAAGAAAAGATGAGTAAAAATCTCATATTTTTCTTGATCCTGTTTTTCGAAGCGATTATCCCTTTTTGCGAGCGGCGGGGACACCGCCTCCGGCGGCTAAGCAGCCGTCGTTTCCATTGATTTTCGGGTGCTTCGCTCCGGGCCAGTCCGGAGGGCTTTCGTGCGCCCGCAAAAGGGGCCAGATCATGCGCAAGATTTTTCCGAACAGACCCGTTCGCACCTCGCTTCGTTCCCTTTCGGCAACAACGGCACTACTCGCGATCACGATCGGACTGCTATCAAATTCCGCCACCGCGCAGACGGCCACGAGTGAGAAGACGACACGGCTGCAGAAGATCGAGGTTTCGGCCGCACAGGCGGCCACCAGCATCGCCGAGGACAATGATACCATCGCACCGTCGCGCAATATCACGGCGCTGAAGACCGACACGCCACTGGTCGAGACCCCGCGCTCGGTCTCCGTCGTCACCCGCAAGGAACTGGAGGAGCGTGGCGCCCAGGACATGATCCAGGCAACCCGCTATGCCGCCGGTGTTACCACCGGCGCCTTCGGCTTCGACCCGCGCTTCGACCAGATCTACATTCGCGGCTTCGAGACGACCACAACCGGCGACTTCCGCGACGGCCTGCGCCAGCCCTATATGAACTACGGCACCTTCCCGACCGAGATCTACGGTCTCGACCGCATCGAGATCATCAAGGGACCGGTGTCGGTGCTGTACGGCGCCGCCGGTGTCGGCGGCATCGTCAACCGCATTTCCAAGATGCCGCAGGACGACACGCACCGCGAGGTCGAAGTTCAATACGGCACGATCGGCCGCGCCCAGACGGCCTTCGATTTCGGCGGCCCGGCGACCGCCGAAGGCGACTTTCTCTATCGTATCGTCGGTCTGCTGCGGAACGGCGAAACCAGCTACGACGTTGCCGACGACCGCTACCTGCTGCAGCCCTCCTTCACCTGGAAGCCGGACGAGGCAACGTCGCTGACCGTCTACGGCCTCGGACAGAAGGGCGAGAGCGATGCCAGCCCGCGGGTGTTCGAATATGGCGGCAAGCTGCTGCGCTACAGCGATCCGGAATACGATCACCAGAAGGTGCGGCAGTATCAGGCTGGCTTCAAGCTCGAGCACGAATTCGACAATGGCCTGATCTTCCGTCAGCACGCCCGCGTCAGCGACATGGATTTGGACGCCCGCTATCTCGAGTTCGGCACGGCAACTGGCAATGTCTACGAGCGGTCGCCGGTCGCGATTACCGACAATCAGCGCACCTACCAGATCGACAACCAGTTGCTGGCGACCTTCGATACCGGCGCCATCTCGCACACACTGCTGACCGGCCTCGACTATACCTGGATCACGTCAGACTTCGGGCTCGGCTTTGGCGCCAGCGATCCGGCCTATCGCTTCGACCTCGACAATCCGACCTTCGGCATCACCGGCCCGACGCCCGCGCTCACCAGCTTCAGTGGCCGCGATCTGCGCCAGACCGGCATCTATGCTGAGGACCAGGCGGAATTCGGCAACTGGCGCGCCGTCGCCGGCCTGCGCCACGACTGGGTGGACCAGACGAGCACCAACAAGAACACCGGTGCAGTCGACCGCAAGGACGACGGTGAAGTCACCGGCCAGGTGGGCCTGCTCTACCTCTTCGACAACGATATTGCGCCCTACGCCAGCTACGGCACGTCCTTCGTGCCGAGCACGCAGCTCTCGGCAGATGGTACGGTTCTGGATCCGACGACGGGCGAGCAGATCGAACTGGGCATCAAATACCAGCCGGAAGGCGAGGCCTATTCGCTGAGCGCCGCCGTCTACCGGATCGTCGAAACCGGGGCGCCGCAATATGTCGCGGACGCGTCGCTGCCCGTCGGCTACTACTACAAATCTTCGGGCGAGGTGACCACCAAGGGCTTCGAGGTCGAGGCGCGACGCGAATTCGACAATGGCTTCAGCCTGATCGCCGCCTACACCTACAACGACGCCGAGATCACCGGGAACGTCAATCCCGCACTGATCGGCAACGTGCCCTCGACCAAGCCGCGCAACATCGCATCCCTCTGGGTGAACTACCTCGTGCCAGACGATACGCAGCTCGCCGGTCTCAGCCTTGGCGGCGGTATCCGCGCCACCTCCAAGTCCTTCACCTCCGACGACAATACGGCGGAAAACGGCGGCGCCGTCTACTTCGACGCGTCGATCGCCTATGATTTCGGCGTGAAAAATCCCGATCTGAACGGATTGTCGCTGGCCGTCAGCGCAACCAACATTGGCGACCGGCGCGAAGAAGTCTGCACCGACGGTTACTGCTACTTCGGCCAGGGCCGCACCGTGCTCGGCACGCTCAAGTACAAATGGTAGGTGAAAACGCCTGGCGTGCGACCGTCTATCGGGAGTGCGTCAGGCGAAACGGCCGGCCAGTGCGCCTGCGCGGCGGATCATCGCCTGCAGGTTCTCGCGGATGCGCGCCTCCACGAGGGCGGCAACTTCCGGGTATTCTTCCAGCATGCGCCGGAACAGCGGGCGATTGATGCGGATCACTTCGCTGTCTTCGTCCGCGGTCGCGGTAAACTTGCGTTCCACCATCGAGATCAGCGCCAGTTCCGAGAGAAGCGCGCCGCGGCCGACGGTGGTGACATCCTCCATCGCGCCGTCGGCATTGGCTTTCGAAAGCGAGAGGCTGCCGCTGGCAATGGCAAAGGCGCAATCGGCCGGAGCGCCCTCGCGAAACAGCTCCTGCCCTTTGAACACGCGTCGACGTTCGGCGCCAAAGGCAATCAGCCTCAGCTTGTCCTCGCTGATATCGGCAAAAAGCGGCACATTGGACAGAAGAACGATGTCGTCGTTGAGCGCCAAACGGCTAACCTCCCTGAATCACGATGCTCCGGGGTTCGAAACCCAAGAGCATAGCAATCGATGCAAATAGTCCGAAGCAGCTGACGTGCGGAGAAATCATCGGACGTCGCCGCCTCACGGAACGATCTTGTAGCCGCCGTTCTCTGTCACCAAAATCTCGGCATTGGAAGGGTCTCGCTCGATTTTCTGGCGGAGCCGATAGACATGTGTTTCGAGCGTATGCGTCGTCACGCCGGAATTGTAACCCCAGACTTCTTCGAGCAGCACGTCGCGCGTCACCACCTTCTGGTCGGCGCGATAGAGATAGCGGATGATCGCCGCTTCCTTTTCGGTCAGCCGGATCTTCTGGCCGTTTTCGAGCGTCAGCAGCTTCTGGCTCGGCTTGAACGTGTAGGGACCGACACTGAAGGTCGCATCTTCGCTCTGTTCGTGCTGGCGCAGCTGCGCGCGGATACGGGCGAGGAGGACGGCGAAGCGGAACGGCTTGGTGACATAGTCGTTCGCGCCGGCTTCCAGACCGAGGATCGTATCCGAATCCGTGTCATGACCGGTGAGCATGATGATCGGCGCCTTGAAGCCGCCCTTGCGCAAGAGCTTGACCGCCTCGCGCCCGTCCATGTCGGGCAGACCGACATCCATGATCAGCAGATCGACCTGCTGGGCGCGCGCCGCCTGTATCCCCTTGCCGGCAGTCGCTTCCTGAAGAAGATCGAACTCCTCGTACAGCGAAAGCTGTTCGACCAACGTTTCGCGCAGGTCATTGTCGTCGTCGACAAGAAGAATGGTACGGGTCGCCATGGGACAATTCCTGTTTGCTTCCGGTTTCAAACTAGCTCAAATGCCCGTGTTGGCAAGCGAACCGGTTTTGGAACCTCGTTATATATGCAACCGTGCTTATGGTGCCCGCCAAATCACGGACAATTCAAAAATCTGTGAGAGAGATGCGCAAGAAAACGTCGGGAAGAAGGCCAGTCAAATCCGTCATCACCGTCCGGCCTGCCCCGCTTGATCGCAGGCGTGCACTGGTTACCTTCGATGGCCGCACGGAGCAAGCGGCCATCGGCCGCAGCGGCATTACCAGCCGCAAGCGCGAGGGCGACGGTGCCACGCCGCGCGCCGCGATGAAACTCATCGGCGGCTATGTCAGGCGCGACCGCATCCTGCTGCCGCCGACGCCGCTGCCGATGCGGGCCACGCGTAACGGCATGCTCTGGTGCGACGCTCCCAGTCATGCCCGCTACAACCGTCCAGCCAATGCGCCCTTCGCGCCGAGCCACGAGGACATGATGCGCACGGACAGGCTCTACGACATCTGCCTGGTGATGGACTGGAACCTGACCAGCCGGCGCCGTTATGCCGGGTCGGCAATATTCTTTCACCTCATCCGCCCCGGATACGAGCCGACCGAGGGCTGCGTCGCCATAAGCCTTGCCGCCATGCGCCGGCTGATCCCGCATCTGCGTCGCGGCACCGTCGTCAAAGTTGTCTAATGTCGACGCTGCAATATGAGGCATGACCGGCGATCGAAAGAAGAATTCGGAAAGCATAGATCACGCGAGAAACCTCACCGGCCACAACCATCAACACTTCCGCAAGCTCTGGTGTCTATGTAGCCTCAAGCGAGATTTGCAGGACGAGTGCTGCCGATGCTGACCAAGACGGCCAAAGCGATACCGGCGACCGACGGACGGTTCTTCGGGATAAAAGAGGTTCGTGATAGCGCGGACGGCGTCTCGCAAGGTTCCGACATTGCGCAGCTGCTCGACTGGGTCGAATCCTATCTGATGGCCGGCCATTCCGATCTCGGACGAACCGGCGCTGTCTGCCCCTTTACCCGCCAGGCCGCCAAGATCGATACCGTCCGGTTGGCGATTTCTGACGCGCGCGCCGAGGACGAAGACACGGTCTTTGCGCTCATCCGTGGCGCATTCGGCGAACTCGAAGCCATCCCCTGCAAACCCGCGATGAAGCATTTCCGCACGGTGATCGTTGGCTTTCCTGACTGCGCCGATGCGGATGGGATCGCGATGTTGAAGCGCATCCAGCGGCGGCATCGGTTCTATTCACTCGCCCGCGCCCGGATGATCGGCATGATGCATGCAGGCTCCGAGGATCGCGGCCTGTGGAACCCGGACTTCCGACCACTGCGCTCGCCGATGCCGGTTCTCGCGATCCGGCATCTGGTCGAGAACGATGCCCCGTTCGCCGCTCTCCACCCCGCCCTCATGGTTGCCTATCTTGCCCGTTTCCCGATCAGAGGAACGCGGCGGCTCGTCAATCACTTCCGAAGCGGCTGAGCCATGCCCGGCCGAGCGACGTCGCCGATCGCCGACGCAGTTGAGATAACTCCGAGCTCTCAGCTTTTGGGCGACAATCTCCAAATCAGTTGCGTCACAAGTCTCGAAGGCTTCGAGGCCCTGCACAAGGAATGGGACGACCTGTTCGAGCGGACGGCGGAGCCTCAGCAGGTGTTCCAGCGTCATATCTTCCTGCGACACTGGGCGCGGCACTATCTCGATCCAAAGACGCAGCTCTGCATCCTCATCGGTCGTATCGACGGGCGTCTCGTCACCCTCTGGCCACTGGTGCGCCGGCGCAAGCTTGGTTTTGATGTGCTTGGTTTCATGGGAGCGCCGGTGACCCAATTCGGCGACGTGCTCGTCGAGGCCGGCGAGAACAGACACGCCTTGCTCGAAGCCGGCTGGAACGCCGTCGCATCGCTCGGCGCCGATCTCTTCGAAGCACGGCGGGTAAGAGCGGATGCTGCCCTATGCGGATCGGTGATCCCAAGCGGCGCCTCCTTGCCTGGCGACGTGCAGGCGCCTTTCGCAAGCCTGTCACGGCGGGTGACAGCCGATGGCCCCGGCATCGCCTATTCCGCACGCGAGCGCTCGAACTATCGGCGCCGGCTGCGAAGGCTGCGAGAGCACGGCGACATCACCTTTACCGAGCCGGAGCCGGGGTCAACAGCCGCAACGGCCGCAGCCGCTGCCATCACCATCAAGAAGAACTGGCTGCTCGAAAACGCGATCCTGTCGCCGACCGTCATGGACAGCCGCTTCCAAGCGTTCTTCGAGGACCTGGCCGGCGATCCCGGCGCCGGCCTCTGCGCCTCGACGATCGCCTGCGATGGGCGGCCGATCGGCGTCGATCTGTCCTTCGATTGCAAGGGCCACACCTTCGGACACGTGCTGGCAACCGACCCTGGCTATGACCGCGAGGGCCTCGGGCGGCTGCTGATCCACCGGACATTCGCGGCCGCCGCCGATCGCGGCAGCCGTGTCTTCGACCTGCTGGCGCCAGCGGATGGCTACAAGATGCAGCACGCCGACGGGCTGGTTGCCGTCAGCGACTATGCTTTCGCGTTCTCCTGGCGCGGCTGGCTGCTGCGCGAGCTTGTCATGGCGCGGCTGCAACCGGCGGCCAAGGTCTTGGCAAAGCGCCTTCCGTCCGCCCTTGTGCGCAGGCTGGCAAAACACAAGATCTGATCCAATCAGGCAAGCCGGCGCGGCCTCAGGCGAGTTGGCGCGGCGTGACGAAATCGATGAGACGGCACCGGCCCGATGCCAGGTCCTCCCAACTGGAGCCGTCGAACGCGAGTACGGCAAGCGCCGCTGTCGGAAACTTCTCCCGCATGCGCGCGAGCGCCTCCTGCCTGCCCGATCCGGCCAGCAGATGCGCAAGTTCCTCCATGCCCGGATTGTGGCCAACGACAAGCAGGTTACGGATATCAGGGTCAACGGCGCGAATGGTCGCCAGAATGGCGGGTGCCCCAACTTCGTAGATGTCGCGCGTCTCACGGGTGGGGATTGGCGGCGGCAGGTTATCCCGAACCAGCGCCCAGGTTTCCCGCGCACGTCGCGCAGTGGAAACGATCGCGAGCCCCGGGATCAGCCCTTTGCGCTTCATATCTGCGCCGATCAGTGGCGCCGCCTTGCGGCCGCGCTCGCCGAGCGGCCGGTCGTGATCCGGCACGCCGTCCGGCCATGCGGACTTGGCATGGCGCAACAGCATCAGGCGGTATGTTTTCGCCCCGCGATCCCCGGCCATCACGTCCTCCTTCGCAGCGAAGTACGATCTACTCCGTCAGGTCCATTCTGGCATCGCTTCGACGTTTTGTCCCCGTACTGCATAATTCCTTAAATCGGAATCGATTTAAGGAGGAAATTATGCAGCAGGTTTAATGCGCTACAGCGTCCTTTGCGCCTCATATCTGACGCGCAAAGGACGCTGTAGGAGTGAACCACAAAAAAGGCCGCCCCGAAGGGCGGCCATCAACGCCGGAAAGCTCAGGAACCGGCTTATTTCCACTCGCGCCAGCTTACTTCCACTCACGAATGTCGACGAAATGTCCGGCGACCGCTGCGGCCGCCGCCATTGCCGGCGATACCAGATGTGTGCGTCCCTTGAAGCCCTGGCGGCCTTCGAAGTTACGGTTGGAGGTCGAGGCACAGCGCTCGCCCGGCTTCAGCCGGTCGTCGTTCATCGCCAGGCACATCGAGCAGCCCGGCTCGCGCCAGTCGAAGCCCGCTTCCCGGAAGATCTTGTCGAGGCCTTCGGCTTCCGCCTGCTCCTTGACGAGGCCGGAGCCCGGAACAATCATCGCCGAAACGGTCGGCGCAACCTTGCGGCCTTCGACGACAGCGGCAACGGCGCGCAGATCCTCGATGCGGCCGTTGGTGCACGAGCCGATGAAGACGCGGTCGATGGCGATGTCAGTGATCTTGGTGCCGGGCTTCAGGCCCATGTAGTCAAGCGCGCGCCACTTGGAGGTGCGCTTGTTTTCTTCCGGGATCTCGTCCGGGTTCGGGACGATGCCCTGAACCGAGATGACGTCCTCAGGCGACGAACCCCAGGAGACGATCGGCGGCAGATCGGCAGCGTCGAGCACGACGACGCGATCGTAATGCGCGCCTTCGTCGGTGTGCAGCGTCTTCCAATAGTCGAGCGCCATTTCCCAGGCCTTGCCCTTCGGCGCGCGCGGCTTGTCCTTGATGTATTCGAAGGTCGTTTCGTCGGGCGCGATCAGGCCGGCGCGGGCACCGCCTTCGATCGTCATGTTGCAGATGGTCATGCGGCCTTCCATCGACAGCGAGCGGATCGCTTCGCCGGCAAACTCGATGACGTGTCCGGTGCCACCGGCGGTACCGATCTCACCGATTATGGCAAGGATGATGTCCTTGGCGGTCACACCTGGCGGCAGCTGGCCGTCGACGCGCACCAGCATGTTCTTGGCCTTCTGCTGGATCAGCGTCTGGGTCGCAAGCACGTGCTCGACTTCCGACGTGCCGATGCCATGCGCCAGCGCGCCGAAGGCACCATGCGTCGAGGTGTGGCTGTCGCCGCAAACGATGGTCATGCCCGGCAGCGTGAAGCCCTGCTCCGGGCCGACGATGTGCACGATGCCCTGGCGCTTGTCGTTTTCCGAGTAGTATTCGACACCGAACTCGGCTGCGTTCGTGGCGAGCGCCTCGACCTGGATGCGGCTCTCCTCGTTCTTGATGCCGAGATGGCGATCAGGTGAGGTCGGCACGTTGTGGTCGACGACGGCGAGCGTCTTTTCCGGAGCGCGGACCTTGCGGCCAGCCATGCGCAGGCCCTCGAAAGCCTGCGGGCTCGTCACCTCATGAACGAGATGACGATCGATGTAGAGAAGACAGGTGCCATCGTCCTGGCTGTTGACCAGATGGTCGTCCCAGATCTTGTCATAGAGAGTACGCGGTGCGCTCATGGCGATATATCCATCGAATTTTCAGAAGTAAGGGAAAAGCCGGCAGCAAGGCAGCCGGAAACACTGATCAAGGGATCAGGATAGGAGGCTTGTCAGCGCCCCGGATACGCGCGCAAAAAAGCGTGCCGGCAGACGCTTGTGGTCCTGCAGCACGACGATTTTTTGCTCTCGACATCCGAACTTGGATTCCATGAGGCCGTACATATCAATTTTTTGACACTTCGGCAATCGGTGGAAGCAGCCTCAACGCTGCTCGGCGCGCCGCAACCGCCGCTCGATCCCCCGCAAGCCCAGCGACAGGCCAATGGTCAGGACGAGATAGACATAGGCAACGATCGAATAGGTCTCGAAGAAGCGAAAGGAACCGGAGGCGTAGACCTTGCCCATCTGGGTGATGTCGGCGACGCCGAGCACCGAGACCAGCGAGGAGTCCTTGACCATGGCGACGAAGTCGTTGCCGAGCGGCGGCAGGATCACGCGGATCGCCTGCGGGAAGATCACCAGGCGAAACCGCTGGTAGCGCGTCAGGCCCAGCGCCTTGGCTGCCTCGACCTGACCCTTGTCGACCGAGAGGATGCCGGCCCGAAAGACTTCGGCGATGAAGGCGGAATAGCCGATCATCAGCGCCATGATCGCCCGCCACATCAGCGAGATGTCGCGCACCACCACCGGCTCCATCCAGCCGGCCGATATCAGCGGCGCGGTGATGAAGTTGGCGACCGTGACGAGCGTCGGCGCGCCGACGAAGGCGATGTAGAACAACAGGACGAGGATCGGCACGCCGCGGATGACCTCGGTGTAGAAGCGTGCGATCTGGCGAAGTGCCGCGTGCTCCGACAGCGCCATCAGCGCAATGCCGAGACCGAGCGTCGTCGCCAGCACGAAGCCCATCAGGGTCACGAAAATGGTGACGCCAATGCCCTTGAGGACGACGTTGAAGACTTCGGTGTAGATGTCATTGGTGACGATAACAGCGGCGAGCGCCACGGCAATCACCAGAAGGGCGACCAGCCACCAGGGATAGTCGCCCTTTCCGGACTTATCAGTCGATTGTGGGGAGGCCATGGCCTGCGATCAGCCGCCCATCTTGTAGTCGAGGAACCACTTCTTATCCAAGGCGTCGAAGGTTCCATCTTCCTTCAGCGCCTTGATCGCGGCGTTCACCGGGCCGACCAGGTCCGAACCCTTGGGATAGATGAAGCCGAAATCCTCGGTGCCGAGCGGGCCGCCGACGACCTTCAGCTTGCCTTCGGACGAATCGACATACCCCTTGGCGGCAACGCTGTCGGTCAGGACGACGTCGACGTCGCCGGCCTTGAGCGCCTGCACGGTGGCACCGAAGGTTTCGAACAGCTTGATGCGCGGGTTCTGCTCGTTGCCATCGAGCATTTCGTAGACGGCGGTGTAGAACGGCGAGGTGCCCGGCTGTGCGCCGACCAGACCGTCGGCGAAGGCGCCGAAGCTCTTGCCGTCGTTGAAGCGGTTCTCGTCGCCGCGCACCAGCATGAACTGCTGCGAGCGCATGTACGGATCGGAGAAGTCGACCTTCTCCTTGCGGTCGTCCTTGATGGTAATGCCGGTCATGCCGATCTGGTACTGGCCGTCGTGAACAGCCTGGATCATCGCGTCCCAGCTGGTGTTCTGGTACTCGACCTTGAAGTTCAGACGCTTGGCGATCTCGTTCATCGCATCATATTCCCAGCCGATCGCCTCACCGGTCTTCGGATCGACGAACTGCAGCGGCGGGTAGGCATTTTCCGTGACGACGACAACCGTCTTGCCACCGAGATCCGGCAGGTCGCTGGCGAAAGCCGGTGCAGAAAAAGCAAATGGAACGGCAAGTGCGGCTGCGATGCCCGCAAGCACATGGCGACGGATTGTCATTGGAAGAGCTCCCGAAAAGTGTGGCAGCGAAAAATGTCACGGATTGCTAAGAAAAGACAAGCGCATAGTACCAAAAAAGAAAGGCGGCCCGAGGCCGCCTTCCCTACAATCCCAAAGGATTGAAATCTTATTCCGCTGCGGCTTCAGCTGCCTTGGCTTCGGCGGCTTCTGCTGCTGCCTTGGCTTCTGCGGCTTCGGCTGCTGCCTTTTCGGCTGCAAGAGCCTGAGCTGCTGCGATCTTTTCAGCTTCGATCCGTGCCTTTTCCTCGACAACGGCCTGGCGCTCGGCGTCGTTCAGCTTGCGGGCGCGCGTACCGGTGTTTTCAACGATACGAGCCGACTTGCCGCGACGATCGCGCAGGTAGTAGAGCTTGGCGCGACGGACCTTACCGCGGCGAACCACTTCAACGCTCTCGACGAGCGGCGAGTAAACCGGGAATACGCGCTCAACGCCTTCGCCGTAGGAGATCTTGCGAACGGTGAAGCTTTCGTTGATGCCGCCGCCCGAACGAGCGATGCAAACGCCTTCATAGGCCTGAACGCGGGTACGCGTGCCTTCGACAACGCGGACGTTGACGCGCAGCGTGTCGCCTGCGGAGAAATCGGGGAGCGTGCGCTTGGCGGCAATCTTGGCGGCCTGTTCGGCTTCCAGCTGCTGGATGATGTTCATCGGGTTAACCTTTCAAGTTCTTCTGAAACAGCCAGAGCGCTCTCGATCGACCTGTCGGACGTACCTTCAGATGTTGCCGGACCCCGGCAGGAGCGGATTCACCATTCTTTGTTGGTGGTCGACGGGCAAACAACCCGAACCGGGGCGGCACTTACACGAAGAAAACCCGCTTGTCATCCCCGCAAGCCATATTTTCCGGGCCATGGAGGCGTTCGGCGCGAATTCTATCAGAGATTTCGAAATAACGCGCATTGAAATGCATTCAATCGCGGGCTTGCGGCTGCAAAGCCCGCGGGCTATGCCGAGCTGGGGGCGATGGGGGAGACCATGCATTTCTTCGAAGTACTTCTGCTTTTCGTCGCCGGTTTCCTGTCGGGCGTGGTCAATGCGATTGCCGGTGGCGGAACCTTCCTCACCTTCGGCGCCATGACCCTTGGCGGGTTGCCGCCGATTGTCGCCAATGCCACGTCGTCGATCATCCAGCTTCCCGGCTATATCACCTCGACCCTTGCCTATGCCAAGGAGATCCGCGCGGACCGCCGCCAGGCGATCCTTCTTGGCGTCATTTCGGCGGTCGGCGGACTTGCCGGCGCGGTGTTGCTGATCTCCCTGTCGAACGCCTCGTTTCGTGCGCTCGTCCCCTGGCTGCTGATCGCCGCGACGGCGATCTTCGCCGCCGGGCCGCTCCTGAAGCCCAAGGCCCGCATCGACGAGCATGCGATCAGCCCGGCCGGTGTCGTCAGCCAGTTCGCAACCTCGATCTATGGCGGCTTCTTCGGCGCCGGCATGGGCATCATGATGCTGGCGGTGTTGGGACTTGCCACCGGTGGCGGCTATCACCGCCTGAATGCGCTGAAGAACTTCATCTCGATCGTCATCGCCACCATCGCCATCGTGGTCTTCGCCGCCGGCGGGGTCGTGTCGTGGCTGCATGCGGCGATCATGGTTCCCGGTGCCGCCCTCGGCGGTTATCTCGGCGTCTGGGCGGCACGGCGCGTGCCGCAGGCGGTGATCCGCGCCTTGGTCGTCGCGGTCGGCTTGCTGCTCGCCGCCTATTACTTCTTCACGGGTTGAGGAAGCAGGTCCGGCCGACGCGCCTCGGTCAGCCGACGGGCTTCCGCCTCGCGCCACTTGGCGATGGCGCCGTGATTGCCCGAGGTCAGCACGGCCGGGATCTCCCTGCCCTCGAAGACCTGCGGACGGGTATAGTGCGGATGCTCCAGCAACCCGCCTTCGAAGCTTTCGTGAACGCCCGACAGCTCGTTGCCCATCACCCCGGGCAGGATGCGCACGACGGCATCGAGCAGCGTCAGCGCTGCCGGCTCGCCGCCCGAGAGGATATAGTCGCCGATCGACACTTCCTCGAGCGCGCGCCCGTCGATGACGCGCTGGTCGACACCTTCGAACCGCCCGCAGACGATGACCACGCCGGGACCGTCGGCAAGTTCGCGCACGCGCTTCTGCGTCAAGGGCCTACCGCGCGGGCTCATCAGCAGCCGCGGGCGATGATCGTCCTGCGACACCGCGTCGATCGCACGGGCGAGGACGTCGGGCCTCAGCACCATGCCGGCGCCGCCGCCGGCCGGCGTATCGTCGACGGTCCGGTGCTTGTCCTCCGCAAAGTCACGGATCTGCACGGCATCGATCGACCATTGGCCGCGCTCCAGCGCCCGGCCGGAGAGCGAGGCGCCGAGATGGCCGGGAAACATTTCGGGATAGAGCGTGAGAACCGTTGCGCGGAAGGACATTGCCTTGGCGCTCACTTGCGCTTGGCCGAAAACGGGCTGCCGGGCTCGTCCTTGTCGTCGATGAGGCCGGCGGCCAGCGGATCGACCAGCAGCTTGCCGCCTTCCAAATCGATCTCCAGAACGGACCATTCAGTAAAGGGAATGAGCACGGGGCGCTTGCCCGGCCCCTTGAGCTCCAGCAGGTCGCCCGCGCCGAAATCGAACACGCCCGTCACGGTGCCGTAGCTCTTGCCGCTGCCGTCGATGGCCTCGAGGCCCTCGAGGTCGGCATAGAAGAATTCGTCTTCGTCGAGATCGTCGTCGGGCAGATTGTCGCGATCGACGAACAGTTCGAGGCCATTCAGCGCCTCGGCGGCCGTGCGGTCGTTGACGCCGCGAAAGCGGACGACGACCACGTTCTTGGCCTCGCGGATTTCCAGCACCTCGAACACGCGCCCATCGGCGCTATGGAGATGGCCATAATCGCCGAGTGCCGTCGGGTCGTCGGTGAAAGACTTGACCCTGACCTCGCCGCGCAAACCTTGCGCCGCGCCGACAGTCGCCATCAGAACCGGGTTTTCGAGTTTGCTCATCATCCGTATCCGTTTGGGGATTTCAGGGTGCACATAACGGAAAACGGGCGGCATGGAAATGCCGCCCGTCTCCTTCATCCGTTTGCCGGATATTATTCCGCGGCACCTTCGGCAGCGGCAGCAGCGGCGTCTTCGGCCTTCTGCTTGGCTTCAGCAGCGCGCTCCTGAGCCTTCTTGCCCGGCAGACCCTTGTTCGGGTTGCTGCGAGCCGGACGCTGAGCGATACCGGCCTGGTCGAGGAAGCGCATGACGCGGTCGGTCGGCTGGGCGCCCTGGGCGATCCAGTGGCTGATGCGCTCGGCGTTCAGCTCGACGCGCTTTTCGTCGTCCTTGCCGAGCATCGGGTTCCAGGAACCGATCTTCTCGAGGAAGCGGCCGTCACGCGGGCTGCGGGCGTCGGCAACGACGATCTGGTAGTAAGGACGCTTCTTGGAACCGCCACGGGCGAGACGAATTTTCAGTGCCATTTGAGTAACTCCTTGCAGGCTTTCTTGACCGCTTCGTTCAAGCGGAATGGGTGGTGCCGACGGTGCCCGCGGAATGCGTGCGATCGGCGGCGATGGCTTCATGATGCCGGATGACTTCCTTGATGATGAAGTTCAGGAACTTCTCGGCGAAATCCGGATCCAGATTGGCATCCTTCGCCAGGTGGCGAAGACGTTCGATCTGGTATTCTTCGCGCGCCGCATCGGCCGGCGGCAGATTGTGCTTGGCCTTGAGAACGCCGACCGCCTGGGTGCAGCGGAACCGTTCGGCCAGCATGTGGACGAGCGCGGCATCGATGTTGTCGATCGACTGCCGGTAACCCGCCAATTCCTTTTTGATTTCGGGATCAATCATCTCTCACCGATCCTCACTTCTTCTTGGGTAGGCCCGGAAGGCCGGGGAAACCGCCAAGGCCCGGAAGCTTGGCGCCGCCGAGACCGGGCAGGCCGCCGCCGCCAAGGCCCGGCATGCCGCCGGGCTTGAGGCCGGCTGCTTCCGCCTGCTTCTGCAACGCTTCGAGCTGCTTGGGGTCGAGGCTCGACAGATCGGGCATGCCGCCGCCACCAAGGCCGCCGAGGCCCATCTTGCTGGCAAGGCCGCCCATCATCTGCTTCATCATGCCGCCTTTGCCCTTGCCGCCCATCATCTTCATCATGTCCGCCATCTGGCGGTGCATCTTCAGAAGCTTGTTGATGTCGGCAGCATCGGTGCCGGAACCGGCGGCGATGCGCTTCTTGCGGGAATGCTTCAGCATGTCCGGGTTGGCGCGCTCGGCCCTGGTCATCGAGGAGATGATGGCGATCTGGCGTCCGAACAGCTTGTCGTCGAGACCGGCCGAGGCCATCTTGTCCTTCATGCCGGCCATGCCGGGCATCAGGCCCATGATACCGCCCATGCCGCCCATCTTCTGCATCTGACGCAATTGGTCGGCGAGGTCGTTCAGGTCGAACTTGCCCTTGGCCATCTTGGCGGCCATTGCGGCCGCCTTTTCGGCGTCGATGTTCTCGGCAGCCTTTTCGACCAGCGAGATGATGTCGCCCATGCCGAGGATACGGTCGGCAACGCGGCGCGGATGGAACTCTTCGAGTTCGCCCATCTTTTCGCCGACGCCGATGAGCTTGATCGGCTTGCCGGTAACGGCGCGCATCGAAAGTGCTGCACCGCCGCGGCCGTCGCCGTCCATACGGGTGAGCACGAGGCCGGTGATGCCGACGCGTTCGTCGAAGTTGCGGGCGAGGTTGACGGCATCCTGACCGGTCAGCGCATCGGCGACCAGCAGGATCTCATGCGGATTGGACTTCCGCTTGATTTCCGCCATCTCGATCATCAGCGGCTCGTCGATATGCGTACGGCCGGCGGTGTCGAGGATGACGATGTCGTGGCCGCCGAGCTTGGCGGCCTGCACGGCGCGCGCGGCGATATCGGTCGGCGACTGGCCGGCGATGATTGGCAGCGTATCGACGCCGGCCTGAACGCCGAGCTGGCGAAGCTGCTCCTGGGCGGCCGGACGACGGGTGTCGAGCGAAGCCATCAGGACCTTCTTTTTGTCCCGCGTCTTCATCCGGCTGGCGATCTTGCCGGTGGTCGTCGTCTTGCCCGAGCCCTGCAGACCGACCATCATGATGACGACCGGTGCCGGCGCATTGAGGTCGATAGTGACGCCCTCGGAGCCCAGCATCTCGACCAGCTCGTCATGGACGAGCTTGACGACCATCTGCCCGGGCTTGATCGATTTCAGGATCTCGGCGCCAACGGCCTTCTCGCGAACCTTTTCAGTAAAGGAGCGCACGACGTCGAGGGCGACATCGGCTTCGAGCAACGCACGGCGAACCTCGCGAAGCGCCGCGGAAACATCTGCTTCCGACAATGCGCCGCGGCCGGTCAGTCCATTCAATATGGAACCAAGGCGGTCCTGGAGGCTCTCGAACATTCTCACTTCCTTCTGGTTTCCGGTGGCATGGAGACTAGCCGGAAACGTGGGTTCCTTCGCCTGAAAAACAAGGCGCAAAGCCAAAAACCACCCGAGGGCGCAACGCGCTGTCGGATGTTGACCTCCGGGCTCTCTTTATACCTTTACGGGGCCTGGTCGGTGGCTTCGAAGTCATCAACTTGCGAAGGAATTTGCCGCGATAAACAGGAAAGCGGCCGAAAAGTCAAGAACGGCCGGCAAATCCGGCAGCAGGGATTTCAGGCACGGACTGCGCCGCGACGCTCACAGCACCAATCCCGGCGGTCAAGAGCCTTCCTTGTCATCCGCTGCGCCAAGTTCACGTGCCAGCTCATCGAACGCCGTCGCGACGCGGGTCATGACCCTGAGTGCCGCAACCACTTCGGTCTGGTTGATATCGCCCAGAACCGCGTGCAGCAATTCGAGTTCGCGCCGGTGGATGGCCTCGAACAGGTCGCGACCGACAACGCTCGGCGCACAGAAATAGGCGCGTCGATGTTCCGGGTTGGGTTGCTTTTCCAGAAGTCCCTTTTCCAGCAGTCCGACGACGACGCGCAGCACGAACTGCCGTTTCATCGACAACCGCCGCGCCGCCTCCGGCACTGTCAATGGCTCCACGCAGAGAAGCTCGAGCACCGCCCTTTCGGCGACGGATATGCCCGAACCTTCCAGCATGTGCTCGATCGAACGATGCACATTGAGATGGATCGGCCGGACCAGTTTGATGGCCTTGTACAGACGTTCCTGTTTGTCGAAGCGAACCAGCATGAGGCACGATAGCAATCAAGTTGCTATTTTCAAGAATTTCTTAAACCTTGTCCCCTCACCCTGTCACGACGCATCGCAAGCGCCTATCTTTTTCAGACACCGCCACCAAACAATCGCCGGAAAGCGACGATGCCGAAGGTCAATCCTTATTATCGGGGGCCCGCCTCCGACCACTTCGACGGAACGCGGTTCTTCAACCCCAATGGCCGGCAGCCGCGGGGCATGGGCGACCTTCTGCGCTGGCAGCTCGGTCGAGGCAAGGTGAGGTGGCCGACGCATTATCCAAGCCCGTTTCAGCAGGCAAAGCCGGATCTGAGCATCGAGGCCGACCGCCTGCGGGTGACGATGATCGGCCACGCGAGCCTTTTGATCCAGGTGCATGGCTTCAACATACTGACCGACCCGGTCTGGGCACACAGGGTGAGCCCGTTTTCCTTCGTCGGCCCAGCACGGCGCAATGCGCCAGGCATCGAGATGGACGATCTGCCGCCGATCGACCTCGTGCTCGTCACCCACAACCACTACGACCATCTCGATCTCGATACGCTGGCAGCCCTCAACGAAGAGCACAGTCCGCTGATCGTCACGCCGCTCGGCAACGACACAATCATCCGCCGCGCCGTGCCGGACGCGACCATATCCGTTCTCGACTGGGGCGACCGGCTGGACCTTGAAGACGAACTGGTGATCCATGCCGAGCCCTGCCATCACTGGTCGGCGCGCGGCTCCGGCGATCGCCGCATGGCGCTCTGGGCGGCCTTCGTCATCGAAACCCCTGTTGGCAAGATTTACCACGTCGGCGACACCGGCTTTCACGGCGGCATCAACTATCGCGCCGCCCGCGAAAAACATGGCGGCTTCCGCCTCGCCAACCTGCCCTTCGGCGCCTACGAGCCGCGCTGGTTCATGCAGGATCATCACCAGAACCCGGAAGAGGCGGTGCAGGGCATGATCGACTGCGCCGCCGACCACGTGGCTGGGCACCACTGGGGAACCTTCCGCTTGACCGATGAAGGCGTCGATGCACCGGTCAAGGCGCTCGAACAGGCGCTTGACGAGGCCGAGATTGCCCGCACGCGCTTCAGGGCCATGCGCCCGGGCGAAATCTTCGATGTGCCGCCTTCGTCGTCGACGCGCCAATGAAGCCGGCACTGGGAAGCCGGCACTGGTAATTTCCGGGCTTTTCCGCCATATACAGCCCAAATGAAGGGTGCCTCCGCTTGGCGAGGCTGGTTTGGACAATCGCGACATGGTCGACAACGTGCAATTTGCCAGAATGAACGGGCTTGGAAACAAGATCCTGGTCGTCGACATGCGCGGCCGCCGCGACCGCGTGACGCCGCAGGCTGCCATATCGCTCAACGCCGATCCGGCCACCGCCTTCGACCAGATCATGGCGATCCACGATCCGAAGGCCGCCGGCACCGACGCGTGGATCGATATCGTCAATTCCGACGGCTCGATGGCCCAGGCCTGCGGTAACGGCACGCGCTGCGTCGTCCAGGCGCTTGCCGCCGAAACCGGTAAGAAGGCCTTTCTCTTCCATACGGTTGCTGGCCTGCTCGAAGCCAAGGAGCACGACGACGGCACGATCTCCGTCGACATGGGAAGCCCGCGCTTCGGCTGGGACGAAATCCCGCTGTCGGAAGAGTTTCACGACACGCGCCGGATCGAGCTGCAGATCGGCCCGATCGACAATCCCGTGCTGCATTCGCCGTCGGTTGCCTCGATGGGCAATCCGCACGCGATCTTCTGGGTCGACAACGACGTCTGGTCCTATGACCTCGAACGCTTCGGGCCGCTGCTCGAAAACCACCCGATGTTCCCGGAGCGGGCCAACATCTCGATTGCGCGCGTGCTTTCGCGAAATGAACTGGACCTCAGAACCTGGGAACGCGGGGCCGGCCTGACGCTTGCCTGCGGTTCTGCTGCCTGTGCTGCGGCCGTCAGCGCCGCCCGGACCGACCGCACCGACCGCAGGGTGATCGTCAACGTGCCCGGTGGCCCACTGTCGATCGAGTGGCGTGAAGCGGACGACCATGTCGTCATGACCGGCCCGGCCGAATGGGAATGGTCGGGAACCGTCGACCCTGCGACCGGCGCCTGGCAGCGCGATGAAACCCAACCGGGAACCGCCGAGGCCCGGGCGCTTTGAGCGGCGTCGAGGTCATAACCTTCGGCTGCCGTCTCAATACCTACGAATCCGAAGTGATGCGGGCGGAAGCCGAAAAGGCGGGGTTGAACAACGCCATCCTCGTCAACACCTGTGCGGTGACCGGCGAGGCCGTGCGCCAGGCGCGCCAGGCGATCCGCCGCGCCCGCCGCGACAACCCGCATGCCCGCATCATTGTCACCGGCTGCGCCGCCCAGACGGAGAAGGAAACCTTCGCCGGTATGGCCGAGGTCGACGCCGTGCTCGGCAACGAGGAGAAGCTGAAAAGCGCCTCCTACCGATCGCTGCCCGATTTCGGCGTCTCGGCGGAAGAAAAGCTGCGCGTCAACGACATCATGAGCGTGCGGGCCACAGCACCACAGATGGTCAAGCATATCGACGGTCACGTACGCGCCTTCATCCAGGTGCAGAACGGCTGCGATCACCGCTGTACCTTCTGCATCATCCCTTATGGACGCGGCAATTCCCGCTCGGTACCGATGGGTGCGGTGGTCGACCAGGCACGCAGGCTCGTCGAGGGCGGCTACAGCGAGATCGTGCTCACCGGCGTCGATGCGACGAGCTACGGCGCCGATCTGCCGGGAACCCCGACGCTGGGACTGTTGGCAAAGACGCTTCTCAAACAGGTGCCGGATATCCGCCGCCTGCGCCTTTCCTCGATCGACGGCATCGAGGCCGACGGCCATCTGTTCGATTTGATTGCCGACGAAGCGCGCTTCATGCCGCATCTGCATCTGTCGCTGCAGCATGGCGACGACATGATCCTGAAGCGCATGAAACGTCGCCATTCGAGCGCCGACGCCCTCGCCTTCACGGACAAGGTCCGGCGCTTGCGCCCCGATATCAGTCTCGGCGCCGACATGATCGCCGGCTTCCCGACGGAAACCGAAGAGATGTTTGAAAATGCCGTGCGGCTTGCCAAGGATTGCGGCATCGCCCATCTGCACGTCTTTCCCTATAGCCCCCGTCCCGGCACGCCGGCAGCGCGTATGCCGCAGCTTGACCGGGCGCTGGTCAAGGATCGCGCCGCCCGCCTTCGCGCGACGGGCGCGGCCCTTTATGCCCGCCATCTCGAAGGCATGGTCGGCAGCGCGCAGACGCTGCTGGTCGAAAACAACGGCCTCGCTCACACCGAAAACTTCACGCTCGTCGACGCCGCCGGCCTCAAACCCCGTGCGCTTGTGCCGGTCACGATCACCGGCCACAATGGCAAGCATCTGACGATGCAGGTAAAACAGATGGCTGCGGCCTGACTCATGCGGAATCCCTGAATGGCAATCGGTTTCATCAAGAAGATCTTCTCCTTCGGCAAGGGCACTGTCGAGGAAACCAAGCCGCAGGATGCCGCGCCGGAAGCGGACGTCGCAGCAGCGGTACCGGCCGAAGTGCCGCCGGCGCCGGAGCCCGTTATCCCCGAGGCGATCGCCCCGGTCGACGTAGAAATCGACGAGCCCGTTGCCGAGCAGTCCGCGGCCGAAGAAGCCTCTGAAGAACTGCTTGAGCCGCTGTCTGATATCGAAGCCCTGCCGCTTGCCGTCGAGGACCCGATCCTGCCGGCCGAGATCGAGACCGCGGGCGGACCGGCATCGGACGAGGCGCGCAACGACGAGAATACCTCTGTCAGCGAAGACGCGGTCGTGCCCGTGGATGCAGCGGCAGAACAGGGAGAACTGTCGCCCACAACGCAAGAGGCGCTTGAGGCCTACGCCGCGCTTCAGGAAACAGCACCGGAAGAGCCGCCTGTCGAGCCAGAGGATCTGGCCGAGCAGGAGGAAATCGCAGCCGTCGAAGATCAGCCGATCGGCGACGATGCGAGCGATGAACTGGCTGCAGATGCGGCACCTGTCGAGGATGTCGTCGAACAAGACGACAGTGTTTTCGAGGCGCCAGTTTCAGAGGCAGCGGTCCCCGAGGAGCCGGTCCTCGGAACGCCGCTGCCCGAAGCACCTGCCCCCGAAGCTGTTATTGCCGCCAGCCTGCCGAAGGGTTTTGCCAGCGCTGCCGAGCGCGCGCAGGAAGAGCCCGTTGCCGCGCCACAGCCCAAGCTTACCTGGTATCAGCGCCTGCGCCGCGGGCTTGCCCGCACCTCGTCGCAACTGACCGGCCAGATCGCCAGCCTCTTTACCAAGCGCAAGCTCGACGAGGCGACGCTGCAGGACCTGGAGGATCTGCTGATCCAGGCCGATCTCGGCGTCGAGACTGCCATGCGCATCACCGATACGCTCGCCTCCGAGCGCTACGGCAAGGACGTGTCCGGCGAGGACGTGTCGCGGATCATGGCCGGCGAAATCACCAAGGTGCTTTCGCCCGTCGCCAAGCCGCTGGAACTCGACCTCAGCCACAAGCCGCATGTCATCCTGGTCGTCGGCGTCAACGGCACGGGCAAGACCACGACGATCGGCAAGCTCGCGGCCAAGTTGTCGGGCGCCGGCCTCAAGGTGATGCTCGCCGCCGGCGACACCTTCCGCGCCGCCGCCATCGAGCAGCTGAAGATCTGGGCCGATCGCACCAAGTCCGACATCGTTTCATCGAAGCTCGGCGCCGATGCCGCCGGCCTTGCTTATGAGGCCTTCCAGCAGGCGCGCGAAAAGAAGGCCGACGTGCTGATCATCGACACCGCGGGTCGGCTGCAGAACAAGGCCGAGCTGATGGCCGAACTGGAAAAGATCGTGCGCGTGCTCGGCAAGCTCGACCCGGACGCACCGCACACGGTGCTGCAGACGCTTGACGCCACCACCGGCCAGAACGCGCTGCAGCAGGTGGAGATCTTCCGCAACGTCGCCGGCGTCAGCGGGCTGATCATGACCAAGCTCGACGGCACGGCCCGCGGCGGCATTCTCGTCGCCATCTCCGCCAAGCACAAGCTGCCGGTCTATTTCATCGGCGTCGGCGAAGGCATCGACGATCTCGAACCATTCGAGGCCAAGGATTTCGCCGAGGCGATCGCGGGCGTCGCCGCGTGACGGCGGATGTCCGCCACGTCTTGTTCGAGGCAATGCGCCATAAGAGGCAATCTTTGATCGGCAGCATGATTTGCCCGTAAATCGGTTCCGATTTACGGAAATGTCCGGTGGCGTTTGCGCAAGCCGGCTGCCTTGATATGGTTTTGCCGCAAAGCTGGTGTTATGAGCGGCAGGCACATGCAAAAACAGGATCCCGAAATGTCGACGATCGAGGCTACCAAGCCGCAGAAGGAAGTCAGCCCGCTGTTGAAGCTGGTGCTGGAGCTCGGACCCCTGATGGTCTTCTTCTTCGCCAATTCCCGCGGCGAGTGGCTGGCCGGACATTTCCCGACGCTCTCCGAACTCGGCGGCCCGATCTTCATCGCGACCGGCCTGTTCATGGCCGCCACCGCGATTGCGCTCGTGGTCTCCTGGATGCTGACGCGCACGCTGCCTATGATGCCACTGATCTCCGGCATCGTCGTCTTCGTCTTCGGCGCGCTGACCCTCTGGCTGCAGAACGATACCTTCATCAAGATGAAACCGACGATCGTCAACACGCTGTTCGGCACGATCCTGCTCGGCGGGCTTCTCTTCGGCAAGTCGTTGCTCGGCTACGTCTTCCACTCCGCCTTCAAGCTCGATGAAGACGGCTGGCGCAAGCTGACGGTGCGGTGGGGCATTTTCTTCCTGGTGCTGGCCGTACTCAACGAGGTCATCTGGCGTTCGTTCTCCACCGATTTCTGGGTGGCGTTCAAGGTCTGGGGCACGATGCCCATCACCATCCTGTTTACACTGGCGCAAATGCCGTTGATCATGAAGCATTCGCTGGATCAGGATAGCGCCAAGTGAGCACAGCCATCGACGGCAATGACAGTCAGAACCGGCGGGCGCTGCTCTGGTTCGTGGCCTGTGTCGGCGTTCTCGCGATCCAGGTCATCACCCAGCATCTGATGGGTCGCATCTGGATCTGCGACTGCGGCTACGTCAAAATCTTCGAACCCGTCGTCAAATCGAGCGGCAATTCCCAGCACATTGCTGACTGGTACACGCCGTCGCACATCATCCACGGCTTCCTGTTCTATGGCCTCGGCCACCTGCTTCTGCGCGGCAAGCCACTGACCGCCAAGCTGTTCCTGGCGATGGTCATCGAATCCGCCTGGGAGATCGCCGAAAACACCCCAATGGTGATCGACCGCTACCGCTCGGCGACGATCTCGCTCGACTATTTCGGCGACAGCATCCTCAATTCGACGATGGACACGCTGGCCATGGTCGCCGGCTTCCTGTTTGCCGCCCGCATGCCCGTCTGGCTGACCGTTTTGATCGCCATCGGCTTCGAACTCTTCACCGGCTGGCTGATCCGCGACAACCTCACCCTCAATGTGCTGATGCTGGTCTGGCCGCTGGATGCAATTCGCGAGTGGCAGGCGGCGATTTAAGGCGGCGGTTCGCTCATCCCCGCCCCCGGAAAGTTGGCTGGAGGCGAACAATCAACCTCCTTCATCCCTGTGCTTGTCACAGGGATCCAGCAGCGCCGCGTCGGCGGCGCGCGAGACTCCGCCCTGACTGCAAGGCGAACTTTCTTGGAAAATTAAGCAGCCCATGGTCATTCACGGTGCGGACGCACCGTGGCTGGATCCCTGTGACGAGCACAGGATGAGGCGCGAATCGTAGCCGTTGCACGAAACGTTACGAGGTCAATTGCGGACTTGGCCTGAACCGCTCAAGAACCAGCGGCAGCCTTCTCGATCGCCGGCATCAGCCCTTCCTTCACGCTCTTCTCGTCGAACGGACCGACGCGCTTGTAAAGGATCGTGCCGTCGGCGCCGACGAGATAGGATTCGGGAATACCGTAGACGCCCCAGTCGATCGCCGCCTTGCCGCGCGGATCAACACCGACGGCTGCAAAGGGATTGCCGAGTTCGCCCAGGAACCGGAGGGCGTTTTCGTTCTGGTCCTTGTAGTTGATGCCGACGACCGTCAGACGCTCGTCCTTCGACAGTTCGAGAATGAACGGATGCTCCTGCCGGCACGGCACACACCAGGAAGCCCAGACATTGACCAGCGTCAGCTTGCCCTTGATGGCAGCGTCGGTCAGCGCCGGCATCGGCTGGCCGTCCCGGGTCGCGCCTTCGAGCGGCGACATGTCGAGCATCGGCGCCTTGGTGCCGATCAGCGCCGAGGGGATTTCGCTGACATCCTTGCCGGAATTGAGCTGGCTCCAGAAGATGGCGGCAAGCGCCGCGAAGATCGCCAGCGGCAGCAGCGCAAGGCCGACACGCAGGGCTCCGGGCTTGCGCTCCTCGCTACCGGGTGCGGGGCTGCTTGTCATCGCGGCTCTCCGGTTGCTGCTTCCGCCGAACGCCGGCGTACCCCTGCCGCTTCGAGTTCGCGCAGCTCACGCTGGCGCGCGCGCCCGTCGGCGATCACCCAGAGACAGAGGCCGACGACGGTCAGCGTCGCGATCCCGTAGCTGGCAAAAACATAGGCAGCGTGGCTCATCATTTGGATCAGACCTCCCGGCCGGCACTTCGGGCCGCCAGACGGCGAAGCGACGTCACACGCCGGCGCCAGATCTCGTTGCGCATGGCGGCGATGTGCAGCGTGAAGAACAGAAGCGTGAAGGCGATGGCCATGACGACGAGCGGGCGGAGAAACTCCGGGTCGATCGTCGGGCCATCAAGCCTGAGTACGCTCGCCGGCTGATGCAGCGTGTTCCACCATTCGACCGAAAACTTGATGATCGGAATGTTGACGAAGCCGACCAGCACCAGCACGGCCGAGACGCGCGACGAACGCGCCGGGTCGTCGATGGCGCGGTTGAGCGCCATCAGCCCGAGATACATCAGAAACAGCACGAAGACCGACGTCAGTCGTGCATCCCAAACCCACCAGGCGCCCCACATCGGTTTGCCCCACAGCGAGCCGGTGACGAGCGCCAGGAAGGTGAAACAGGCGCCGATCGGCGCTGCGGCCCGCGACGACACGTCGGCCAGCGGATGCCGCCAGACGAGCGTGCCAATGGCAGCGAGCGCCATCACCGAGTAACACATCATCGACAGCCAGGCGGCCGGCACATGCACATACATGATGCGCACCGTCTCGCCTTGCTGATAGTCGCCTTCCGTCGTGAACGACAGCCAGAGGCCGAGGACGAAGAAAAGCGCCGTCAGCGCCGCAAACCACGGCAGGACGCGATCGGCCAGCGCCAGAAACCGCGTCGGGTTGGCGAGATCGCTGAATTTGCGGATAGCAAGGCTGTTTTCGCTCATGATGGCTCTTTAACGCCTAAGGCCCTTTGCTGCAATTGATCCCCGTCAATCACGAGATCACGATGGTTCTTCTGTCGCATCAACCCAACGATCATAAACGTCATCGATTTTAACAGGTTAGAGCGGGAGACAGACGGAAAACCGCAAACAGTTTATCGGTTTCCCGCACCATCCGCGTCAGTCGGACGCATGGCGAAGCGCCGCGGCGGCGGCAACCGGCCCGATGACGGCAAAAAACAGGGTGATTGCCATCAATATCATCAAGGGCGGCAGAAACGGGGCCGGGTCCTCGATCGCCGCATAGACGGCGCTGACGCCGAAGATCAGCACCGGAATGGCAAGCGGCAGCACCAGGATCGACACCAGCAGACCACCGCGCGGCAGCGACACGGCAACGGCCGCACCGACGGCACCGATGAAGGTGATCGCCGGCGTTCCGACAAGCAGCGTCAGCATGGTGGCGCCGATTGCAAGCTCGTCCATGTTCATGAACAGGCCGAGCAGCGGTGCAGCGATCACCAGCGGCAGGCCGGTGGCGGCCCAGTGGGCCGCGCATTTGACGAACACGGTGGCGAGCAGCGGCGTTTCCTGCATCAGCATCAGATCGAGCGACCCGTCTTCGCGCTCCGCCTGGAACAGCCGGTCGAGACCGAGCAGCGACGCGAGCAGCGCCCCGATCCACAGGATGGCAGGCCCGATCCGCGCGAGAAGATTAAGGTCAGGGCCGACACCGAAGGGGATGACGGCGACGACCGTCATGAAGAACAAAACGCCGATCATCGCGCCGCCGCCGGCGCGGATGGAAAGCTTGAGGTCGCGGAGGAAGAGCGCGATCACCTGCACGCCCCTTTCATCTCTTTGCCCGCGATCGCCAGATTACGCGTCATGCCACATGCCTCCGCCGACGCCGGCAAAGCCGGTCATCCGCAATTCCCCAGTGCGCTCGAGCCCGAGCGGCTGATGCGTGGCCGCAACGACGATGCCGCCCTGATCCAGATGCGCGTTGACCAATCCGGCAAAAAGCCTGTCGGCACCGGCGTCGAGCGCCGCCGTCGGCTCGTCGAGGATCCAGATCGGACGGTGGGCGACAAGCAGCTTGGCCATCGCCATGCGCCTCTGCTGGCCGGCCGAAAGATAGCCGAAGGGTAGGTGCGCGATCCCAGGAAGGCCGACGGCTTCCACCGCTTCGACCAGGTCCCTGCCCGAGCCACCGGGCGAATCACCCATGAAGTTTTTCCAGAAGGAAAGATTTTCCGCGACGGTCAGCTCGCGTTTCATCGCATTTCGGTGGCCGAGATAGTGGCTGAGCTCTGACGGATGGCGCATTTCAGGAGGGCCATTCTCAAGTTTGAGACTGCCCTTTTCAGCCATGAGAAGACCGGCCAGAACACGCAGCAAAGTCGATTTTCCCGACCCGTTCGGACCCGTCACCACAAGGGCTTCGCCGGCACTAAGAGCAAAGGAAATATCGTTAAAAATCAGATCCTCGCCTCGCCTCGCACTCAGACCTTCAGCCAGCAGGCGCATGAATTTTCAGTTTCCCTTTACACTCTTTGCCGCAGGGCAAAAAAAAGTCCCGATTGGACCTTGGTTGGTCTGGCACGATTTGGAGAAATTATCTATAAGGCGGCCAACACGCCAGCGGTCGGCGTGAATTTCATCCTAGCGCCGAACATGGAATGAATTTCCACGTACGGACAGCGGAAATGGCCGCACCCGCATCCCAATTCGCGCTTCATTGCGCTCGGGCGTTCGTACGTCAGTTTTTGGCGATCAGACGGAACGGGGTATTATCCAGTGTCCAAGTCCCTAGACAGTTTCAATTGTCGCTCCACGCTCACCGTCAACGGTGTCGACTACGTCTATTACAGCCTGCCCAAGGCTGAGGCGAACGGTCTTGCCGGCGTTTCGAAGCTCCCCTACTCGATGAAGGTGCTGCTCGAAAACCTGCTGCGCAACGAAGACGGCCGCTCCGTCACCAAGAAGGACATCGAGAACGTCGCAGCCTGGCTGAACGACAAGGGCACCGCCGAAAACGAAATCGCCTACCGCCCGGCCCGCGTTCTGATGCAGGACTTCACCGGCGTTCCCGCCGTTGTCGACCTCGCTGCCATGCGCGACGCCATGGTGTCGCTTGGTGGCGATCCGGAAAAGATCAACCCGCTGGTGCCCGTCGACCTCGTCATCGACCACTCGGTTATCGTCGACGAATTCGGCACTCCGAACGCCTTTGCCCGCAACGTCGAGCTGGAATACCAGCGCAACGGCGAGCGTTACCGCTTCCTGAAGTGGGGCCAGCAGGCGTTCAAGAACTTCCGCGTCGTGCCGCCCGGCACCGGTATCTGTCACCAGGTCAATCTGGAATATCTGGGCCAGACTGTCTGGACCCGTGAAGAAGACGGCGAAATCACGGCCTACCCGGACACCTGCGTCGGCACCGACAGCCACACGACGATGATCAACGGCCTCGGCGTTCTCGGCTGGGGCGTCGGCGGCATCGAGGCTGAAGCCGCGATGCTCGGCCAGCCGGTCTCCATGCTGCTGCCCGAGGTCATCGGCTTCAAGCTCACGGGCAAGCTCAAGGAAGGCGTGACGGCGACCGACCTCGTGCTGATGGTCGTGCAGATGCTGCGCAAGAAGGGTGTTGTTTCGAAGTTCGTCGAATTCTTCGGCCCCGGCCTCGACAACATGACGCTCGCCGACCGCGCCACCATCGGCAACATGGGTCCGGAATACGGCGCCACCTGCGGCTTCTTCCCGGTCGACAGCGAAACCATCAACTACCTCACCATGTCCGGCCGCGAAGAACAGCGCATTTCGCTGGTCGAAGCCTACTCCAAGGCTCAAGGGATGTGGCGCGATGGTGACGGCTCCGAGCTGGTGTTCACCGACACGCTCGAACTCGACCTCGGCGACGTTGTTCCGGCCATGGCCGGTCCGAAGCGTCCGGAAGGCCGCATCCCGCTGGAAAGCATTGCATCCGGTTTCGCAACCGCCCTCGAAGGCGACTACAAGAAGCCGGGCCAGCTTTCGAACCGCTACGCTGTCGAAGGCACCGTCTTCGATCTCGGCCATGGCGACGTTGCCATCGCTGCGATCACGTCGTGCACCAACACGTCCAACCCGTCGGTTCTGATCGCCGCCGGCCTTCTCGCCCGCAACGCCGTTGCCAAGGGCCTGAAGTCCAAGCCGTGGGTCAAGACCTCGCTTGCACCGGGATCGCAGGTCGTCGGCGAATACCTCGCCAAGTCGGGCCTGCAGAAGGACCTCGACGCGCTTGGCTTCAACCTCGTCGGCTTCGGCTGCACCACCTGCATCGGCAACTCCGGTCCGCTGCCGGCCCCGATCTCCAAGACGATCAACGACAAGGGCCTGATTGCCGCCGGCGTTCTCTCCGGCAACCGCAACTTCGAAGGCCGTATTTCGCCGGACGTTCAGGCCAACTACCTCGCCTCGCCGCCGCTCGTCGTCGCCTATGCACTCGCCGGAACGGTTCAGAAGGACCTGACCAACGAGCCGCTCGGCGAAGATCGGGACGGCAACCCGGTCTTCCTCAAGGACATCTGGCCGACCTCCAAGGAAATCCAGGAGTTCATCTTCAAGTACGTGACCCGCGAACTCTACGCGACCAAGTACGCCGACGTGTTCAAGGGCGACGAAAACTGGCAGGCCGTTCAGGTTCCTCCGGGCCAGACCTACGCCTGGGACGATGGTTCGACCTACGTGCAGAACCCGCCCTACTTCGTTGGCATGGGCAAGTCCGGCTTGGGCATCTCCGATATCAAGGGTGCTCGCGTTCTCGGCCTGTTCGGCGACAAGATCACCACCGACCACATCTCGCCGGCCGGTTCGATCAAGGCGGCTTCGCCGGCCGGTTCGTACCTCATCGACCATGGCGTCGGCGTCGCCGACTTCAACCAGTACGGTACGCGTCGCGGCAACCATGAGGTGATGATGCGCGGCACCTTTGCCAACATCCGCATCCGCAACCACATGCTCGGCCCGAACGGCAAGGAAGGTGGCTACACCATCCACTATCCGTCGAAGGAAGAGATGTCGATCTACGATGCGGCCATGCAGTACAAGGAAGAGGGCGTTCCGCTCGTCATCTTCGCCGGCGTCGAATACGGCAATGGCTCGTCGCGCGACTGGGCTGCAAAGGGCACCAACCTGCTCGGCGTCAAGGCCGTGATCGCCCAGTCCTTCGAGCGTATCCACCGCTCGAACCTGGTCGGCATGGGCGTCATCCCGTTCGTCTTCGAACAGGGAACGACTTGGGAATCGCTGGCCTTGAAGGGCGACGAGATCGTCACGATCGACAATCTCGCCAACGTTCAGCCGCGCGAAAAGCGCGTCGCCAAGATCACCTATGGCGACGGCAGCGTGAAGGACGTTCCGCTCGTTTGCCGCATCGATACGCTCGATGAAGTCACCTACGTCAACAATGGCGGCATCCTGCAGACGGTTCTGCGCGACCTCGCCGCCTGATCGCTCTGGTTGCTTGAAACATTGAAAGGCCGGGATACCGCAAGGTGTCCCGGCCTTTTCACGTTTCCTATAGGTTGCCTGCCCATATCCTCACTCCAACGTGACTTCCCGTTGAAGCATCGGCGTCGTATGTAATGGACTTCCCCGTGAAGTAGGCCTGTCGGCCGCCAATGAAGTGACGCCATGACATTCGCAGACAGATATTTCCTTCGCCCCGTTGCAATGGCTTTCGGGCTTTTTGCTGCAGCGTCGGTTCCGGCTATGGCTGAGGATGGCAAGGTTATCAAAGGCGTCGTCGAACTCTTCACCAGCCAGGGCTGTTCCTCCTGCCCTCCAGCCGATGCCGCCTTGAAGAAGCTGGTCGATGACGGCGACGTGGTGGCGCTGTCCTATCACGTCGACTACTGGAACTATCTCGGTTGGAAAGACACGCTCGCCTCGACAGAGAACACAGACCGGCAATATGCCTATGCCCGCATGCTGGGTCGAAATGGCGTCTACACACCGCAGGCGATCCTCAACGGTCGCGACCACGTCAACGGCGCCAATCTGCAGGCGATCAAATCCCGGCTCGACGCCATGAAGACCGCCGGCAAGGGGCTTGCCGTTCCGGTTGACGCGAAGATCAACGGCGAGGAGATTTCGATCAAGGTCGGCGCGGGTGACGGCAAGGCAAATGTCGTCGTCGTCTATTTCGACCGGGCGAAGATCGTCAATGTCGAGAAAGGCGAAAACAGCGGCAAGAAGATCGCCTACTGGCACGCAGTGCGCGATATCCAGACCATTGGCATGTGGGATGGCAAGCCTGCGACCTTCACCCTGCCTGCAACCGTCCTGACGGAGCAGCGTGGCAAAAGCGGCTGCGCGGTGCTGTTGCAGTCGATGAAGGATGCTGAAACCCCGGGCGCGATCATCGGCGCGACTGCCGTGCTCGCCGGCCCGCAGGGCAAACTGTGAGCGGCTGCAGGACGCTTTAAGTCGGAATCGATTTAGGGAAAATAGGCGGCATGCCTGAACCATTACAGCGTCCTTTGCGCGTCATACTTGACGCGCGGCGCTGTAAGGGGTGGTTCGGCCCGGCAGCATCGAGGGGCTGGGGCTGAGGGTTCGAAGTTACCGGACCGAACCGGCCATGACTGCGTTCTTTGAAGGTCACGCAGCATGACGATCTGACCGGACATACGGTGGCAACGACTCTGTCCGTCAGCGCCCGCGAGTTTTGCGGTGAATTGGGGCGGCGATTTGACTGAAATGGGGCAGAGGCAAGAAATGCCATCTGCACCCAGCGGCTCCGGCCGGTTCCGGCTTGCTTTTCGGCTCGTGTCAGGCAAACTGTTATCGTTCTGTCACAACAGAAGGCCGGATTGCCGATGACCGATGAGCCGGATTTGCCGCGAGGCGAGGCGCGACATCAGCGCCAGACCACTTCTGAAGTGGTCGTCGATCTCTCGGAATACAAGAACGCCCGGAATGCTCCTCCCATCACCTTTCACCGCCGAGAACTCGACCAGATCCTGTGGGTCTACGGCCGCATGGTCGGCGAAGGCGAATGGCGCGACTACGCCATTGACCACCTGAAGGACCGCGCCGTCTTCTCCGTTTTCAAGCGCGCGGGCGAGATGCCTCTCTTCCGCATCGAAAAAAACCCGAAGCTGGCGGCCAAGCAAGGTGCCTTTAGCGTGCTCAACGTCCACGGCACGATTCTGAAGCGCGGGCACGAGCTCGGACAGGTCCTGAAGGTTTTCGACAAGGCGCTCAAGCTGGTCGAAACCTGAGACGCCACATCGGAACGATCGGAGAGTCAGGCCCACATGCCGGCTCTGGCTTCGCTGACATCTGCCCTCAGGCTTGATAAAGCGTATCCGGGTAGACGCCCTCGGGCGGATCGCTCGTCGCTCGATCGCCCAGCGCAAGCTGCATGATCGCGGTATCGAGCCACCGTCCATGCTTGAAGCCGGTCGCCTTCATCAGCCCATGATGTTCGAAACCCAATGATTGATGGACCGCGATCGATGCGGGATGGGCACCGCCGATGACCGCCACCATCTGGCGAAATCCAAGCGCCGTGCAGCGGCGAACAAGCTCGGCGAGCAGCATCCTTCCTGCCCCCTTCCCCCGTGCCGAAGGCGCCAGGTAGATCGAATCCTCGACCAGGAAGCGATAGGCCGTCCGCGTGCGGAAGGCCGAGGCATAGGCGTAGCCGATGATCATGCCCGCCGCGTCGATCGCGACGATGTAGGGATAACCATGGCCGACGATGGTGGAGAAGCGCGCTGCCATTTCCGCCTGCGACGGAGGCGCGACCTCATAGGTCGCCACGCCGTTCAGAACGGATTCGCGATAGATCTCGGCAATGGTGGGCAGATCGGAGACGGTGGCGTCGCGCAGGGTCAGGGACATGGAAGGATCTTGACGGTTGGATTTTTTCATTCAGTCACATGGATCGCACCCGTGGATCAAGCCCTTTTCCGGGCAACAAAAAAGGCGGCCGAAGCCGCCTTTTCCGTCAATCTCTTCAGGCTTAGTTGTTCCGGTTGCCCATGAACTGCAGCATGAACATGAACAGGTTGATGAAGTCGAGGTAGAGCGTCAGCGCGCCCATGATCGCCTTGCGGCCAGCAACGGTGCTGTCGTCGGCATCGTAGTACATTTCCTTGATCTTCTGCGTGTCGTAGGCGGTGAGGCCTGCGAAGATCAGCACGCCGATCACGGAGATTGCGAAGCCGAGTGCCGAAGAGCCGAGGAAGATGTTGACGATCGACGCGATGATGACGCCGAACAGACCCATGATCAGGAACGAGCCCATGCCGGACAGGTCCTTCTTCGTGGTGTAGCCGTAGAGCGACAGTGCACCAAACGAGGCGGCGGTCACGAAGAACGTCTGCACGATGCTCTGGCCGGTAAAGACCATGAAGATCGACGACAGCGAAACGCCCATCAGGGCCGCATAGACCCAGAACGTCATCTGCGCGGCAGAAACGCTCATGCTATTGATGCGGAAGCTCATGAAGAACACGAGACCCAGCGGAGCGAGCATGACGACCCATCTCAGGGGCGACGCATAGAGAAGTTGGGCGAATGCCGGATTGGAGACGGCAAGCGCGAATGTTCCGTAAGCTGCCAGGCCGGTGATCGCCAGGCCGAGGGCCATCAAGTTGTAGACCTTCAGCATGTAGGTGCGAAGGCCTTCGTCGATCACGGCACCCGCCTGAGCGCCGGCGGGCGACATTCGGGTTTGGTAGTTTCTCAGATCAGCCATTGTTTCCTCATTTAAGCCCCGGTTGAACTTACGGTGTCGGGCGGATGACCTGACCGATCGGCCATCATCCCATGCCCAGGCGCCGCTGCGGGGCTCCAGCATGCCTGTGGATAAATATGATGCCGAAAGCCCTTGCGTACAAGACCTTCAGACCCGTGATTCGGCACAGCCTGGGCGTTTATGGCCTTGTATGACAGGGATTTACGGTTAACTCCGTCCGCTCAGAGCTCCCGCAGGACCGGCGCCGCCTTCTGACCCAGCACACGCCAGGTGCCGGCAAGCCCGATGCCAACAGTCATCACCAGCGCAATGACGACCGTGGCAACCGCAACATCCGGCAGGAAACTCGACGGCAGCTTCATGATCCGGCTGACGACGTACCAGGCGGAGACGCCGCCCGCAAACAGCGCAAAGACCGCGGTTGCAAGGCCAAGGATGATGTATTCGTAGCTGAAGGCACGGATCAGCGTGGCGCGCGTGGCGCCCAGCGTCTTCAGCACCACCGCATCGTGGATGCGCGCCCGATTGCCGGCAGCAAGCGCGCCGGCCAGCACCAGGACGGAGGCGACGAGCGCGACGGCGGCGGCAGCACGGATCGCCGTTGCCAGCTGCCCGAGAAGCGCGTTCACAATGTCGAGAGCATCCTTTACCCGCACGCTGGTGATCGTCGGATAGGCGTTGGTCACGGCTTTCAGCACCGTCGCCTCCTCCTCCGGCGTCGCGCCGGGATCGATCACCGTTGCGAGCCACGCATGCGGAGCGCCGGCAAAGGTGTTGGGCGAGAATACCATCACGAAGTTGATCGACAGCGATTCCCATTCGACATTGCGGAAGTTGGCGATCTTGGCGGTGATGTTGCGGCCAAGCACGTTGACCGTCACCATGTCGCCGATCTTCAATCCGAGCTCGCGCGCCTCTTCCGCCGAAAACGACACCAGCGGCTCGCCGCTATGGTCGGGCGCCCACCAGCTGCCTTCTGCAAGCGTCGAATTCTCCGGCTTGTTCTTGGCATAGGTGATGCCGCGGTCGCCGCGCAGCACCCACTGGCCACTCGGCGGGACGTTGCGACTGTTCACGTCCTCGCCGTTGAAGGCGACGATACGGCCGCGCAGCATCGGCACTTCGATGACCTTGCCATCAGGCATCGATCCGTTGAGCAGCGCGCGGAACCCCTCGATTTCGCTTCCCTGGATATCGACGAAGAAGAAATTGGGCGCCCGCTCGGCCATGCTGCCGGTCAGTTCGCGCCGAAGATTGCCGTCGATCAACGCAAGCGTGACGAGAAGCGCAAGACCGAGGCCGAGCGACAGCACCACCGAAGGCGTGAGCGCGCCCGGTCGATGGATGTTGCCGATCGCCAGCCGTAACGACGGCGAGTTGACGCGCGGGCTACGGCGCGCAAGCCATGAGATCAGCAGCGAGACGAGACGCAGAACGATGAAGGCGAAGGCGATCGCGCCGAGGAACACGAGCGAGATGTAGCGGTCATAGGCGGTCCAGATGGCAAGTCCTGCAAGCGCGCCCAGGCAGGCGAACGCGCCGACCAGATAGGGCCATGCGGGAAAGCCCGAGGGGTCGAAGCCCTGCTGGCGAAAGAGCGCTGTCGCCGGGATGCCGCGTGCGCGGCCGAGCGGAAGGATGGCGAACGCAAGCGCCGTCAACACGCCGAACAGGGCGGCGATGCCGAGCGCACCGGGATAGAGCCTGAACTCCGTCGAAATCGGTAGCAGATCGGCAAGAAACTGTGCGGCGACGAAGGGAATGAGCGCACCGAGAACAAGCCCTATGGCGATGCCGATCAGAGCGATCAGGAGGATCTGCGACAGATAGATCATCGCCACCAGCGAGGCAGGCGCACCCAGGCACTTGAAGGTGGCTATGACGCTGCGCTTCTGGTCGAGATAGGCGCGCACGGCATTGGCGACACCAACGCCGCCGACGATCAGGGCCGTCAACCCGACAAGCGTCAGGAACTGCGAAAAACGGGTGATATTGGCGGTCAGCGACGGGGCCGCGTTGGAGCTGGTGCGGATCGACCAGCCGGCCGACGGAAAGCGCGTCTCGGCGTCGCCGCGGACCGCGTCGACCCGGGTCGGATCGCTCACCTTCACCTTGTAGCCGTATTCGACAAGACTTCCCGTCTGCACGAGACCCGATGCGTTGAGCGTTTCATCCGAAACCATCAGGCGCGGTGCGAAGCCGAATCCGTCGGAGAGCGCATCCGGCTCGCGCACGATCTTGCCTGAAATCTTGATGCGGGCATTGCCCAGCAGGATTTCATCACCGACGGAAATGCCGAGGCGATCAAGCAACAGCGGTGCGGCCACCGCACCGAACACGTCGCCCTGCCGCGCCAGCAGACTGCCAAGCGGCTGATCCGGTTGGCTTTCCAGCTTGCCATAGAGCGGATAGGCTGCATCGACGGCTTTCAACTCGACGAGTGCCTGGTTCGATCCATCGGGCAAACGCGCCATGGAGCGAAGGCCCGCTGAAACCGAGACGGGTCCGAGCCCGTCGAGGAACGCGCGCTCCTCTGTCGTTGCCACCCGGTTGTTGAGCTCGAAGCGGATGTCGCCGGCAAGCAGCTCGCGCCCCTGGGACGCGATCGTCGCGGTGATCGATTGCGACAGCGAGTTGACGCCGGCGATCGCCGCCGTGCCAAGCGCGATGCAGGCGAGGAAGATATAGAACCCCTTGAGGCCGCCGCGCATTTCGCGCAACGCCAGCCGCAGGGCGAGCAGTGGGCGCAGTCGGATCGCGAGGGCCTCGCTCATGCGGATGCCGCTTCCTGGCGCTGCGTTTCGACGACCGGTTCGAACGCGCCACTGGAAATGATCTCGCCGGAGCGCACCCGCACCTGCCGCGAGCAACGGGCCGCGAGCGCTGCGTCATGGGTGACCAGCACCAGTGTCATGCCCCGGTCACGCTGTTCGGCGAAAAGCAGATCGGCGATCTGCCGGCCCGTCTCGTCATCGAGATTGCCGGTCGGCTCATCGGCGATCAGCAGCTTCGGCGACGGCGCGAGTGCACGGGCGATCGCCACGCGCTGCTGCTCGCCGCCGGAAAGCTGGCCGGGATAGTGGCTCAAGCGCTCGCCGAGGCCGACGGCCACAAGCTCCTTGCGCGCGATCTCGAAGGCGCCGGGAACATTGGCGAGTTCGAGCGGCACGGCAACGTTTTCGAGGGCTGTCATGTTGGGGATGAGGTGGAAGGATTGGAAGACGATGCCGATGTTGCGCCCGCGGAAGTCGGCGACCCTGTCCTCGTTCAGCCGGTGCAGCGGCGTGCCGTCGATAATGATTTCGCCGCGGTCCAGCCGTTCAAGGCCAGCCAGCACCATCAGCAGCGTCGACTTGCCCGAACCGGAAGGCCCGACGATGCCGACGGACTCGCCGGCGTCGATTGTCAGGCTCATGCCTTTCAGCACATGCACCGAGGCCGCGGCTTCGCCGAGGGTGAGGTCGGCATTTTTGAGCTCGATGATGGTACTGGCCAAGCGAAACAATCCTATATGAAACGGAAAGGGAATAAGAAAACAGCACCCGCGATTTAGGAACAGACCCATGGCATTAAAAGGATTTCAACGGTTTTTCTTGGGGCTCGCAATGACAATTGCGTTATCGGCGGCAGCACGGGCCGAAACGATCAGCCTCGTCGGCTTCGGCGACAGCCTGATGGCGGGTTATCAGCTGCCTCCCGAGGATGCCTTCCCGGCCCGGCTTGAAAAGGCGTTGAAGCAAAAGGGCCTCGATGTCACGGTGGCGAACGCCGGCGTTTCTGGCGACACCAGCTCAGGCGGCCTTGCGCGCATCGACTGGTCGATACCCGACGGCACCAAGGGTGTCATCCTGGAGCTTGGCGCCAACGACGCGTTGCGCGGCATTCCGCCGGAAGAAACCCGCAAGAACATCGAGGCGATGATTTCACGATTGAAGGAGCGCGGCATCGCCGTGCTGCTCGCCGGCATGATGGCGCCGCCGAACATGGGTGCCGACTATGCCGCCCGGTTCAATCCGATCTATCCGGAACTCGCAGAGAAATACGGGCTGCAGCTCTACCCCTTCTTCCTCGACGGCGTTGTCACCGACGCAGCACTCAAGCTTGAGGACGGCATGCACCCGAACGGCAACGGCGTCGGCACGATGGTCGATAAGGCGCTGCCCGTGGTCGAACGTTTCATTGCAACATTGTCAAAGGCGGAGTGAACAAATCATCCACAGTTAAGAGAGTGTTAATATTCGCAAGCGTCAAATAGTAGTTGCCTGCAGACTCGATGCGTGATTCGCTGAGACATCTGCAAGAGATTCGGGGAGCTCGCCATGCCGAGACTATTCACCGCCCTCGAAATTCCGCGCAATGTTGCGATGAGTCTTTCATTGCTGCGCGGAGGTCTTCCCGGAGCTCGCTGGATCGATGTGGAGAACTACCACATCACCTTGCGCTTCATTGGTGACGTCGACTGGCGCACCGCAGACGAGATCATCGACAAGCTTGACCGGATCGAAAGACCGGAATTCCAGCTGCAACTGACCGGCACCGGCGCCTTCGGCTCGAAGAAGCCACACTCGGTCTGGGCTGGGGTCAGCAATCACCCGGAAATGTACGCGCTGCAGGCCGAAATCGAGCGCATCTGCCAGAGGCTGCGGCTGCCGGCCGACCCGCGCAAGTTCACGCCGCATGTCACGCTTGCAAGGCTGCGCTCCAGCCGCGTCGAGGATGTGGTCGAATATCTCTCCGGACGCGGCAACTTCATGGCCTCACCCTTCACCGTCTCACGTTTCGTGCTTTTGTCGTCGCGCGATTCCGTCGGCGGCGGCCCCTACCTCACCGAAGAGGTGTTTCCGCTTCACGAAGTCCGCTCTTCGAGCCTTTCCAGCAACGACGAGCATCCGGCCTCCAACATCTGGTAAAGGCGTTTGAACGCTTCGGGACCGTCATAATAGGGATCAGGAACGTCCTGGTCCCGCCCCGAAGCGTAGCTCAGAAACAGATCGATCCTGTCTTCAAGCCCCGCCGGCGCGAGCTGGCGAAGCGTCTTGACGTTCTCCCCATCCATGCCGAGGATCAGGTCGAACGCCGCAAAGTCGGCCTTTGAAACCTTGCGCCCGCGAAGGCCGGAAATGTCGATGCCGTGCCGGCGCGCCGCCTCGATCGACCGGCGGTCCGGTGGATCGCCGATATGCCACCCACCCGTACCGGCAGAATCGACAGAAATCTGTGACGCCAGACCCTTTTGCGCCGCGAGCTCGCGCAGCACGCCTTCAGCCAGAGGTGACCGGCAGATATTGCCGAGACAAACAAAAAGAATTCGGACCGGTTTCATGCTATCCCTTTCAAGGAGATAAGAGGCCAGCCGACTTATACGCGGCGGCACAGCCTTGGAACAGACGCGGTGAAAGGGAGGAACGGATGAGGCCGGAGAAACTCGACGAGGCGGCAATCGCCGAGCATTTGCACAAGATGGAAGGGTGGGTGCGCGCCGAAGACGGCGCCTCCATCTGGAAAGCTTTTCGCTTCAAGAATTTCGTCGAGGCTTTCGGCTTCATGACGGAGATGGCGATCGTTGCCGAAAAGCTCGATCATCACCCGGAATGGTTCAACGTCTACAACCGCGTCGACGTGACGCTCACGACGCACGACGCCAGCGGCCTCACCGAACTGGACTTCAAGCTGGCTGCCAGAATGGACAAGGCTGCGGCCGGCCGCATGCCCGACCATTTGAAATAGATTTTGAAATGGATCTGGCACTTCCCATATTGTTGAGCGTTGCAACATCGGAAGCGAGGCGATGGACGACGTAAAGATTGGTGAAATTCTCCTGCCCGGCGAAGAATCCGAACAGGAGCGCAGGGAAAAGCGCGTCAAGCGACGCTTCTGGCCGACCTTTCGCCGCGCCGCCCGGCAGATACCGTTCAGCCGGGAACTCGTGGCTGCCTATTATTGCGCGATCGACCCGAAGACGCCGACGCGCACGCGCGGCATCCTGCTGGCGGCACTGGCCTATTTCGTGCTGCCGCTCGACTTCCTTCCCGATGTGCTCGCCGTCGTCGGATTTTCCGATGATGTCGCGGTTCTGACTGCCGCCTTTGCCGCCATCAGCGGGCAAATCAAGGAAGCCCACTACCTCAAGGCCGACGAGACGCTGGCCGACAATCCCGAGGAATGACCGCGGAAAATGCGGTCCGTCCGTGTGTCCGCCGTATTCCTGCCCAAAAGTCAAACTCTTGCCCAATTCTTTGTGGCATAGACATTTTGGAACGACACGCATCGAAACGTCTTGGTTGAGACGCGCGTTGTTTGGAATGGCATGGGGCAGGAAACGATCCGGAAGAGCTGTTCGAGGCGCCGAACACTCGACGCCGGAAGAGCGCTCCAAAAAATTGACGGACGGCAGATCTGCGGATGCTGGAGCGAAGGCGACAAATGCTTCGTTTCGGGGCTGAAACCAGCGGATTTTGGCCCTCGTTGACGGTTTGGTAACCTGAATTAAGTCACAACAATTGAAATCATGACTACGCGTCGCCCGTCTGACCTGTTTCGGGTGATCGAAAAGCAAGAAAAGCGGCAGGACCTCATGTTTGTAAGAAAGATCGCAACCGCAATCGCACTCGTTCTGGCAACCGCCAGCATGGCTGCCGCCCAGTCTCCGACGCGCATCCAGCAGTTCAACGCCTGGGGCGCCTATTCCTACAATTCCGGCGGCGGCAAGGTCTGCTATGTCCTGTCGGTTCCGAAGGAAAAGAGCCCGGCCGGCGTCGACCACGGCGACATCTTCTTCCTCGTTTCCCAGCGCCCCGGCCAGAACATCAGCTACGAGCCGCAGGCCATGATGGGCTACCCGCTGCAGGAGAACTCGAAGGTCAACGTCGTCATCGACGGCCGCACCTTCGTGATGTTCACCAAGGGCAACTCTGCCTGGGTCGAGAACGCCGCTGAAGAGCCGGCGCTCGTTGCCGCGATGAAGACCGGCAAGGCGATGTCGGTCAACGCCAAGTCGCGCAAGGGCACCACGACCACCTACGCCTATTCGCTGTCGGGCATCTCGGCTGCACTGAAGCAGATCGAAGCCTGCAAGTAGGCTCTCGCCACTTTGGCAGAACACAAGGCCGGCGCCTGACGCCGGCCTTTTTGCATTCAGGATTGACGCCTGCGCGTGACTCTTGAGCAAAACAATGCTACAGCCCCGGCAAATTAAGAGCCCCCGCGCCCTATTGGCCGCGCTTGAAGGCTCGACCGATTTCAATTCGAGCATCAGGACAATCTCCGGACCCTTCTCCGGACGGGCGTTTTCTGTACGACAGGACACCAGAGCATGGCAGCCACTGAAATCTTGAACCGGGTGGATACCGTCAAGGCACCGCAGGCGCGCATCGCACCGCAGGCCGAGAAGCCTTCGCTGATCGGGCTGTTGCGCGAGGACATGGCCAAGGCCCTGGTCGAAAAAGGTATTCCCGAGCGTCAGGTGAAGATGCGCGTCAGCCAGCTCTGGCACTGGCTCTACGTGCGCGGTGTTTCCGACTTCGACGAGATGCTGAACGTCTCGAAGGACATGCGCGAGATGCTGAAGCAGCATTTCACCATCGCCCGGCCGGAGATCGTCGAGGAGCAGACCTCGGGCGACGGCACCCGCAAGTGGCTGCTGCGCTTTCCCGCCCGCGGCGCCGGCCGCCCGGTCGAGATCGAAACGGTCTACATCCCCGAAGAGGGCCGCGGCACGCTCTGCATCTCCAGCCAGGTCGGCTGCACGCTCACCTGTTCCTTCTGTCACACCGGCACGCAGAAGCTGGTGCGCAACCTGACGGCCGAGGAAATCCTGGCGCAGCTGCTGCTCGCGCGCGACCGGCTCGGCGACTTCCCGGAGCGCGACACGCCCCAGGGCGCGATCGTGCCGGCGGAAGGCCGCAAGATCACCAACATCGTCATGATGGGCATGGGCGAGCCGCTCTACAATTTCGAGGAGGTCAAGACCGCCCTGTTGATCGCCTCCGACGGCGAGGGCCTGTCGCTCTCCAAGCGCCGCATCACGCTTTCGACCTCCGGCATCGTGCCCGAGATCTATAGGACCGGCGACGAGATCGGTGTCATGCTGGCGATCTCGCTGCATGCGGTGCGCGACGACCTGCGCGACATGCTAGTGCCGATCAACAAGAAATATCCGCTGAAGGAACTGATGGATGCCTGTCGCGCCTATCCGGGCCTGTCGAACGCGCGCCGCATCACCTTCGAATATGTGATGCTCAAGGACGTCAACGACAGCCTCGAGGACGCCAAGGAACTGGTGAAGCTCTTGAAGGGCGTGCCGGCGAAGATCAACCTCATTCCGTTCAACCCTTGGCCGGGCACCAACTACCAGTGTTCCGAGTGGGAGCAGATCGAGAAATTCGCCGATTTCATCAACCAGGCGGGCTACGCCTCGCCGATCCGCACGCCGCGCGGCCGCGACATCCTGGCCGCCTGCGGCCAGCTGAAGTCCGAATCCGAGCGCATGCGCAAGGTCGACCGGCTCGCCTTCGAAGCAATGATGATTGCCAATCACGGCGAGGACTGAGCCATCAGGTGGGTGCGGCGCGGTTTTCCGCCCGCATTTCACCTTTCACGACTCAAAGACGATCGCAACGCCCTCGGATTGTGTCGATCCGCACCATCTCAACCGCAGGCATGTCGTGATCGATGAAGAACTTTGATGGGTGATGCAGTTCCTATCGATTGATTTCATGTCACCGGTTTCCTAAGAAAGCGGGCAATCAATCTAGGAGGACACCCATGCGCTCACTTCTCGTCGCCCTTGCCGCCACGGTGGCATTTACCCTGCCCGCACGCGCCGATGAGGTGACCGTCGCCGTAACCGCGATCGTCGAACACCCGGCTCTCGATGCCGCACGCGACGGTGTGAAGGACGCGCTGGCCGCAGCCGGCTACAAGGAGGGCGAAAACCTCAAGTTCCTCTACGAGTCCGCCCAAGGCAACCCGGCGACCGCAGCACAGATCGCCCGCCAGTTCGCCGGTGAAGCGCCTAATGTCATCGTTCCGATCTCGACCCCGTCGGCCCAGGCCGTCGTTTCCTCGACGCGCGATATTCCGGTGGTCTTCACCGCCGTGTCCGACCCGATCGGCGCACAACTGGTCAAGGACATGGACAAGCCGGGCGGCAACGTCACCGGTCTTTCCGACATGTCGCCGGTCGCCGAGCACGTCGCGCTGATCAAGGAAATCCTGCCGAACGCCAAGTCGATCGGCTACCTCTACAACTCCGGCGAAGCCAACTCCGTGTCGCTTCTGGCAGTCTTGAAGACGGAAGCCGAAAAGGCCGGCCTGACCGTGGTCGAATCCGCGGCAACGAAGTCGGCCGAAGTCCAGGGTGCGGCCCGCGCACTCGTCGGCCGCGCCGACGTGATCTACGTTCCGACCGATAACACGATCATCTCCGCGCTCGAAGGTGCGATCGCCGTGGCTGAGGAAGCCAAGTTGCCGCTCCTCACCGCTGACACGGATTCGGTCGCGCGCGGCTCGCTCGCGGCTCTCGGCTTCAACTACTACGATGTCGGCAAGCAGACCGGCGAAATCGTCGTTCGCATCCTCAAGGGCGAAAACCCGGGTGATATCGCCGTCAAGGTTGCCGCCGGTTCCGACCTGGTGATCAACAAGAAGGCCGCTGAAAAGATGGGCGTCACCCTTCCGGAAAGTGTCGTCAAGCGCGCTACACGCGTTGTCGAATAAGGCTTTGAGCCTTTTCAGGTTCAAGTTTATTGCGTTTTGGCCGCCCTCGTTCCATACGAGGGCGGTTCGTTATTGGAGCACGGCGTTTCCCTCGGGGCACGCAAGATGCGCTCTGACAGTTTGAAGCTGCGCCGACGCCGGATCTCTGGACGTCATGGCCAACCGGAGACGCCGCGCTGATAGAACAAGCTTAAGGCGCGCGGCAAAAAAAGAGGGTCGGGGGTTTGAGTCAAATCGCTTTCTGGGGAGCCGTCGAACTGGGGCTGGTCTACGCCTTTGTCGCCGTCGGCGTCTTTCTCGCATTCCGGGTTCTCGACTTCCCTGACCTGACGGTCGACGGTTCGTTCCCGCTCGGCGCCGCGGTGACCGCGGTGCTGATCATCGCCGGCGTCAACCCGTGGATCGCGGCCTGTGTCGCCATGGTGGCGGGTGCCGCCGCCGGCATCGTCACGGCGATGCTCAACGTGCGCTTCAAGATCCTCAATCTGCTGGCCTCGATCCTGACGATGATCGCGCTGTTCTCGGTCAATCTGCGCGTGATGGGCAAACCCAACGTCGCGCTGATCAACGCCGACACCATGCTCTCGCCGTTCTTTGGCCTGGGGCTTCGTGATTTCTACGTTCGCCCGCTGTTCATCGGCATCCTGGTGCTCGTTGCCGTCATCGTCGTCTGGCGCTTCCTCGAAAGCGATGCGGGTCTTGCGATGCGGGCAACCGGCGCCAATGCGCGCATGGCCCGTGCGCAAGGGGTCGACACCAACCGGCAGATCTATCTCGGTATGGCGATCTCGAACGCGCTCGTTGCCTTCGGCGGCGCGCTCTTTGCCCAGACCAACGGCTTTGCCGACGTCACTTCCGGGGTCGGTACCATCGTCGTCGGCCTTGCAGCCGTCATTATCGGCGAGACGCTGCTCGGCGCCCGCGGCATCCTGATCGCGCTGATCGGCTGCGTGCTCGGCTCGATCCTCTATCGCATCGCCATCCAGCTGGCGCTGTCGACCGACATGCTCGGCTTGCAGGCCTCCGATCTCAATTTCGTGACCGCCGTGCTCGTCACCTTCGCCCTCATCCTTCCCCGACTTCGTCGCGGAGGTGCGGCATGATCAGCGTCAAGAACATCCAGGTCGTCTTCGGCAAGGGAACGCCGCTGCAGAAGCAGGCGCTGAACGGCGTCGACCTCACAATCGAGCAGGGCTCCTTCGTCACCGTCATCGGCTCCAATGGCGCCGGCAAATCGACGTTGCTCGGCGTTCTCGCCGGCGACGTGCTGCCGAGTGCGGGCCAGGTGACGATCGGCAAGACCGATGTGACCCGCAAGGGCACCGCCGCTCGCGCCGGCCTTGTCGCCCGCGTGTTTCAGGATCCGCTGACCGGTAGCTGCGGTGCGCTTTCGATCGAAGAGAACCTGGCGCTCGCCGCCAAGCGCGGCGAGAAGCGTGGCCTGATGGCAGCGCTCGGGCCGAAGCGCCGCGAACATTTCCGCGAGCGCATCGCCGAGCTTAATCTCGGCCTCGAAAACCGCATGGGCGACCGCATGGACCTGCTTTCGGGCGGCCAGCGCCAGGCGGTCTCGCTGGTCATGGCGACACTTGCCGGCTCCGAAGTGCTGCTGCTCGACGAACATACCGCCGCCCTTGATCCCGGGATGGCCGAGTTCGTTATGAACCTCACCCAGAAGATCGTTTCCGAGCGCAGGCTGACGACGATGATGGTTACCCACTCGATGCGCCAGGCGCTCGACTATGGCCATCGCACCGTCATGCTGCATGGCGGCGAGATCGTGCTCGACGTTGCCGGCGACAGCCGCAAGGAATTGCAGGTCGAGGACCTCATCGCCATGTTCCGCCGCATCCGCGGCCAGACGCTCGACGACGACGCGCTGCTCATCGGCTGACCCCGTCGCTTACGGGGCGATCAGAGCTTGCCCCTCATCTGCCTGCCGGCATCTTCTCCCCGTAAAGACGGGGAGAAGAGACAAGTGGCAATCTCTCAGCCGTTCTCCGGCAAACGGCGTGAAGTGCCATCTACCGTTTCACACGTCTCCCCATGCTGCTCCGGCGATCGCCGTTGCCGCCGAACGATGCAGCACGTGCTCTTCTCCCCACATGCGGGGAGAAGATGCCGGCAGGCAGATGAGGGGCGAAACCCTCCGAAGACGCCCTATCGCGCCGTCGTCATGAAGATCTTCACCGCAAAGACAGGGAAGACGCCGGCAAAACTGTAGTCGAGCGCCCGCATGAACCCCTTGTTGCGCTGCAGCCAGGAGGACAGCCAGTCGGCGGTAAATACCACCAGCATGTTTACAGGCATGCCGATGACGATGAACATCGCGCCGAGGAACAGAAGCTTGCCCGTCACCGATGCATCGTTGGCGCTGACGAACTGCGGCAGGAAAGTCATGAAAAAGATGATGACCTTGGGGTTGAGCAGGTTTACCCAGAAGCCCGACGAGACGTTGGAAAGAGCCGTACCGCCGGAACCTTCGACGGTCTTGACCGAAAGCGTCGATCCGTGGCGGATCGCCTGAACCGCAAGCCAGAGCAGATAGGCGGCACCTCCGGTCTTCAGCACCATGAACGCAGCAGGCGAGGCCGTGATCAGCGCCGAGATGCCGAAGGCGACCAGTAGGGTGTGAACGACGATGCCGAAGCTCGTCCCGAGCACCACGAATAGGGCGGCCTTCTTGCCTTGCGACAGCGCGCGGCTGATCGAAAGCGTCATGTCCGGCCCCGGCGTTGCCGCAAGCAGCAGCGTGGCGGCAGCAAAGCCGAACAGCGTGGGCAGGCTGGGAAGGAAGTCCATGTGCGCGATTCCTGGAACACTCGGTGACCTCGTCTATTCCGGAGCGTCGGCTTTTGCCAGCGGATTTGGGTGTCGCAGCGTTCTTCCGCTTGTATCCAGGCGTGTTCCGGATAAAGTGCCGCAGAATTTCCAAGGCGGCACGCCGCCCTCTTCCAAGACCAGACGGACGGAAACCATGGCATCGCATAAAGACGTGAAAAAGGTCGTTCTCGCCTATTCGGGCGGTCTCGACACCTCGATCATCCTGAAGTGGCTGCAGACCGAACTCGGCGCCGAAGTTGTGACGTTTACGGCAGACCTCGGCCAGGGCGAAGAACTGGAGCCGGCGCGCAAGAAGGCCGAGATGCTCGGCATCAAGGAAATCTACATCGAGGATGTGCGCGAAGAGTTCGTGCGCGATTTCGTCTTCCCGATGTTTCGCGCCAACGCCGTCTATGAGGGCGTCTACCTGCTCGGCACCTCCATCGCGCGTCCGCTGATTTCCAAACACCTGATCGACATCGCCAAGAAGACCGGCGCTGACGCGATCGCCCACGGCGCCACCGGCAAGGGCAACGACCAGGTTCGCTTCGAGCTGTCGGCATACGCGCTCAACCCCGACATCAAGATCATCGCTCCATGGCGCGACTGGTCGTTCAAGAGCCGCACCGACCTGCTCGAATTCGCCGAGAAGCACCAGATCCCGGTCGCCAAGGACAAGAAGGGCGAGGCTCCCTTCTCTGTCGACGCCAACCTCTTGCACTCCTCCTCCGAGGGCAAGGTTCTGGAAGATCCGTCGCAGGAAGCCCCGGAATACGTGCACATGCGCACGATCTCGCCGGAAGCGGCTCCCGACAAGGCAACCGTCATCAAGGTCGGTTTCGAGCGCGGCGACGCCGTCTCGATCAACGGCGTGCGCCTTTCGCCGGCAAACCTGCTGGCAAAGCTCAACGACTACGGCCGCGACAATGGCATCGGCCGGCTCGACCTCGTCGAAAACCGCTTCGTCGGCATGAAGTCGCGCGGCGTCTACGAGACCCCCGGCGGCACCATCCTGCTGTCGGCACACCGCGCGATCGAATCGATCACGCTCGACCGTGGCGCCGCCCACCTCAAGGACGAGCTGATGCCGCGCTACGCCGAGCTGATCTATTACGGCTTCTGGTTCTCGCCGGAGCGCGAGATGCTGCAGGCGGCGATCGACAGGAGCCAGGAGCATGTCGAAGGCGAAGTGACGCTGAAGCTCTACAAGGGCAATGTCATGGTCACCGGCCGCGAAAGCCCGAAGTCGCTCTATTCCGACAAGCTGGTCACCTTCGAAGACGACCAGGGCGCCTACGACCAGAAGGATGCTGCCGGCTTCATCAAGCTGAATGCGCTGCGCCTGCGCACGCTGGCTGCACGCAACCGTTAAAAGCGGCAAGCACCTGACAAGAAAAAGCCTCCGCGACCCGGGTCGCGGAGGCTTTTTCGTTTCGTCTTATTCAGCCGCTTCCGGCAGGGGCTGCGTGCCATCGACTGGCGCCGCCAATGGCGTCAGGCGAACGGTGCGGCGATACCAGAGATAGCTGAACACGCAGAGAAGGCCGAAGCTCGGAATGATCGTGCCGAGCGCCAGCACCGGCACGCCGACAACGGCCGCCAAGGCGCCGCCGAGAAGGCCGGCGCCCATCTGGATGAAGCCCATCATCGCCGACGCCGTACCGGCGATATGCGGGAAAGGCGCCATGGCCGCCGTCATCATGTAGGGCATGACGAAGGCGATGCCGAAGGCGTAGACGCCGACCGGCGCCATCACCGCCAGGAAGCTCGGTTCGAGCGCGTGCATGGTGTAGGCGAGCGCCACACTGCCGAGCGCGATGAAACAAAGACCGACCGGCACCAGCGCCTGCGGCGTGAACCGCCGCATTAACAGCCGCACCGTGACCGTGCCCGAGAAGAAGAAACCGGATTGCATCAGCATGCCGACGCCGAATTCGGTCGGCGTCAGCCCGACCGTGCCGATCAGGACGAAGGGCAGCATCGTCGCTTGGGCGTAGAGCGCGCCGACGGCGCCGGCAATCACCAGGGTCGAGGAGACGAAGCGGGTATCTGTCAGAAGCTCGCGATAGGCGGCAAGGATCGGCCGCAGATGGCCCTTGGCCGGATCGGGCGTCGCGGTTTCGGCCATGAAGAACTGCACGCAAACGCAGGCCATCAGCGCAAAGCCGACCATCAGGAAGAAGATAGACTGCCAGCCGAAGAGGCCAAGCGCCAGGCCGCCGAGCGTCGGCGACACCGCCGGCCCGATGGCCAGCATCATGCCGATCATGTTCATGATCCGCGCCGCCTGAAGGCCGGTGAACTGGTCGCGCACGATGGCGCGCGCAACCGTCATGCCGACGGAGGCGCCGATGCCCTGCACCAGGCGCCCGGCGAGCAGGACCGCGACCGATGGGGCAAAGGCTGCCATCAGGCTGCCGGCGAGGTAGATGGTCATGAAGATCAGCGTCGTGCGCCGGCGGCCGATGACGTCGGAGAGCGTGCCCGAAACCAGCTGTGCGAAGGCGAAGCCTGCGAAGTAGAGCGACAGCGTCATCTTGATCGCCGCCTCGCTGGAGGAGAAGGCGCGGACCAGTTCGGGCATTGCCGGTGTATAGAGCGCCATGGAAACGGGGCCGAGCGCGACAAGGAAGGCGCCGATGATGCTGGTGCGCCGTTCGCTCATGCGGCGCGTCATGGCTTTGCACCCTTCTCCTTGCCGGCGACGCACGGATCGAGGCCGCGCAAATTTTCGCGCAGGATACGCAGGTTGGCGCAGAGCATGTCGCGCGTCGCCTCGTCGAGCCCTTCCGTATAGGCATTCATCATCTCGCGCAGCCCCGCCATCAGCTCGGCGAGCAGCGGATCGGCCTTGTCGGTGATGACGACGTTCTTGGCGCGGCGGTCGGCCGGGTCGGGCAGACGGGCAACCAGCTCCATCGCCTCCAGCCGGTCGAGATAGGCCGACAGCGTCATCGGCTCGATGCCCATGCGCGTGGCGATTTCCGCCTGCTTGATGCCCTCGGTCAGCGCCACCTGGATCAGCGTGCGCGCTTCACCGGGCGTGATGCCGAGATCCATGGCGTTGACCTTGCGGTCAAAAGCGCCACGCAGAAGGCGGGAGACATCGGTCAGCAACATGCCGATGGTTTCGGATTCGAGTTTTGTCGGCATCAGGATCGTTCACGAGAGATATAATAAGTTTTCCTTATCATACCCCTTGCCAACTTTCAACGCGGGAGCGGCGAGGCTCAGCCCTCGAGCTCCTCGCGCAGCATCTCCAGTTCCAGCCATTCCTCTTCCATGCGGGCGAGATCGCCGCGAAGCTTTTCCAGCTCCTTCGCCAGTTTCGCAAACGTATTCGGGTCCTTGGCAAAGAGGTTGGGGTCGGCCATCCGCTCCTCGCGCTTGGCTGCCTCCGCCTCCGCCTTGGCGATTTCCTTCGGCAGGTTTTCGAGTGCAAACTTCTGCTTGTAGGAGAGCTTGCCCTTGGCCTTCGGTGCCTCGGCTGCGGGGGCAGCGGCATCGGCCACCTTGGCCTTTTCCGCCTTCTCCGTCTTGCGCCGCTCTTCGATCGCGCCCTTGCGCTGCGCCATCATGTCGGTGTAGCCGCCGGCATATTCGATCCAGCGGCCGTCAGGCGCTTCGGGATTGGCCGGCGCGATGGTCGAGCTCACGGTGCGGTCGAGGAAGTCGCGGTCGTGGCTGACGAGGATGACGGTTCCGGCAAAGCCGGCGACGACCTCCTGAAGCAAGTCCAGCGTCTCGATGTCGAGATCGTTGGTCGGCTCGTCGAGGATCAGCAGGTTGGTGGCGCGGGCGAGAATGCGTGCCAGCATCAGCCGGGCGCGCTCACCGCCCGACAGTTCGCGGATCGGGGTGCGCGCCTGCTCCGGCTGGAACAGGAAGTCCTTCATGTAGCCGGTGACATGGCGCTGCTCGCCGTTGACAATCAGGCTCTCGCCCCGGCCGTCGGTCAGGTAGTGGGCCAGCGTATCGTCGAGGTTGAGATCCTCGCGCTTCTGGTCGAGCGTCGCCATCTCAAGATTGGTGCCGAGTTTCACCGTGCCGGTATCCGGCTCGATCTGCCCGGTCAGCATCTTCAAAAGCGTCGTCTTGCCGGCACCGTTCGGGCCGACAAGGCCGATCCGGTCGCCACGGTGCACGCGAATGGAAAACGGCGCAACGATCGTCCGCTCGCCGTAAGCCTTGGTGATCTTCTCCGCCTCGATCACCAGCTTGCCCGATTCCTTGGCGTCGGAAGCCGCCGCCTGAACGGAGCCCTGCGGCCCCTTGTGGCCGCGATGGCGCGAGCGCATGTCCTGCAATTCGCCGAGACGACGCATGTTGCGCTTGCGCCGGGCGGTAACGCCGTAGCGCAGCCAATGCTCCTCGCGCTCGATCGCCTTGCCGAGCTTGTGCTGCTCCAGCTCTTCCGCCTCCAGCACCTCGTCGCGCCAGGCCTCGAAATGGCCGAAGCCGCGGTCGAGCCGGCGGGATTGGCCGCGATCGAGCCAGACCGTCGCGTTCGAGACCTTTTCGAGGAAGCGCCGGTCGTGCGAGATCAGCACCAGGGCCGAACGGCTGCGGGTCAGCTCGTCTTCGAGCCATTCGATCGTCGGCAGATCGAGATGGTTGGTCGGCTCGTCGAGCAGCAGGATATCCGGCTCCGGCGCCATCACCCGGGCAAGCGCTGCGCGGCGCGCCTCGCCGCCGGAAAGGCGTGCCGGGTCTTCTTCGCCGGTCAGACCCAGGTGCTGCAGTAGGTAAGCGACGCGATACGGGTCGTCGCTTGGGCCAAGGCCCGACTCGGCATAGGCCTGCACCGTGTCGTAGCCTTCGAAATCCGGTGCCTGGGGCAGGTAGCGAACGGTCGAGGACGGATGGCGGAAGACCTCGCCCGATTGCGCTTCGGCAAGACCGGCGGCGATCTTCATCAGCGTCGATTTGCCGGAACCGTTGCGCCCGACAAGGCAGATGCGATCCCCCGGCTCCACCTGCAGGTTGGCGCCGGCCAGAAGCGGCGTGCCACCGAAGGTCAGGAAGATATCGTCGAGTTTCAGAATGGGAGGCGCCAAGGCTCAGGCTCCGGAAAGGTCATAGGGGCGGGCGAGAACGATCGCCCGGCCGGTGTCGAGGGAAATGCGAAGGGGACCCTCCGCGACATTGGAAACGGTGCGCGAAGACCCGAACGGCAACGTGAAATCGGTGAGCGGATAACGCGCGTTGACGATCGTAAGCCCGATGAGATCGGTCAGTCCGAGGATCGAGAATAGGCTGCCCTTCGGCAGATCGATTTCGATCTCGCCTGCAAGCAGCGGATAGGCCTCCTCCTCACCCGAGGTCATGAACACCGGCAACCCACGTTCGGCCAGCGAAGCAGCCTGAAGCAGGTGCAGGAAGGCATGGTCGCTGCGTGATCCTCCGAGCGCGCCGGCAAAGATCAAGGCTTCGGCGCCACGCGACAGCGCCGCCTCGACAGCGATTTCGCCATCGGTCGCAGCCTTGGCGGCGGGATAGGGCTCGCGCGGGACATCGGCAAATTCCGCGAGCAGCGCCTCCTCGGTCGAATCGAAATCGCCCACCCAGACGTCGGGGGTCACGGATAGCACCCGCGCATGCCGCATGCCGCCATCGGCCGCAACGAAGCGGCTGCCTGCGAGCTGGCGCGCAAGGCGATCGGTCGGGGTCAGTGCACCGCCGAGCAGAATGGTGAAGGTGGATCGGGCCATGGCAAAGCCCATAGCGCAAAGGCACGGGCAAGGAAAAGCAAGAAAACCGAACAAGGGCGCGATCCGGCGATTTTGCGTCCTCGTTGTCAGTGATCTTCGGGCAAGGTATCGGGAAACAGCATCTCCGCATAGATCCCGGGGTTGGAATCGGGGATCTCGATGGCGCCGACCGTGCGTCGGTAGAATTCGGCCGGGCCGACGCCGCCGATGATGGCGTAACCGTAGCCTGCGTCACGCATCGCCGTCAGGCTCACGCGCAAGAGCGCCTCGCCGATCCCCGTCCGCGCATGGCCTCGTCGACGCCCGTCGGCCCGAAGAAACCGAGCGCTGTGACATCGTGGCAGGCAAAGCCGACGATCCGGTCCTCGAACACCGCGATGTGCATGCACGTCGGCGTCGATCTGAAGGCCACCTCCGCCTCGCCCGCCCAGCCGGAGCCAAATGTCTGCTCGATCCAGGGAACAACAAGCTTCGTTCGGGTGCCATTGCGCGGTGAATGCCGATACCGTCAGCAAGCGGTGATCTCGCTTGTGCCGGCAGTGCATAAAGGCGAACGAGCATGTCAGTCATCGCAGGCTCCTTCGGCGTCTGCAAACTCTGCCGACGATTTTACCCCATGCGCCGCGGCGCGAAAATGCGGGGCGGGCGCTTTTGCCGTCCTCAAACTTCGCTTGCCATCAAACCGGCTCGGCGGTAAATCTCTACCCGCTCTAACGGGGTGCCTTCCGACCGCATGGCGGCCGAAGGCTGAGAGGCGTTGAACGCCAACCCGCGGAACCTGATCCGGCTCATACCGGCGGAGGGATTAGACGCGATCGGATCGATACGCCCTTTTCCCATGCAACATCATTTTTAGGGAGAGGTGCCTGCCATGTCCAATTCATCGCAACTCAAGGTTCTTAGCCGGCTAGCGCTTGCCGCGACGGCAGGACTTGTCTTCGCGGCCAATGCCGTTGCTGCCGACAAGACGCTGACCGTCTACACCTATGAAAGCTTCATCACCGAATGGGGGCCGGGTGCCAAGGTCGCCGAAGCTTTCGAGAAGACCTGCGAATGCAAGGTCACCTATGTCGGCGTCGCCGATGGCGTCGAGCTTCTGACCCGCCTCAAGCTCGAAGGCGCGGCCTCCAAGGCCGACATCGTGCTCGGCCTCGATACAAACCTCGTCGCCGAGGCCAAGGCCACCGGCTTCTTCGCGCCGCACGGCATCGAGCCTGCCAACGTCAAGGTACCCGGCGACTTCACCGACGACACCTTCCTTCCCTATGACTACGGCCATTTCGCCGTCGTCTACGACACCCAGACCTTGAAGACGCCGCCGAAGAGCCTGAAGGAACTGGTCGAAGGCGACGCCTCTCAGAAGATCGTCATCGAGGATCCGCGCACCTCGACGCCGGGCCTCGGTCTGCTTCTCTGGGTCAAGGCCGTCTATGGCGACGAAGCCGGCGCCGCCTGGGCCAAGCTCAAGGACAGGGTACTGACCGTAACGCCGGGCTGGTCGGAAGCCTATGGCCTCTTCACCAAGGGCGAAGCGCCGATGGTGCTTTCCTACACCACGTCGCCCGCCTACCACATGGTGGCGGAAAACACCGACCGCTACCAGGCGGCCGAATTCTCGGAAGGTCACTACATCCAGATCGAAGTTGCCGGCATGACCAAGAGCGCCAAGGAGCCGGAGCTTGCCAAGCAGTTTCTCGCCTTCATGACCGGCCCGGAGTTCCAGTCGATCATTCCGACGACCAACTGGATGATGCCGGTCGCGGCGACCAAGGAGCCGCTGCCGGAGGCTTTTAGCAAGCTGGTCAATCCGGAGAAGACTTTCCTGCTGCCGTCGGAAGAGGTGGCGGCGAACCGCAAGGCCTGGATCGACGAATGGCTGGCCGCCATTAGCAAGAACTGAGGCGCATTTGTTCGCGCCTGCCGAAAATCGCATCACGATGACCGCCGGGACTTTAAGTCTCGGCGGTATCCTGCTGTTTGTCGGCCTGGCGATTGCAGCCCTTTTGCTCCAGAGCGGTGACTTCGGCAACAGCGTGCTGTTCGATGCCTATATCTGGCGGGTAACGCGCTTCACCTTGCTGCAGGCGAGCCTTTCGACGCTGCTTTCCGTTGTTCTTGCCATCCCGATCGCACGGGCGCTTGCGCGCCGGCCGAGCTTTCCCGGCCGCGTCTGGGTTCTGCGGGTGATGGCCCTGCCGCTCGGCCTGCCCGTGCTTGTCGGCGCGCTCGGGCTGATCGAGATCTGGGGCCGGCAGGGCGCGCTCAACACCGCCCTCGCCGGCCTCGGGCTGCAGCAGCCGATCAGCATCTACGGCCTTTTCGGCATCCTGCTCGCCCACGTCTTCTTCAACATGCCGCTTATCGCACGTCTCTTTCTCGCCGGGCTCGAGCGCATCCCTTCGGAATACTGGAGAACCGCCGCCAATCTCGGCATGCCGCCAGCCGCACTCTTCCGCTTTGTCGAGTGGCCGGTCCTTCGGGGATTGCTGCCAGGTGCTGCCGGCCTCGTCTTCATGCTCTGCGCCACCAGCTTCACGCTGGTGCTGACGCTCGGCGGCGGGCCTGCCGCCAGCACCATCGAGGTCGCGATCTACCAGGCGCTGCGCTTCGATTTCGACCCGCCGCGGGCGATCGCCCTGTCCGCCCTACAGATCGTCATGACCGGAGCCCTGCTCCTGGCTCTAACGCGTGTCGCGACCGAACCTGCACAAAGCGCAACCGCGGGCAAAATCTCCAGACGCTATGATGCAGGAACCGGCCTCTCCCGGACGTCCGACGCCGGCTGGATCCTGTTCTCGCTGCTCTTCATCGGCGCACCGCTGATCGCCGTCGTCGGTTCCGGCCTGCGTGCGGATCTGGTGAAGCTTGCCGGCGACCCGACCGTGCATCGTGCTCTCGTCACCAGCATTGTCATCGCCGTCCTCTCGGCATTCTTTTGCGTCACCATGGCCGCCGCGATGATCCGCGCCGCCGGCATCGTCGTGGCGCGTCGCCACGCCCCGACCTTGGCCAGGGCATTTGCGGGCACTGTCACCGCCAGCACGTCGCTGGTGCTACTGGTGCCGCCGGTCGTGCTCGGTGCGGGATGGTTTCTGCTCCTGCGCCCCTTCGGCGATGTCGCCCGTTTCGCCCCCGCCATCGTCGTCGCCATCAACGCATTGATGGCGCTGCCGTTCGTGCACCGGATCCTGGCACCGGCGATGGCAACACATGCCGCACGCACCGACCGACTGACAGCAAGCCTCGGCATCCGCGGCTTCCATCGCCTGCGATGGATCGACTTGCCGCCGCTCCGGAAACCGTTGCTGATGGCGTTCTCCTTCGCCATGGCGCTGTCGCTCGGCGACCTTGGTGCAGTGGCGCTGTTCGGTTCGCAGGACATGGTCACGCTTCCATGGCTGCTCTACAGCCGGATGGGCAGCTATCGCACCGCGGATGCAGCCGGTCTGGCGCTCTTCCTCGGCCTCATCTGCCTGATCTTCACCATGCTCGGCACGGCCGGCGACAGGCGAGTGCCGGAAGGACGAAACGCATGAATTCCCAGGCGGCGGTAGAACTTGTTGGCGTCGACGTTCGTTACGACACCACCGCACTGCACTTCGATTGCGCCATTCAGCCAGGTGGCATCGTCGCAGTTGCCGGGGCCTCCGGGTCGGGAAAGTCGACCCTCTTTCATGTCATCGCCGGTTTCGAGGAGCCGGACCGGGGCGAGGTTCGCATTCTCGGCAAGACGATGTCGGGACAGGCGCCGGCAGAACGACCCGTCTCCGTGATCTTTCAGGACAACAACCTGTTTGCACATCTCGACGTCGCGACCAATGTCGGCTTCGGCATCAGCCCCTCGCTTCGCCTGTCGGTCGCTGATCGCGCACGGATAGACGATGCCCTCGGCCGCGTCGGGCTCGACAGCTTCGGCAAGCGCCTGCCGCCGACGCTGTCCGGCGGCGAACGACAGCGTGTGGCGTTGGCGCGCGCCTTGGTGCGACATCGCCCGCTGCTGCTGCTGGATGAGCCTTTTGCCGCTCTCGATCCCGGCATGAGGGCCGGTATGCGGGCACTGCTGCAGGACCTGCATGATCAGGAAAACAACACGATCCTGATGATCACGCACCATCCCGATGACGTGAGGGCGCTGGCCGATAGCGTGCTTTTTCTGGACCAGGGGCGTATCATCGCCCATGACCCGGTCGAGCGCTTTCTCGAACGGCGCGATATGGCGTCCATCAACCGCTTTCTCGGCAACGCGTGATGCGACGTGGAATCTTGGAGCATTTCCAGGAAAAGTGCGAAGCGGTTTTCCGTCAGGAAATGCGTGGAAACAGGCAGATAGAGCGTTTCCGCGACGTCGTCTAAACCGGAAATGCTCTAGCGCGCGTGGTACTCCGCCACAATTTGACCGCCGCGCCATGCGACGCGCGGATTGTCCGGCCGGAGCGTCACGAATATTCGCGTATCCGTTGCCGTGATACCACGGGGCAACTATTTCTACCGGGGTAAACTAGGCAGGTGGCGCTGAAATCAGATACAGCAAGACCAGGGCTGGAATACTCTTCCCGGATCGGACGTATCCGGCTGAAAAAGTAAGACTTTCAACGCCGCCCGAGTCCCTGTTGTGGGGTGGCGTTGGACGGGAAACGGGCTGAGGCATGGAAAGTCATACAGTCAGAAACGACCGGTTCCCGCCCAAGCGCGGAGGCCTCCGGACACGTGCTGTGGTTGCATTGCTTGCGACGACGCTGCTTTCCGCCTGCCAGTCGGTGATCGAGCAGACCTACGAGCCGACCGTATCGCCGTCCTCCAATCCGCAGATCGTCGACGAAGTCCAGAAGAACGACCCCCGTGCCCAGCTCGGCGCGCGCGAACACCCGCGCATCGTCGCGAGCTACGGCGGGGAGTACAAGGACGCAAAGACGGAGCGGCTGGTCGCCCGCATCGCCGGCGCCCTGACGGCCGTCTCGGAAAACCCGCAGCAGTCCTACCGCATCACCATTCTCAATTCCCCGGCGATCAACGCCTTTGCGCTGCCCGGCGGCTATCTCTATGTCACCCGCGGCCTGCTTGCGCTTGCCAATGACGCGTCCGAGGTTGCGGCCGTGCTGTCGCATGAAATGGCGCACGTCACCGCCAACCATGGCATCGAGCGCCAGCAGCGCGAAGAGGCGGAAGTCATCGCCAGCCGCGTCGTCTCCGAGGTGCTGTCCTCGGATCTCGCCGGCAAGCAGGCACTGGCGCGCGGCAAGCTGCGTCTGGCCGCCTTCTCCCGCAACCAGGAGCTCCAGGCTGACGTCATCGGCGTGCGCATGCTGGGCGAGGCCGGTTACGACCCCTATGCGGCGGCACGCTTCCTCGATTCCATGGCCGCCTACAGCCGCTTCTCCGCGGTCGATCCGGAAGCAGACCAGAGCCTCGACTTCCTATCGAGCCACCCGAATGCCCCGCAGCGCGTCGATCTCGCGCGCCGGCACGCGCGCGCGTTTGGCGCCGAGGGCACCAGCGGCGACCGCGGGCGCGACTATTATCTCGCCGGCATCGACGGCCTGCTCTATGGCGACAGCCCGCAGGAAGGCTATGTCCGCGGCCAGACCTTCATGCATGGCCAGCTCGGCATTCGTTTCGACGTGCCGACCGGCTTCCAGATCGACAACAAGGCAGAAGCGGTCCTGGCAACCGGCCCCGGCGACGTGGCGATCCGTTTCGACGGCATCGCCGATACGGCCCGCAAGAGCCTGACGGATTACATCGCCAGCGGCTGGGTGACCGGCCTGCAGCCCGATACCATCCGTCCGATCAGCGTCAACGGTCTTGAGGCCGCAACGGCCCGCGCGTCTGCCGATCGCTGGGACTTCGACGTCACGGTCGTGCGCATCGACAACCGCATCTACCGCTTCCTGACTGCCGTTCCAAAAGGGTCGCGCGCGCTGGAGCCGACGGCAAACCAGCTGCGCGCAACGTTCCGCAAGATGACGCCGGCCGAAGCACAGTCGCTGAAGCCGCTGCGCATCCGCGTCGCCGTGGTCAAGCCCGGAGAGACGATCGCCATGCTGTCGGCCCGGATGATGGGTACCGACCGCAAGCTCGATCTGTTCCGGCTGATCAACGCCATGCAGGTGACCTCGACCATCAAGCCGGGCGACCGGGTGAAGATCATTTCCGAATAAACGCCAACGGCGCCGCACCATTCAGTCCGACGCCGTCTTATGTCTTCGTGTCAAAGATGCGAAATCGCTTGCCGTGCCCGACGCGCGTTTGACGCGTTGAGGTTTCCGGCGCGAACGTGCAACTGCGTCATCACGTGTTCACCCGTCCTATGGACGGGATGGCCACCCACTGCATGTTTCCTTAAATCCTATTCGATTTAAGGATAAAAACATGCAGCAATTCAAAGTGCTACAGCGACCTTAGCGCGTCTAATAAGACGCGCGGCGCTGTAGGCACGTCTCCCGAAAATGCTTCAGTGCACGACCGATGTCAGCGCCGGAGCCTTGGTTGCCAGCGCCGCCCTGAGCTTTTCAAGCGCCCGCGTCTCGATCTGGCGGACCCGCTCCTTGGAGATGCCGAGGTCGAGCCCGAGCTCCTCCAGCGTTGCGCCTTCCTCTGACAGACGTCGTGCGCGGATGATCCGCATCTCGCGCTCGGTCAGCGCACCCATGGCGTCGTGCAGCCAGATGCGGGCACGCTCGCCGTCGATCATGTCGCTCACCTGTTCGTCAGGCAGCGGCGCGTCGCTTGCGAGAAAGTCGAGGCGCTCTCCCCCATCGGAATCCGCCCCACCGACCGGTGCCTGCAGCGAGGTGTCGCTGCCGGAAAGGCGGGCATCCATGGTCTGGACGTCGGCAATGCTGACCCCGAGTGCGGCGGCAATTTCCTCATGCATAGCCTGCGATGTGAGCTGACGATCGCCTTGGGCAAGCCGCGCGCGCAGCCGGCGAAGATTGAAGAACAGCGCCTTCTGCGCCGAACTGGTGCCGCCACGAACGATCGACCAATTGCGCAGAACGTAGTCCTGCATCGAGGCACGGATCCACCAGGTCGCGTAGGTCGAGAAGCGCACTTCACGGCTGGGCTCGAAGCGCGCGGCGGCTTCGAGCAGGCCTATATGCCCCTCCTGAACGAGATCGCCCATCGGCAGGCCGAAATTGCGGAATTTTGCCGCCATGGAAATGACCAGCCGCATATGCGACATGGCGATCTTGTTGCGGGCGTCCTGATCGTGATCGTTTCGCCAGGCCGTGGCCAGGGCGTGTTCTTCTTCACGCTCGAGATAAGGCGCCTCCATCGCAATCTTGATCATGCGCCTGTCTGCTGTGAGAGTCCTCATCGATCGCTCCATGGCGGGCGCCTGGACGCCGCTAACGGGTGAAGTCCAAGGGCCGGACGGAAGGACCCGACCGACGCCGACGGCGGCTGGTGCGACGACACCGAAGCTTGAAGAACCGGTGCAGCGCCCTACTTCCAAACTACGAAGCTGAATTCTGACAGAAGATCAGAGCACCCAGATCGCCCCGGCAGGAAGGCGGCGCATCCCTGCCGGCTTTGATAAATGCGCGCCGGCGAGAAAAGTTCCCTCGCCCCGACGAAAAAGCTGCAAACGAAAAAGCCCGGCGCGATGGCCGGGCTTTGTCTTGTCGTGATGGTATGGGACTGGCGCTCTTTAAGCTGCCTCGTCCTGGGCGTCGTCTTCTTCGATCGCCTTGCCGCGCTTCGGACCCTTGTTAAGATTGGCTTCGACCAGGCGAACAGCCTCGGTCTCGGACATCTTGTTCACGGCCGCGATTTCGCGCGCCATGCGGTCGAGGGCAGCTTCATAGAGCTGGCGTTCGGAATAGGACTGCTCCGGCTGGTTTTCTGCGCGGTAGAGGTCGCGCACGACTTCTGCGATCGAGATCAGATCGCCGGAATTGATCTTGGCATCGTATTCCTGTGCGCGGCGCGACCACATGGTCCGCTTGACGCGAGCCTTGCCCTGCACAACCTTCAACGCGCGATCGACGAAATCGGTCTCCGAGAGCTTGCGCATGCCGATGCTGACGGCCTTGGCGACCGGCACCTTCAGGCGCATCTTGTCCTTTTCGAAATCGATGACAAAAAGCTCAAGCTTCATGCCGGCAACTTCCTGCTCCTCGATAGCGACGATCTGTCCGACGCCATGGGCCGGATAGACAATCGATTCACCGGTCTTGAAGCCGTGGCGTGTCGAAGATTTTTTCTGCTGGGTCGTCATTCGTTTCAAAAACTCCCTGTTTCGCACCCGGCCATTCTTGGCCGGGGCCGGGTCAGTGAGGCCCGGGATAGACGGGGATACCGCCGGGTGGGTCCATCCTGGTCCGTCCAAAGGAACCCAAACAATCCCATCAAACGCGGTCACAATAGAGAGACGCAACGGTGCGTATCTGGAAAAACCGCGCTGTGGAGATCGTTTGCTTTCGTGAGGTTTTCGGGCGCGCAAAAACACCCTCTGTGGATCAGTAGAAGGACCCTATCACAAAAAACTGCGGAAATCAATAATTTGCTGCATGGCAGCCATCAAGCCGCCATTCTCGCAGATGCGAGGGCGGAGCCTGATTTTCCCCAGATTTGACGCCGGGGTCATTATCGTCTCGCCAGCCTCGGCGCACGGACCGAGGCCGAGCGCCTCAGTCGCCCTGGCCGGGTTCGGCAGAGAAGTACTTCTCGTACTTGCCTTCGACCCCGTCCATTTCCTTGGCTTCCGGCATCGCGTCGCGCTTGATGGTGACGTTCGGCCACTTGGTGGCAAAATCAGCGTTCACTTTCAACCACATATCGAGGCCCGGCTCGGTGTCTGGCTTGATGGCCTCGGCAGGACATTCCGGCTCGCAGACGCCGCAATCGATGCATTCATCGGGATGAATGACGAGAAAATTCTCGCCTTCGTAGAAGCAGTCCACCGGGCAGACTTCAACGCAATCCATGTACTTGCAGCGAATGCAATTGTCGGTCACGACATACGTCATGAGGTACTCCAGCCAATGCTCACGTTTGATGGCGGACCGCAATCAATGGTGATGCTCATGTCCGCGCATGCTAGGAATGTCCGGCGCGCATAGCTGCCGAAGCAAGACCGATGCACTCAACGTGGGTTGTCAGGTAAAGGCTTTATGGACCCTTTGCAAGAATATTCAATGCGCAAAACGCCGCGCTGAAGGCAGAGTTTTCTAATCGTCGAGCGGATTGAAACCGGGCTTCAACCGGTCGGTTTCGCGCCGCTCTTTCTTGGTGGGTCGCCCCGCCCCCGGCTCACGCGTCGCGAGGTCAAAAGCCGAGAGCTTTTCCCGCGGCTCCGCCGGCGTCAGGTCCTCGTAGAGCAGCCGCGCCTCATCGAAAGGGCCGCGTCGTTCGCCGGGCAGAAGCACACGCACGATCACGTCGCGCCGCTCGAGCGACACAGCGAGCACATCGCCCGCCTTCACCTGGAAGGAGGACTGCTTGACCCGTTCGTCATTGACAGTGACGTGCCCCGCCTCGATCGCCTTTTGGGCGAGCGAGCGGGACTTCAACAGGCGCGTGAAGAACAGCCATTTGTCGAGACGCTGGCGCGATGCCGGGTTGGACGCAGACTGTTTCTCCATGGCGTTCCTACTTCTTCATCTGCTCCTTGAGAGCGGCAAGCTTGGCAAAGGGCGAATCCGGATCGATCGGCTTCTCCTTGCGCGGCGGGCGCGCCTCGAACTTGGCCGCGTTCGGCTTGCCGCCGCGATCGTGACGATCATGGCGATCCTGCCGCTGGCCACCCTCGGGCTTGCCGTCGTGCCGCTTGCCGCGGGCCGGTGCGCCGGCCTTGCGGCCGCCTTCGCGTCCCTCGCCCTGGCCTTGGCCTTGCCCCTGGCGCGGACCGCCACGGCGCTGATCGCCCTGGTGACGGCCACCCTGGCGCTGATTGTCCTGGCGGGTGCCCGGACGCCAGAGGAGAACCGGCTTGGCTTCGGCAGCCTCGGCACCCTCTTCCGCGGCTGCCTGGGGAGCGGCAGCTTCGCCTTCGGCAGTCGCCGGCTCGACGGAGGCAGGTGCCTCGGTTTCAGCCGCCGGTTCGCCTTCACCGCTTGCATCCGCATCGTCGTGGTCGGCGGCAGCTTCCGTGGACGCCTCGGCCGGGGCTGCAGGCGCCACGCCCTGGCTTGCCAGGAACGCTGCGGCATCCTCGGCCTTCACGCTATCGGCGCGGTAGCCAAGCCCCTTGAGAATTTCTTCCATATCGTCAGGCGTTGCGCCGAGAATGGAGAGCATGGAGGTCGTCGCGGTGAAGCGACGGCCGTCATAGGCGCCTTCGGGACGCGGCTGCGCACCCGGCTTCCACTGCAGCAGCGGACGGATGAGATCCGCCAGACGCTCGAGGATGTCGATGCGAACGGCACGCTTGCCGAGGAAACGGAAGCCCGCGAGCTTGTAGAACGTCCGCTCAAACGAGGGATCGGTAACGACCGAGGTGCGGCCAGCGGCCAGCATCGGGATCAGATCGCCATAGCCAGCCTTGTCGAGGCCATCGTTCTTCAGCGCCCAGAGCAGCGTAATGAGCTCGGCCGGAGCCGGCTTCAACAGCGCGGGCAGGAAGATGTGATAGGCGCCGAAGCGGACGCCATACTTGCGGATCGAGGCGCGACCGTCCTGGTCGAGCGACTTCACCTCTTCGGCGACGTCGCGGCGGAACAGCACGCCGAGATTTTCGACGAGCTGGAATGCCAGCCCCTTGGCGAGGCCTTCGAGATCCTCGGCGCGCGAGATATCGTCAAGCGGTTTCAGCACCGTGCCGATATGATGGTTCACGAAACGCTCGATGCGGGCGACGACATGCTCGCGCGCATTGGCCTGCAGCTGCTCGTCGGCAAGCAGGATGACGCGCGGACGCATGACATGGTCGCTGGCCGCAAGCCGAGCCACGGGATCGCCGAGCCAACGCACCAGTCCGTCGGACGATAGCGCAAGGTCGCCATTGCCGGAGGCGTGCAGACGCGCCGCACGCGCTTCGAACTCGAGCGCCAGCGCCTTCTGCGCAGCACCCTGCACGGCCTTGGCATCCGGTCCGTCTCCGCCGGTCGCCAGCGTAAACCGGAAACCGGTTAGTTGTCCTACGTGATGGCCTTCAACGAAGACGTCACCATTCACACTGATTTCAGCTTCCAGCATAGCATTCTCTCTCAGGCGCTTCATGAGCACAGATGTCCTGCGATCAACAAAGCGTTTCGTCAACCGTTCATGTAGTGCGTCGGACAATCGATCTTCAATTTCCCGCGTCTTTTCTTGCCAGTGTGTCGGATCGGCAAGCCATCCGGGCCGGTTCGACACATAGGTCCAGGTTCTGATCTGCGCGATTCGCGCCGAAAGTGTGTCGATCTCACCATCGGTATAATCCGCCCGACGGACTTGCTCGGCCATGAAATCTTCGTTCACGGCGCCACGTCGGACAAGATCGGCGTAGATCGTGGAGATCAGATCGGCGTGTTGAGCCGGTGTAATGCGGCGATAATCCGGCAATGCACAGGCTTCCCACAATTTTTCGACCCGGTCCGGCGTCGTCGCCAGATCGGCCACTTCGGGATAGCGCGACAAATGTTCGAACGCCTGCTGATCCACCGCAGGTAGAGCGCGCGCAAGCCCCGGAATTGTCGGGGCGGCATCCAGGCTTCGCTTCAACGCGGCAAGCGACGCATAGTCAAACGCCTTGGAGCGCCATTGCAGCACCTTGAGCGGATCGAATTCATGTGACTCGATGCGATGCACCAGCTCGTTGTCGAACGGATCGACCCGGCCGGTGACGCCGAACGTGCCATCGCGCAGGTGCCGCCCGGCACGCCCGGCGATCTGCGCCAGTTCGGCCGGATTGAGGTTGCGGAACTGGTAGCCGTCGAACTTGCGGTCCTGTGCGAAGGCGACATGGTCGACGTCGAGGTTCAATCCCATGCCGATCGCATCGGTCGCCACCAGAAACTCGACGTCGCCTTCCTGATAGAGCGCGACCTGGGCATTGCGCGTGCGCGGCGACAGCGCCCCGAGCACGACGGCAGCGCCGCCGCGCTGACGGCGGATCAGCTCGGCAATCGCATAGACTTCGTCTGCCGAAAAGGCGACGATGGCCGAGCGATGCGGCAGGCGGGTGATTTTCTTCGACCCGGCATAGAGCAGCTGCGACATGCGCGGGCGTTCGACGACGGTGATGCCCGGCAACAATTGTTCGAGGATCGGCCGCATCGTCGCGGCCCCGAGCAGCAGCGTCTCGCCGCGGCCGCGCAGATAGAGCAGCCGGTCGGTGAAGATGTGACCACGCTCGAGATCGCCGGCGAGCTGCACTTCGTCGATCGCCACGAAGGACGCCGTCGTTTCGCGCGGCATCGCCTCGACCGTGCAGACCGAGTAGCGGGCGCGATGTGGGGTGATCTTTTCCTCGCCGGTGATCAGCGCAACGTTGTGATGGCCGACCTTTTCGACAACACGCGTATAGACCTCGCGCGCGAGCAGCCGCAGCGGCAGCCCGATGACGCCGCTATCGTGCGCGATCATGCGCTCGATCGCATAATGCGTCTTGCCGGTATTGGTTGGCCCGAGCACCGCGGTGACGCCGCGGCCGCTCAGGATCATGGGGTGAACGGACACGTCATCGATCCCGGGCATTCAAGAACATAAGAGGCGCCTTTACGCGCCGGCGGCAAACACATGCCCACGCACCGCGGCAAACGCAAGGGGCGCCGGCAACTAAAACCATTTCCCGGCAAACCAGCGCCTGCCCGCACCACCATATCTGGACGTGCGAAATTAAGGTTCGGAACAGCCACGGAACGAATCGGCGACGAATCGCTGACTCCACTCGATTCACTGTATGTTCACGGCTACATATAGATTGCAACTGCCAATATTGCACCACATGCTGAATCAGGTCTCTGGCAGCGCGTGCGCCGTGCACCCCGAGCGTTAATCTGGGTTGCCGAAGCATTAAAGGTGGCAAAGGATTCGGAATCCAAGACTCTGGAAAGTTTAGGAAATTTTAACCGAAGAATCAGGCTGATTCGCCGGAATCAGGGAATGGGAATCGCTGCGTTAACACATCGACCAAAGCCGGAACGAATCGACGACGAATCACAGACATCACTGCGTTCCACATTCGTTCTCCACAACATATGGTATGTCGACGCACGGCAAACAACAGGCCAGAAACCGGCTTTCTCCAACTTGCGGACAGATTCCGGTGCGCCATTAACCTTCTGTCTTTGAACCGAGCAGGCAATAAAAATGAAACGGCGCCCCAAACGGAGCGCCGTCGAAAGTGCGGGCGATAACAGGATCAGACGAAGAACTGTCCGCCATTGGCGGAGATCGTCGACCCCGTGATGAAGCCGGCATCGTCGGATGCGAGGAAAACCACGCAGCGGGCAATCTCCTCCGGCTCGCCCAGACGACCGACCGGGATCTGCGGAATGATCCGCTCGTTGAGAACCTTTTCCGGTATCGCCCGCACCATCTCCGTGCCGATGTAGCCCGGGCAGATGGCATTGACAGTGATGCCTTTGGCAGCCCCTTCCTGGGAGAGTGCCTTGGTGAAGCCGAGATCACCGGCCTTGGCGGCCGAGTAGTTCGCCTGCCCCATCTGGCCCTTCTGGCCGTTGATCGACGAAATATTGATCACCCGCCCGAAGCTGCGGTCCCGCATGCCGGTCCAGACCGGATGGGTCATGTTGAACAGGCCGGTCAGGTTGGTGTTGATCACCTCGCCCCATTGCTCCGGGGTCATCTTGTGGAACATGGCATCACGGGTGATGCCGGCATTGTTGACAAGCACTTCGATCGGCCCAAGGTCGGCCTCGACCTTGGCAATGCCGTCGACGCAGGACTGATAGTTGGAGACATCCCACTTGTAGACCGGGATGCCGGTTTCCTCCTTGAACGCCTGCGCCTTCTCGTCATTGCCGGCGTAGTTGGCAGCAACCTTGTATCCTGCATTCTTCAGCGCGATGGAAATCGCGGCGCCAATGCCGCGTGACCCACCCGTAACCAATGCTACCCTGCTCATGCTCGCCTCCCACTTGATTAATTCAGTTTATCAAAGGCCTTCTTCATCAATTTTTCGCCCATATGCTGCCCGTAGATCCTGGCCGCAGCCTGAAATTGCGGATCAGCGAGCATGGACATTCCGACCTCGCACTTGGTCAGCGCGAGGTTCATCAACAGACTGCTCATCTGGACGACGTAGGATTTGACACTGCCGCTGTCGTCGTTGAGGGCAGCGATCATCAGGTTCTTGAAAACGGTCTCGTCATCGACAGTCGTGTGGTCCAGCATGCACTGGACCACTTTTGCCTGTTCGAACGGCGGAGATGTCGCATGACCCTGGTTCGCCGACGAAGCGACAAACAGGACCGAAAAGATCAACCCGCTGACATGACGCATGCGGTCGGGCCGGTCAGAGACGCTCGACGCACATGGCGACGCCCATGCCGCCACCGATGCACAAGGTCACAAGGCCCTTGGAAACGCCGCGGCGCTTCATTTCGAACAGCAGCGTGTTGAGAACGCGGGCGCCGGACGCGCCGATCGGATGTCCGATCGCAATCGCGCCGCCATTGACGTTGACGATCGACAGATCCCAGCCGAGGTCCTTGTTGACCGCGCAGGCCTGTGCCGCGAAGGCCTCGTTGGCTTCGACGAGTTCGACATCACCGATCGCCCAGCCGGCCTTCTCCAGCGCCTTGCGCGATGCCGGGATCGGGCCTGTGCCCATCACCTGCGGATCGACGCCGGCCGTGGCCCAGGAAACGATGCGCGCGAGCGGCTGAATGCCGCGCTTGGCGGCCTCTGCCTCGGTCATCAGCAGGGTGGCGGCGGCACCGTCATTGAGGCCGGATGCGTTGCCGGCGGTCACGGTTCCCTCCTTGTCGAAGGCCGGACGCAGCTTGGTCATCTGGTCGATGGTCGCGCCATGGCGGATATATTCGTCCTGATCGACGATGACGTCACCCTTGCGGCCCTTGACGACGAACGGAACGATCTCGTCAGCGAAGCGGCCCGCCTTCTGCGCGGCCTCGGCCTTATTCTGCGACGCCAGCGCAAACTGATCCTGCTCCTCGCGGGTCAGCTGCCACTGACGGGCGACATTCTCCGCGGTGATACCCATGTGGTAGCCGTAGAAGGCGTCCGTCAGGCCATCCTTGATCATCGTGTCGATCATCTTGAAGTCGCCCATCTTCACGCCGCCACGCAGGTGCGAGCAATGCGGTGCCATCGACATCGACTCCATGCCGCCGGCAATGATGATTTCTGCATCGCCGGATGCGATCTGCTGCATGCCGAGCGCGACTGCGCGCAGGCCCGAGCCGCAAAGCTGGTTCATGCCCCAGGCGGTCTTTTCTGGCGGAATGCCCGCCTTCATCGCGGCCTGGCGCGCCGGGTTCTGGCCTTCGCCTGCCTGCAGCACCTGCCCGAGGATCACTTCATCGACCTCGTTCGCCTCGACGCCGGCGCGTTCGAGTACCGCCTTGATGACGGCGGCGCCAAGCTCGTGGGCCGGTGTGTTGCCGAAGGCACCGTTGAAGGATCCGACGGCGGTACGTGCCGCGCTGGCGATCACGATGGAGGGATTGCTCATGGGGGACGTTTCCTCAGATTTTCTTGCGTGACGACAGCAGACTGGCAAAGCGCGGGGCGCAAGTCAAACGCCTTGATGCACTGCCGCAAAACCGTCATCCCCTGCCGACCGCGAGATTTCGCACTTGCGTCGCCGCATCGCACAAAGACATTGTCAGCGGCATTCGTTTGCGGATACTCTGAAAAGTAGAAAAAGACGGACCGCGGGTAATGAGGAGAGCCTGATGGCGAAGAACGACGGCCAGATCGTAATCAAGAAATATGCGAACCGGCGGCTCTACAACACCGGGACCAGCACCTACGTCACGCTCGACGACCTGGCCGTGATGGTGAAGAAGGGCGAGGAGTTTACCGTACAGGACGCCAAATCAGGCGAAGACATTACCCATTCGGTTCTGACGCAGATCATCTTCGAGCAGGAATCCAAGACCGGCAACACGCTGCTGCCGATTTCGTTCCTGCGCCAGCTGATTTCCTTCTACGGCGACCAGATGCAGATGGTCGTGCCGAGCTATCTCGAGCACTCGATGCAGGCCTTCACCGAGCAGCAGGTGCAGATGCGGGAGCAGATCAACAAGGCCTTCGGCGACACGCCGCTCGGCAAGAACCTGCAGGCGCCGCTGCAACTGGTCGAGGAGCAGGTTCGGCGCAACACAGAGATGTTCCATCAGGCGATGCAGATGTTTTCGCCGTTCATCGCCTCGCCTCCGGTCAAGGAGACCAAGAAGGCGGAAGCCAAGGATATCGACGAGTTGAAGGAGCAATTGCGCGCCCTTCAGACCAAGCTCGACAATCTCGGCTGAGCGTATCGCGACGGCGCCGCGGTCCTCATCGGCACGCGGCGATGTGAGCGTTCTTCTTCAGTCCGCTTCAAAGACCGATTGAAACGTCCCGGCCGGCCGATCGCATCGACACGGAGAAGCCGGCGATGACGTCGATGAAGCTGATCGTCATCAGGATGAAGAAGATTTGTGTGGCCGCCGGGGCGACCAGTAGGAACTCGACCAGGAACGCGATGAAGAGCACCATCGACAACAGATGGTCCATCAGCGCCCGCGTGCCGGTGCGGGTCGCCTTGAGAATTTCCACGAAAAGCAGAAGCAAGGCCACGACGATCAGGAGATCGCCGAAGCTCATGGCCCATGTCGCGCCGGACAGCATGGACAGCGACATCACGCCGGCACCGAGGCCAGCCGTGCCGCCGAAAAGGCCGAGCATGGCAAGGTTGTAGATGGCAAAGGGCAGGATCAGCAATGGAATGGCGGCAAGCATGAACAAATGCGCTCCCTCTTCAATGAGTGATCGCTACATGCGCCACGTGACGCCAGAGATCACCACGCCGACTTAATACCAACCTCTCCGTCGAGAAGATGTCAGGCATGCAAAAGAAAAGGGCTGGCAAAGCCAGCCCTTTAACTCGGTCCGCCAATGTCAGCGCTTATGCGCTTTCCTTCGGGGTCAGAACCTGACGACCACGGTACATGCCGGTCTTCAGGTCGATGTGGTGCGGGCGACGCAGTTCACCGGAGTTCTTGTCTTCGATGTAGGTCGGCGTCTTGAGGGCGTCAGCAGAACGGCGCATGCCACGCTTGGACGGGCTCGTTTTTCTTTTAGGTACAGCCATTTCATTCTCCACTTATCGGGCAAAACACTGTTCAGCAGCCGAAATGGCCGTATAAAACAGATGTTAATCACGGAAATTTGGCGCGCTTATACATGGCGAACTGCCGCTTGACCAGTCCCCGAGCGCAATTTTTCGACTCCTCCTCGCAAGGAAGTCGAATCAGACTTCTTCCTCGGCAACGATCCACGGTTCCGCTCGTGCGGCCGCTTCCCATTTCCGGGATGCCGGATGCGCCTTTACTCGCTCCATATATCCCAACGTCGTGGGGTCGCTAACGAGATTGTAGACGTCGAAGCGGTTAACCACAGGCGCGTACATCGCATCCGCAGCCGTGAACGACCCGAAAAGGAACGGACCGCCGGAGCGCGCGAGCGCGTCGGCCCAGATCGTCTCGATGCGGGCGACATCGGCGCGCACGTCGCCCGAAACCCCAAGCGTCTGTTTCTGCCGGCGAATGTTCATCGGGCAGGCGCTGCGCAAGGCACGAAAGCCGGAGAGCATTTCGCAGGCATAGCTGCGCGCCCGCGCCCGGTCCTGTTGGTCTGCCGGCCAAAGCCCGGCATCCGGAAACAGTTCGGCGACATATTCGATGATCGCCAGCGACTCCCAGATCTTGACGTCGCCATGCTCGAGAAGCGGCACACGCCCGGTCGGCGAGATTTCCCGCAGCTTCGGGTTTCCGGTCGCAAAATCGAAGGGAATGACCACGTCCTCGAAGGCAATGCCTGAGGCTTCGAGCGCCAGCCACGGTCGCAGCGACCAGGACGAATAGTTCTTGTTGCCGACGTAAAGGACGAGTTTGTTCAAGATTGGATCTCCCTATGCACCCTGCTGCAACCATTACAGCGCCGCGCGTCTTATTAGACGCGCAAAGGTCGCTGTAGCACTTTGAACTGCTGCATGTTTTTATCCTTAAATCGAATAGGATTTAAGGAAACATGCAGTAGGCCACGGCGAGCATCAGGACCAATGAATAGGCGTCATCTCAATCATAAAGGCAGGTGATGTATCCGCCCGATCGGCTGGCCCGGCGCTCGATCAGTGATGCCAGGCGTTTCAGTCCGCGCCCCGGTTTTCCGGCGTTGCGCTCTTTCGGGTTGGGCAGCGACACGGCGAGAAGAGCGGCCTGGCGCCTGGAAAGCTTGGCGGCGGAAACGCCGAAATGGTGGCGGGCGGCAGCCTCGATGCCGTAGATACCGTCACCCCATTCGGCGACATTCAGGTAGATCTCCATCATCCGCTGTTTGCTCCAGACGAAGTCGGCGGCGATGGCGAGCGGCAGTTCCATCGCCTTGCGCACGAAGGAGCGGCCGTTCCAGAGGAAGAGGTTCTTCACCGTCTGCATCGGGATGGTGCTGGCGCCGCGCGTCGATTCCCCATCGAGCGCATCCTCAACCACGCCCCGCATCTGCCCCCAGTCGACGCCGTCGTGGATGCAGAACTGGCCATCCTCCGACATCATCACCGATTGCACCAGCACCGGCGCTATCTTGTCGAACTCGACCCACTGTCGGTCATAGCCGCGCAGCAGCACGAGGTCGCGCAGCATCAGCGTCGAAACCGGGCGAATGAAGTCGATGAGATAGAGCGCAATCAGCGCATAGGGCAGAAGCAACAGGCCAAGAACGACGAAAATGATGCGACGGCGATGCAGGCGCCACGTCCGACGGAGGGACGACCAGCGACTGGCGGGCATATCGCCCTCCTCACGCGCCTCGGGAACGATGTCCACGGCCTGACTGTCCACCTCTCTGTCCATCCGTTTCTCTTAGTGCATGGGCTGGCAAAGTTGAACGGGCTTTCTGGCAAAAGGCAAGGCACTCACAGGTCTGTCCTCGACAAAGCGCACTGCCGCGACACGAAAGCCCGTTGAAAGCGCCTTTCGCGCATGTCAAAGAGCGCTCATGAGACAGGAAACACCGACCTTCGAGACCCAACTGAAACGCAACGCGCTCGCGATCGAGACGCTGCTGGGGCGCCTGCTGGGTTTGAGCATCGAACCCGACGAGATCGGCCGCCCGGAAAACCTGCTCGGCGCGATGCGTCACGGCGTCCTCAACGGCGGCAAGCGGTTGCGCCCGTTTCTGGTGATCGAATGCGCCAGCCTGCTGGGCGGACGCTTCGATGCAGCGCTGCGGGTCGGTGCGGCGCTCGAATGCGTCCACTGCTACTCTCTGGTCCATGACGACCTGCCGGCGATGGACGACGACGACATCCGGCGCGGCCAGCCGACCGTACACAAGGCTTTCGACGAGGCGACTGCGATCCTTGCCGGCGACAGCCTGCTGACCTTCGCCTTCGACATCATCGCATCGCCGGAGACGCCGCTTGCCGACGCACAGAAGGCGGCGCTTGTCCTCGCGCTGGCGCGTGCTGCCGGCCATGGCGGCATGGCCGGTGGACAGGCGCTCGACCTTGCGGCGGAGAAATCCACTCCCGACGAAGCCGGCATCGTCACCCTTCAGGCGATGAAGACAGGCGCGCTTCTGCGCTTTGCCTGCGAGGCGGGCGCGATCGTCGCCGGAGCAGACGCGAACGACCGTCACCGTCTGCGCAGCTTCGGCGAAAAGATCGGCCTTGCCTTCCAGCTCGCCGACGACCTGCTTGACCTCACCGCCGACGCCGAGACCATGGGCAAGGCAACCGGCAAGGATGCCGCACGCGGCAAGGGCACGCTCGTCGCGCTCCACGGACAGGCCTGGGCCGAGACCCGGCTGGAACAACTGGTGGCGGAGGCAGAGGCGCTGCTCGAACCCTATGGCGAGCGCTCGTCGATCCTTGCCGAAACCGCCCGCTTCATCGCCAATCGCAGGAATTGAATCGTGAGCAAATACTGGTCGCCCATCGTTTCGACGCTCAAGCCCTATGTGCCAGGCGAACAGCCGCGCATCGCCAACCTCGTCAAGCTCAATACCAACGAGAGCCCCTACGGCCCTTCGGACAAGGTTCTGAGCGCAATCACCGCAGCGGCCAACAGCGATCTCAGGCTCTACCCCGACCCCCTGGCGCTCCGCCTGCGTGAAACGATCGCGGCCCGTCACCGGGTCACCGCCGGCGAGGTCTTCGTCGGCAATGGTTCGGACGAGGTCCTGGCCCACATCTTTGCCGGGCTGTTGAAGCACGACGCCCCGCTGCTCTATCCCGACATCTCCTACAGCTTCTATTCGACCTACGCCCGGCTGTTTGCGATCGATGCCGTCGAAGTCCCGCTCGACACTCAATTCCGCATCGATCTAGCCGATTACGACAGGTCCTGCGGCGCCATCATCCTGCCAAACCCGAATGCGCCGACCGGCATCGGCCTGCCGCTTGCCGAAATCGAGCGGCTCGTTGCCGCCCACCCGGATCAGCCAGTTGTCATCGACGAGGCCTATATCGACTTCGGCGGCCAGTCGGCGATCGCGCTGGTGCCGAAATACGAAAACCTGCTGGTCGTCCAGACCTTCTCCAAGTCGCGTGCGCTCGCGGGCCTGCGCGTCGGCTTCGCCATCGGTCAGCGGCCGCTGATCGAGGCGCTGGAGCGGGTGAAGGACAGCTTCAACTCCTATCCGCTTGGCCGCCCGGCCCAGGCAGGAGCGACCGCTGCGATCGAAGACGAAGCCTGGTTCGAAACGACCCGCAAGAAAATCATGGCATCCCGTGAACGCCTCACCGGTCAACTCGCCGAGCGCGGTTTCGAGGTCCTCCCATCGCAGGCAAACTTCGTCTTCGCCCGCCATCCCGGCCATTCCGGCGACGCGCTGATGCAGGCGCTGCGTGAGCGTGCCGTGCTCGTGCGCCATTTCGCCAAGCCCAGGATCTCCGATTTCCTGCGCATCACCATCGGCACCGATGCCGAATGCGCCCGGCTGATCGAAGCGCTCGACGACATTCTCTGAGATCTGGTCCCGAGACGGGGGCTCTCAGACTTGGCTCAGGCACTTGGCCGCGAAAGACACATTCGCTAAGGTCCGGCGATCCACGCCGGAGCCCTCTCCATGTTCGACCTGTCGCCATACCTTTCGCAACTCGCGGTCGCCTGGACGGCCTATATGATTGCGACCGCATCGCCAGGTCCGGCGGTGCTTGCAATCATCACCACCTCGATCAGCCAGGGGCGCAAGGCGGGCCTGGCGCTCGCCTTCGGCGTACTGTCCGGCAGCTACACCTGGGCGATGCTAACGGCATCCGGCCTTTCTGCGCTCATCGGCGCTTACGGACAGGCGCTGATCGTCCTGAAGATCGCCGGCGCCTGCTACCTGTTCTGGCTCGCCTACAACGCGCTACGCGCCGCCATGCGCGGACATGCGCCCCCAAAGGCGATGCCGGGCCAACCACAGGCGTTGCTGAAGAAGCACTATCTCAAGGGGCTCGGCATCCACCTGACCAATCCCAAGGCGATTTTCTCCGGGATCATGCTGGTCTCGCTCGGCATGCCCGCCGGCGCGCCGACGGCCGTGACCGCCGCCTTCATCGCCGGATGCATGCTGCTCGGTCTCGTGACCTTCTGCGGTTTTGCGATCGTGTTCTCGCTGCCGCCGGTGCATCGCGGCTATCTCAAGTCGCGACGCATCATCGAGAGCCTGATGGCAGGCTTCTTCGCTTTCGCAGGATTGAAACTGCTGACGACGCGGCTCTGAGCTAGAGCATTTCCAGGAAAAGTGTGAAGCGGTTTTCCGTCAGGAAATGCGTAGAAACAAAGAAACAGAGCACTTGTGTGATTCCGCTTAAACCGGAAACGCTCTATTCGGCCGCGGCCTGACCCTGGCCGTAACGCTTTTCGATATAGTCGGAAACGAGCGTCTCGAAATCGCCGGCAATGTTGGGGCCGCGCAGCGTCATCGCCTTCTGGCCGTCGATGAAGACGGGTGCGGCCGGCGTTTCGCCGGTGCCGGGCAGCGAGATGCCGATATCGGCATGTTTGCTTTCGCCGGGGCCGTTGACGATGCAGCCCATGACCGCGACCTTGAGGCCTTCGACACCCGGATATTTCTCGCGCCAGACCGGCATGTTGCGGCGGATGTCGTCCTGGATCTTCTGGGCGAGCTCCTGAAACACCGTCGACGTCGTGCGGCCGCATCCGGGACAAGCGGCAACGACGGGAATGAACTGGCGGAAGCCCATGACCTGCAGCAGTTCCTGCGCCACCTGCACCTCGCGGGTGCGGTCGCCGCCGGGCTCCGGCGTCAGCGAAATACGGATTGTGTCGCCGATGCCCTGCTGCATGAGAATGCCGAGCGAGGCCGACGAGGCAACGATGCCCTTGGTGCCCATGCCGGCTTCGGTGAGGCCGAGATGCAGCGCATGGTCCGAGCGCGTCGACAGCATGGCATAGACGGCGATCAGGTCCTGAACACCCGACACCTTGGCCGAAAGAATGATGCGGTTGCGCGGCAGGCCGATGTCTTCGGCAAGTTCGGCCGAAAGCAGCGCCGACTGCACGATCGTCTCGCGCGTCACCTGCTGGGCCGTCAGCGGAAACCCGTTCGCCTGGTTCTCATCCATCAGCCGCGTCAGCAGTTCCTGATCGAGCGAGCCCCAGTTGACGCCGATGCGCACCGGCTTGTCGTAGCGGATCGCCATCTCGACGATCTCGGCGAACTGCTTGTCCTTCTTGTCCTTGAAGCCGACATTGCCCGGGTTGATGCGGTACTTCGCCAGCGCCTCGGCGCAGGCCGGATGGTCGGCAAGCAGCTTGTGGCCGATATAGTGGAAATCGCCGACGAGCGGCACGTCGAGGCCGAGGCGCTCGAGCCGATCGCGGATCTTCGGCACCGCAGCCGCACTTTCGTCGCGGTCGACGGTAATGCGCACCAGCTCCGAGCCGGCCTTGTGAAGCGCCGCCACCTGCGCCACCGTTCCGTCGATATCGGCGGTGTCGGTATTGGTCATCGATTGGACGACCACCGGCGCACCGCCGCCGACTATGACTCCGCCGACATCGACGGCGACGGACGCGCGGCGGGGCTGCGGATCAAAATCAAAGGCGGCAGACATGAAGGCCTCTTGGTCCCCCAGGTCACGCCGGTGACCTGGTCTCATCGTTTCAGCGCGGGATGCAGACGGAAACCCGCATGGGTTTTCCCGTTCCGCTCCTGCTTTTCGTCCATCAGGTGGATGAGGAAAGCATCGTTGTCAACGGCGACATCATGCCCTGACGGCGATTTGATGGCAGGCGCCCGACCTCAATGGCCCTTTCCATGGTCCGCATGAACGGCATGGTGCGACAGCATCAGCACGACGATGAACAGCACCGGCACCGAGGCGAAGATGATCGCAAAGCCTGTATGTTCGGCGACGAAGCCGATCAGCGACGGTGCGAACAGCATGCCGGAATAGCCCATGAAGGTTGCGACCGAGAGGCCGATACCCGGCTGCAGGCCCGGCATGTTGCCGGCGGCCGAAAACGCGATCGGCACCATGTTGGAAATGCCGATCCCGGCAATCGCAAAACCGAGGATGGCGAGGTAGGCATTCGGCGCGAGGCCCGCCAGCACCATGCCGACAAGCGCTGTGACCGTGCAGATGCGCAGCGTCCGCTTGGCGCCGAAACGATCACGCACATGGTCTCCGGCAAAACGCATCGTCGCCATCGTCGCAGAGAAGGCGGCAAAGCCGAAGCCGGACAGTTCGACCGAAGCGCCGAGTTCGTTGCGCAGATAGAGCGCACCCCAATCGAGCACGGTTCCTTCCGGCACCATCGAAAACAGCGCCATGATGCCGATCAGCCAGGGAAGCGGCGTCATCGGCAGGCGCAGCTTTTCCTTGGTGGCGGCGGGGTGCGGCTTGTCGGCCAGGATCATCGGCCAGGCGATCGCGAGCACTGCCAGGCTGAGCAAGGTCACGACGATGACGTGCGGCAGAACGCCGAAGCGCGCCATCAGGAAGCCGCCAATGCCGGCACCGATCAGGCCGCCGAGGCTCCAATAGGCGTGGCAGGAGGACATGATGGCGCGGCGCATCGATTTTTCGACCTCGACCGCATTGGCGTTCATCGCCACGTCCATCGCGCCGACGAAGCCGCCGAGCAGGAACATGCCGACGGCAGCGGCCCAGACATTCGGCAGCAGCGTCAAAAGCAGGAGCAGCGGCGACAGCAGGATGGCGGTGACCTTGACGACCTTCTGCGAGCCGACCCGGGCGATAAAGCCGCCGGCGATCGGCATCAGCACCAGCGAGCCGACGCCGAACATCAGGATGAGCTGGCCGAGCACGCTTTCGCTGATGCCCAGCCGATCCTTGAATTCGGGGATCTTCGGTGCCCAGCTTCCGGTGACGAAGCCGTTCATCAGGAAGAGCAGCGACACGGCAAGCCGGTCGCGGGTCATGTAACCCTGCCGAACGGCGGTGGGAGCGGAACGTTGGTCCATGATTGTGCCTCTATGCCGGAAGCCGCCGGCTCAAATGGTAATTTCGATCAGATTGCCGTCGGGGTCGCGAAGCACCGCCTCGTAGAAGCCGTCGCCCGTCCACCGCGCCTGCGATACCAGAATGCCCTCAACCGAGGCCCGGGCCGCCATCGCGTCGACCGCCGCTCCGCTGCCGAGCGACAGGGCTACATGCGCGAGCCCCGTACGCTCGACGCCTTCGGGCTCGGCCGGAGCCACCCAAGGCCCCTCCATGATTTCGATTGCCGGCCCATCGCCAAAGGTCAGAAAGCGGGAGCGAAACCCCGGACGACGCCGGCTCTCATAGGCGTCTCCGACGCTCGCGCCGAAGAAACGCGACCAGAAGGACGCGACCCCCTCCAGATCCCTGGTCCAAAGAGCCACATGCGCGATGCTCATCGTTCGCTCCCTCCAGCCATGATCACGGTCGTCCCAGATGCCTCGAAGGCGGCGACGTGGTGCGCCGGCGCGTCGGCCTCCAGCACCAGCGTCGTCACCTGGTCGATGCCGACAACCGCGTGGGATGCGGCCGTGCCGAGTTTGTCGTTGGTAACGGCGACAAGCAGGGCGCGGCTGCGCGATGCGATCAGCCGCTTGAACTCGGCGTCCTCGAAAAAGATCGCCGTCAGGCCGGCATCAGCATCGGCGCCGCAGGTGCCGAGGATGCAAAGGTCGGGCCGAAGCTGTTCGATATCCCGTTGCGCCCGCGCGCCGACGGCAGCACCAACGGCGCGGTTGAGTGGGCCGCCGACGAGAATGAGGTCGATGCCCGGCTTCTCCATCAAGGCGGCGGCGATCAACGGCGTGTTGGTGACGATGGTCGCCTTCAGGTCCGGCTCGATACGCTGGGCGATAGCAAGATTGGCCGAGCCGGCGTCGAGGAATACCGTGCTACCGGGCGCTATGAAGCCGACCGAGGCGCGCGCCAGCGCGGCCTTGCGCTCCGGCGCCATCGCCACGCGCTGGCTGAGCGACAGGGCGCTTGGCGCAAGCGGCAACGCGCCACCATAGACCCGCTCGCACAGGCCGGCCGCGGCCATCTCGCGCAGATCGCGCCGGATCGTGTCTTCGGAGACCCGGAACTCGGCGGCAAGGTCGGCCGCCAGCACCCGGCCGTCGGCCTTCAGCCGTTCCTGGATGAGTGTCTTTCGTTCGCGAAGAAGGAGTTCCGTGGACATTTGGCCAATCGTGCATAAACGTGCATGAATCGATGTAAATGTGCATAGCGAATTTTGAAAGCGATTTCAACCGCGATCCGGCGACAAAATCGAAAAGGGCCAGATTTGCCGACAGGCGCGTGTTTCGGATGAAAATTCTACCGGTCCGGGGAAAAATCTTCACAAAAACGCTCAGCAATTGGAGTTTTATGCGCTCAAGCGGCGATTTTTTTATGAGATTCTCTCCTCAATCCGGACGACGGGCCGGAACACAAAAAAGATGGAAAGACAAGATGAAACTCCTCCCCACGCTTTTCGCCGCCGCCCTCCTGCAGGTTGCCGCCTTCGTCCCCGCTATGGCCGGTGAGAACCTCGACCAGATCAAGTCCGCCGGCGTGCTGAAGATCGGCACAGAGGGCACCTATGCGCCCTTCACCTATCACGACAAATCTGGCGCGCTCGTCGGCTTCGACGTCGAGATCGGCCAGGAAGTGGCCAAGAAGCTGGGCGTCAAGGCCGAGTTCCTGGAAGGCAAGTGGGACGGCCTGATCGCCGGCCTCGACGCCAACCGTTACGACGCGGTGATCAACCAGGTCGGCATCACCGAGGAGCGCAAGAAGAAGTACGACTTCTCCGAGCCCTATATCGCCTCCAAGGCCGTGCTGATCGTCAAGGGCGACGACGCCGAAATCAAGGACTTCGCCGACCTCAAGGGCAAGAAGTCCGCCCAGTCGCTGACGAGCAACTTCGGCAAGCTTGCGCAGGCTTCCGGCGCCGAGCTGGTCGGCACCGACGGCTTCGACCAATCGATCCAGCTGGTTCTGACCGGCCGCGCCGATGCGACCATCAACGACAGCCTTTCCTTCCTCGACTTCAAGAAGCAGAAGCCTGATGCCAACGTGAAGATCGCCGCCGAACAGGCCGACGCCGACTATTCCGGCATCATCATCCGCAAGGGCGAGCCGGAACTTCTCGAAGCCGTCAACAAGGCGCTTGCCGAAATCAAGGCCGACGGCACCTACGAGACGATCTCGCAGAAGTACTTCGGCGCCGACGTCTCGAAGTAACACCCGCCTGACATTAAGGCCGGCAGCTTCTCCCCCGGCCTTGCTCGCTACGGCGCCGCGCGTCGGACATGACGCGCAAAGGACGCGGTAACACTTCAAGCTCGCTGCATGCCCCCGCCTCAAACCAATTTCGATTTAAGGCATCATGCAGTATGAATCGCGATCCGTTCCGGCCTCCGGAGCGGATCGCGCTTTTTCGAAAGGCCCATCCCTTGCCCACCTGGCTTCAACTCATGCTGGATTCGCTGCCGTCCCTGCTTTGGGCCGGGCTGACGTTCACCATCCCGCTGACGCTGCTTTCGTTCATTCTCGGCCTGGCGCTTGGCCTGGCAACGGCCATCGCCCGCCTCTTCGGGCCGGCGCCCGTCGTTGCCGTCGCGCGGTTCTATGTCTGGGTCATCCGCGGCACGCCGCTGCTCGTCCAGCTCTTCGTGATCTTCTACGGCCTGCCGAGCATGGGTATCCTGCTCGACGCCTTCCCGGCCGCGCTGATCGGCTTCACGCTCAATGTCGGGGCCTATACCTCCGAGATCATTCGCGCGGTGATCTCCTCGGTGCCGCGCGGGCAATGGGAAGCGGCCTATTCCATCGGCATGAGCTGGAGCCAGGCGATGCGTCGCACGATCCTGCCGCAGGCAGCCCGCGTCGCCGTGCCGCCGCTGTCGAACACCTTCATCTCGCTGGTGAAGGATACCTCGCTTGCCGCCGCGATCACGGTTCCAGAGCTTTTCCAGACCGCCCAGCGCATCGTCGCCACCACCTACGAGCCGCTGATCCTCTATATTGAGGCAGCGCTGATCTATCTCGCCATGAGTTCGGTACTGTCAGCCCTGCAAGTGCGGCTGGAGCGCCGGTTCGCCCGCTATGGCGGCTTCCTGGAGGCCCGGACATGATCGAGCTTTCCCACATCGAAAAACGCTTCGGCGACAATCTCGTGCTGAAGGACATCTCCGTGACGCTGGCCGAAGGCACGGTTACGGCGCTGGTCGGCCCTTCCGGCGGCGGCAAGAGCACGCTCCTGCGCTGCATCAATCTCCTGGAGATCCCGACATCGGGCTCGATTCGACTTGGCGACGAGGCGCTGGACTTTCAGCCCGGGCGCAAGACCGGCTGGCAGGCGATCCAGCGCCTGCGCCGCCAGACCGGGATGGTGTTCCAGAATTTTCAGCTTTTCCCGCACCAGACCGCACTCGGCAACGTCATGGAAGGCCTTGTCACCGTGTTGAAATGGCCCGCCGACAAGGCGCGCGCCCGCGCCATGGAGCTGCTTGAAAAGGTCGGCATGGCCCATAAGGCCGATGCCTGGCCGGCCACGCTTTCCGGCGGCCAGCAGCAACGCGTGGCGATCGCCCGCGCATTGGCGCCGTCGCCACGCGTTCTTCTCTGTGACGAGCCGACCTCGGCGCTCGATCCGGAGCTGGCAGAAGAAGTCGTCGAAGTGCTGAGCCGGCTTGCCCGCGAAGGCACGACCATGGTGATGGCGACGCATGACCTGAGGTTAGCCTCGCGCGTCGCCGACAAGGTGGTCTTCCTCGACGGTGGCGTCATCGTCGAAAGCGGCGCGCCGAAGACGATCTTCTCGACGCCCGAGCGCGAACGCACCAAGAAGTTCATCGCCTCGCTGAGTGCGCCGCACAGCTACGACATCTGAGCGACGTTTGGGGGCCGATCGCCCGGGTGACTGATAGCGGGCCAGGGTCGGTGGAGGGCGAACTATCTCTCATTCGCCATTCTCCACCCTCTCCTCCGTCATCCTCGGGCTTGACCCGAGGATGACGGAGGAGAGGGTGGAGCTCACCGGCAAGAACTGCGTACCAAGGCGTCTTGAGGCGCGGCGGAGGGCCGTGCTTGCGGCTGGATCCTCGGGTCAAGCCCGAGGATGACGACAGGGATGGCGGCCTATCCCCTCTCACGAAAACGGCCGGACTCACGCCCGGCCGTTTCTATTTATTCTTGCCCGAAACCTCAGGCGCCGAAAACGATCAGCAGGTCCTTGGCATCGATCTGGTCGCCGGCGCGCACCAGAACTTCGGCAATCGTGCCGTCCTTCTCCGCATGCAAGGCCGTTTCCATCTTCATCGCTTCGATCGACAGCAGCACGTCGCCCGCCTTGACCGCCTGGCCCGCGTGCACCGCGACCGTCGAGATCACGCCCGGCATCGGCGCGCCGAGCTGCGTAGCGTTGCCGGCCTCCGCCTTGCGGCGGATGGCGCTGGAAGCACCGCGGTTGCGATCGGGAACCTTGATCGGGCGCGGCTGGCCGTTGAGTTCGAAGAACACCTTGACCATGCCCTTCTCGTCTATCTCGCCCTGGGTCTGGTTGAGAATGACCAGCGTCTTGCCTTTTTCAAGGTCGGCGAACAGCTCCTCGCCCGGCGCCATGCCGTAGAAATAGGCCGGCGTCGGCAGCACGCTGACGGGACCATAAGTCTCCGCCGCCAGCGCATAGTCGGTGAAGACCTTGGGATACATCAGATAGGACGCGAACTCGTAGTCGTTGACCTCGCGTTCCAGCTTCTCTTCGATCGTCTTGCGCTCGGCATCGAGATCGGCAGCTTCGAGCAGCGAGCCCGGGCGAACCACATAGGCCTTTTCGCCCTTCAGCGCCTTCTTCTGCAGGCCTTCCGGCCAGCCGCCCGGAGGCTGGCCGAGGTCGCCCTTCAGCATCGACACAACCGATTCCGGGAAGGCGATGTCCTTGGCCGGGTTCTCGACGTCGGCAACGGTCAGGTCCTGGCTGACCATCATCAGCGCCATGTCGCCGACGACCTTCGAGGACGGCGTCACCTTGACGATGTCGCCGAACATCTGGTTGGCGTCGGCATAGGCCTGCGCCACTTCGTGCCAGCGGGTTTCCAGACCGAGCGAGCGGGCCTGCTCCTTGAGGTTGGTGAACTGGCCGCCCGGCATTTCGTGCAGATAGACTTCCGATGCCGGTCCCTTGAGATCGCTTTCGAAGGCGGCGTACTGATGGCGCACCGCTTCCCAGTAGAACGAGATGCGGCGGATCCATTCCGGATCAAGGCCCGGGTCCCGTTCGGAGCCGCGCAAGGCTTCGACGATCGAGCCGAGGCAGGGCTGCGAGGTGTTGCCGGAGAGCGAATCCATCGCCGCATCGACGACATCGACGCCGGCATCGACGGCAGCCAGAACGGTCGCGGCGGCAATGCCCGACGTGTCGTGGGTGTGGAAGTGGATCGGCAGATCGGTCGCCTCACGCAGCGCCTTGAACAGCACGCGGGCTGCAGCCGGCTTCAACAGGCCAGCCATATCCTTGACCGCGATGATATGTGCACCGGCCTTTTCCAGTTCGGCGGCAAGCGCGGTGTAGTACTTGAGATCGTATTTCGGCCGGGCGGCATTGAGAATATCGCCGGTATAGCAGATCGCCGCTTCGCAGATCTTGTTCTCTTCGGCGATCGCCTCCATCGAGACGCGCATGTTGTCGACCCAGTTGAGGCAGTCGAACACGCGGAAGACGTCGATGCCGCCCCTTGCCGCCTGGCGGACGAAGTATTTGACGACGTTGTCAGGATAATTCTTGTAGCCGACGCCGTTGGCGCCGCGCAGAAGCATCTGCAGCAAGAGGTTCGGCGCATCCTCGCGGATGCGCGCCAGCCGGTCCCATGGATCTTCGGTGAGGAAGCGCATCGAGACGTCGAAGGTCGCCCCACCCCAGCATTCGAGCGAAAACAGATTCGGCAGAGCCCGCGCATAGGTGCCGGCGACACGGGCGATGTCGTAGGTGCGCATGCGAGTGGCGAGCAGCGACTGATGGCCGTCGCGCATGGTCGTGTCGGTGACGAGCACCTGCGGCTGCGCCCTGACCCATTCGGCAAATTTCTTCGGGCCGAGTTGGTCGAGCATCTGCTTGGTGCCCGGCTTGATCTCGCCGCCGATGAACGGCACGACGGGGGCGGCGATCTCATCCGACGGACGCGGACGGCCCTTGGCTTCCGGATGGCCGTTGACGGTAACGTCGGCGAGATAGGTCAGGAGCTTGGTCGCGCGGTCCTGGCGGCGCACCTGCTGGAAAAGCTCCGGCGTCGTGTCGATGAAGCGCGTGGTGTAGGTGTTGTCGTGGAATTTCGAGTGGCTAATGATCGCTTCGAGGAAGGTCAGGTTCGTGGCCACTCCGCGGATGCGGAATTCGCGCAGCGCGCGGATCATGCGCTGGATCGCCTCGTCGGGGTTCGGCGCCCAGGCCGTCACCTTTTCCAGCAGCGGATCGTAGTAGCGGGTGATGACCGCGCCCGAATAGGCGGTGCCGCCATCGAGCCGGATGCCGAAGCCGGTTGCGCCGCGATAGGCAGTGATGCGGCCATAGTCCGGAATGAAGTTCTGCTCGGGATCTTCCGTGGTGATGCGGCACTGCAGCGCGTGGCCGTTGAGGCGGATATTTTCCTGCGACGGCACGCCGGATTCCGGCGTGCCGATGGCATAACCGTCGAGGATGTGGATCTGCGCCTTGACGATATCGATGCCGGTGACCACCTCGGTCACCGTGTGCTCGACCTGGATGCGCGGATTGACTTCGATGAAGTAGAATTTGCCGCTGTCGGCATCCATCAGATACTCGACAGTACCGGCGCCGATGTAGTTAGTCGCCTCGGCAATGCGCTTGGAATAGGCGGCAAGCTCTTCGCGCTGGCTGGCGTTGAGGTAAGGCGCCGGCGCGCGCTCGACGACCTTCTGGTTGCGCCGCTGGATGGAGCAGTCGCGCTCGAACAGATGCACGACGTTGCCGTGGGTATCGCCGAGAACCTGGCTTTCGACGTGGCGGGCACGCTCGACCAGCTTTTCGAGGTAGACCTCGTCCTTGCCGAAGGCGGCCTTGGCCTCGCGCTTGGCTTCCGTCACCTCGCGGGCGAGATCCTTCGGGTCGCGGATCGCGCGCATGCCGCGCCCGCCGCCGCCCCAGGAAGCCTTCAGCATCACCGGATAGCCGATCGCCTCGGCCATCTTCGCCACTTCAGCCATGTCTTCGGGAAGCGGTTCCGTCGCCGGCACGACCGGTACACCGATCGAGATCGCCAGGTTGCGGGCGGCAACCTTGTTGCCGAGCTGGCGCATGGTTTCCGGCTTCGGGCCGATGAAGGTGATGCCGGCCTCGGCGCAGGCCTCGGCGAATTCGGGGCTTTCCGACAACAGGCCGTAGCCCGGATGAATGGCATCGGCGCCGGAAAGCTTGGCGACGCGGATCACTTCCTCGATCGACAGGTAACTCTCGATCGGCCCGAGGTCCCGCGACAGATGCGGGCCGCGGCCGACCTGATAACTTTCGTCCGCCTTGAAGCGGTGCAGCGCCAGTTTGTCCTCTTCAGCCCATATCGCGACCGTTTTCAGACCTAGTTCATTGGCCGCGCGAAACACGCGGATTGCAATTTCGGAACGGTTGGCAACAAGGATCTTCGAAATGGGCAAGTCGGACTCCTCAAGACTTGAAACGCGGGAAATGCTGCACCCGCGAAGTAAAGTATTAGCGGGTCGCGGAATGAAGCGCAATTTCAGAGTCGAGCGGAAATCCGAGAGAAATGGATCAGGAAATGAGCCCCAGCCGGAAGGCGATCGCCACGACGTGGTGACGGTTCTTGCCCTTCAGTTTCTCCTGGATGCCGTTCATGTACCAATCGACTGTGTGACTGGAAATATCGAGCACCTTGCTGATATCGTTCGAGGTCATGCCGTCGGCGAGATAGTTGAGCGCTTCCATTTCGCGCCGCGTCATCTGCACTTCGACACGCGATGCGAGTTCGGCTGAAATCTCCGGATCGGTCAGTTCCAGCAGTTTCCAGAACAGACGCTTGGCAATCTGGTCGAACAGGCTGATTTCAATAGGGCTCAAATCGACGACGCGGCCGCCGACCGTGAGATTGCCCAACAGGCCGCGGCGGCCGTGCACCGGAAAGATGTAACCGTCATAGAGGCCGTGGTTGCGGGCCTCGATCATCATGCTTTCCATGCGCTTGCGATGCGGGTCGGAACGGAAGGCAAACAGTGTGTCGCGCCAGCGGAAGCCGCGCTGGGCGTGACCGAGGTAGCGGATGGTCGGATCGATCACGACAAACTTCTTGCGGATGTAGATCTGCGGCCAGCCTTCCGGCCAGCGACCGGCGAGCAGCAGCCTCAACGGGTTTTCGTGAGGCTTCGGCTGCCTGACGACCCCGTAGAAGTCGAAGCCGCAGCGGTCGAGCAACCGTTCGAACTCCGGTACGATTTCTTCGCGCGTCTTCATCTCTTCGATCAGCGCAAGAAATTGCACAAGCAGCGTGATATTCATGGATCACCTTCCAGGTAGAACACGTGTGCGAGGGCCGGAAACCGGACATGAATGAACCGTTCAGGGGCCATTCATGTTGCACCCGCGATAATTCGACATACCACGCCCGGTCTTGTGCGAAAATCGCGAGAAATCGGAATTGGACGGAAAAGATAGCAGACTATGAATACTCTCGCCAAGCCCAACGACGGGCGAACGGAGTTTCGCTATCAAAACCGCCTCAAGCTCCTGTTTTTCCTAAAATATCGCAAATGACCGTCCCAGAGCGGCCTTGGCGGCCGGCAAATCGCGGCCTCGTGCCCGACGGCCGGAGGTGTTGAGGCGTGACGCATTTGCCGCACGAATGTTTGGTGCGGCGCAAAATCCGGTACCCGGAAGGGGTGAGACAGTGTCATTGTTCCAAGTGTATGCAAGAGCGCTTCAGTATCTTGCGGTTCACAAGTTCCGTGTCTCGGCGATCGTGCTCGCCAACGTCGTGCTCGCCGTCATCACGATTGCGGAGCCGATCCTGTTTGGTCGCATCATCGACGCCATTTCCTCCAAAGGCGCAGTAACGCCGATGCTGCTGATGTGGGCAGGCCTGGGTGTGTTCAACACCGTCGCCTTCGTCCTCGTCGCCCGCGAAGCGGATCGGCTGGCCCATGGCCGTCGCGCCACGCTGCTGACGGAAGCCTTCGGCCGCATCGTCTCGATGCCGCTCTCCTGGCACAGCCAGCGCGGTACGTCGAACGCGCTGCATACGCTGCTTCGCGCCTGTGAAACGCTGTTCGGTCTCTGGCTCGAATTCATGCGCCAGCATCTGGCAACGGCGGTAGCGCTCGTCCTGCTCATCCCGACCGCGTTTGCGATGGATGTACGCCTGTCGCTGGTGCTCGTCGTCCTCGGTGTCTCCTATGTGCTGGTCAGCAAGGCTGTCATGAACCGCACCAAGGAAGGCCAGGCCTCGGTCGAGAACCACTATCACACGGTTTTCTCCCACGTTTCCGACGCCATCAGCAACGTTTCGGTCGTTCACAGCTACAACCGCATCGAAGCCGAAACGCGCGAACTCAAGAAGTTCACCGAACGCCTGATCTCCGCCCAGTTCCCCGTGCTTGACTGGTGGGCGCTGGCAAGCGCGCTCAACCGCGTCGCTTCGACCATCTCGATGATGACGATCCTCGTCATCGGCACCGTGCTCGTCCAGCGCGGCGAACTCGGCGTCGGCGAAGTCATCGCCTTCATCGGCTTTGCCAACCTGCTGATCGGCCGTCTCGACCAGATGAAGGCTTTCGTTACGCAGATCTTCGAAGCCCGCGCCAAGCTTGAAGACTTCTTCCAGCTCGAAGATTCGGTGCGCGAACGCGAAGAGCCGGCCGGTGCGATGGACCTGGGCGCGGTCAAGGGCGAAGTGGAATTCCGCGACGTGTCCTTCGACTTCGCCAACACCACGCAGGGCGTGCGCAACGTGTCCTTCACGGCCAAGGCCGGCCAGACGATCGCGATCGTCGGCCCGACCGGCGCCGGTAAGACCACGCTCGTCAACCTGCTGCAGCGCGTTCACGAACCGCGTGACGGCCAGATCCTGATCGACGGCGTCCATATCGCCAAGGTCACGCGCAAGTCGCTGCGCCGCTCGATCGCCACCGTCTTCCAGGACGCCGGCCTGATGAACCGCTCGATCTGCGAAAACATCCGGCTTGGCCGCGACGACGCGTCGCTCGACGAAGTGATGGCTGCCGCCGAAGCGGCTGCCGCCAGCGACTTCATCGAAAGCCGCAACAATGGCTACGACACCGTCGTCGGCGAACGCGGCAACCGCCTGTCTGGCGGCGAGCGCCAGCGCGTTGCGATTGCCCGCGCCATCCTCAAGAACGCACCGATCCTGGTGCTCGACGAGGCGACCAGCGCGCTCGACGTCGAGACCGAGGCTCGGGTGAAGGATGCGATCGATGCGCTTCGCAAGGACCGCACCACCTTCATCATCGCCCACCGCCTGTCGACGGTGCGCGAGGCCGATCTGGTGATCTTCATGGATCAAGGTCGGATCGTCGAGATGGGCGGCTTCAACGAGCTCAGCCAGAGCAACGGCCGCTTCGCCGCCCTGCTTCGCGCCAGCGGCATCCTGACGGACGAAGACGTCCGCATGAGCCACACGGCGGCCTGAGCCGACGCCTTATAGATCACGCAATGCAAAAGGCCCCGGACCCTCCGGGGCTTTTTTCGTTCATGCCGCTCGCATTGACTTGGCTCTTGCAATCCCGTTCAAGTACTGCGCCGTCGTTTGCTGGACGGCACTGCATGCAGCCGCCATTGGCGTCATGGGTTCTCGGTCAGAACGGCCAGCGAATTCGGCGTTAGCGAAGGCCAGCGAACATCCTTCGGAAGGTAGGTCACGATTGACCGTTTTATTCGATGGTCGGGTCATGGCTGATTATCATCAGTTCTAGCTCGCAGACGCTTCCAACAACCTACATCTCCCATCGAACTGGACAGACGAAGACTTCAAGATCCGAATGCTTGCAGGCAACGATGCGCTGGTCGTCGTGACTGCTCGGAACAGGGATGTTGCGGTTATCGTGGAACTGCACGAACAGATGCCGAAGATCGACATCGAAAATGCGGATCATGTCGTCATCGGACGGCTCCACACGTCAGGCCAAATCGTCATAGCCGGGCTAACTGACTATCTTCAAGAGGTTCATGTTCGCGTTCCTGCGGGGCATCTGGACGCCATGGTCGTGTCGACCGGACTTCGCACCCTGAGTGACGTCGGCCTACGCCGGGCGTCTTTATTAGACGCGCAAAGGTCGCTGTAGCCCTTTGAATGGCTGCAGTTTTTGTCCTTCAATCGAATAAGATTAAAGGAAACATGCAGTAGATGGCGATGATCGGTACCGCGTGTATCTCTGGGCCCTGCGAAGCAGGCGGAATTACTGTCCTGCGCGCCAATGGCAAGACGATCGAACTCGAGGGTAGGGGCCCCCAAGTTCCGCGGCCGGCTGCCTACACATTTGAACCGGCGGCCGAGCCTTGATGCAAACCCTTGGTCGTCCTTATCGTTTCATCATGTCGCTCGCATCGGTTTCGCGCTGACGACGCCCCGCAACCATTCCAGATAGTAGCCGTAAACGAAGTGCAGGCCGATGCCGACGATCACGAAGAGCGTGCCGGCGATCGGGTTCCGGCCGGTCACGAACAACAGCACCTGACCGACCATCGCCAGGATAGTGCCGAAAATGAAGATCGGCAGGGAATGGCGGCCGACCATCGCCAGCGGGTGGTCGGCATCGAGCCGGGCGAGGCGATTGACGGCGGGAATGACGGCGACGAGATAGGCGATCGCGAGAACATGGCTTAGCCGCGTCAGTGACAGGAAGGTCTTGTCGAAACCGGTCAGCACCGCCGGAAGACCGAAGGACAGGTCGATGTTCCACCAGGAGAAGAGAACCCACAGCGCCGAAACGACGAGATAGATCGCGGCGATCGCGATCAGCAGCGGCCTGCGCGGCAGGACTGCGCCCTGGCGGATCGCGGTCATCGAGACGATGCCGATGACGAAGAGGAACTGCCAGGACCACGGATTGAGAAACCAGTAGCCCTCGTCGAGGAAGTTGGAGGGCACCAGCTTGAACACCCCGGCCACAAGCCAGAGCAGCGCGGAAAACACGAGGAGCAGCCGGCTGCTGATGCCGTTCAGCCAGAGGATGCCGGGCAGCATCAGGAACAGCACCGCATACATCGACAGGATGTTGTTATAGCCGAGTTGGTGCCCGAGCAGGACCATCGCGACGATGCCTTGCTCGGTCTGCTCGACGAAGGGTCGGATGTTTATCTCGCTGATCAGGTCCTGCCGGCCGAAATAGAGGGCGCCGCCGGCAAAGATCGCCAGTGTGACGATACTGGTCATGATATGGGCGACGTAGAGCGCCAGCGCCCGCCGCCAGATCTTGAGCGTCAGCGCCAGGCATGCGCCGGACACGAACTTGCCGCCATAGGCAAGCCCGACGGAGAGGCCAGAGATGAGCACGAAGGCCTCGGCCGAATCCGAGAAGCCGAAGTTCTTGTGGGTCAGATATTCGAGATATTGCCCGGGCACGTGGTTGACGAAGATCGTCAGAAGGCAGAGCGCCCTCAACACGTCGAGGCGCGTGTCGCGCTCCTTGGGAACCATGCGGGCGGATATCGTCGGGTTCGAGCCGCCCCCAAATGTGTTTTGCAGCATGCGGTCTAGTATCCGGGATCTGGCGCCCCTGCCCCACCCCTGTTGAAACGGGCACCGGACATGCGCTTAGCCCCAGGGGCAAGCGCATGTTCGATGCCGTCGATCGATGCACGAGCCCGTCAGGGTTCGTGCCGCCGGCAAATCAGCAAGAAAAAACCGGCCTTGCCCGTTCGGGTGCAAAGCCGGTTCCAACGTTCATTCAATACCGGCAGTTACAGCAAAATGCCTTCATGCGCGTTTTTTGTGACACTATTATTGATGCTGACGATCGGCTCGCGACTTTTTGCATCGCGCTTGACCGAAATCTTGTGCTTCGTGCCGTTCAGCGTCACTTCCGCCGAGTAGCCGTCCCAGGCCTCCGGCAACACCGGTCGGATGACCAGCTTGTCGCCATGTCGGCGGATGCCGAGAATACCCTCGACGCCGGCGCGGTAGAGCCAGCCGGCCGACCCGGTATACCAGGTCCAGCCGCCGCGTCCGGCGAGCGCGCCTTCGCCATAGATATCGGCGGCGACCACATAGGGCTCGACCCGATAGTGGTCCGCGTCTTCGCGGCTGAGGGCATGCGAGACAGGGTTCAGCATCTGGAAGACACGCCAGGCTTCCTCGGCCCTTCCCTGCTCGGCAAAGGCCAGCGCCACCCAGGTCGCCGCATGGGTATATTGGCCGCCGTTCTCCCGTACGCCAGGCGGATAGGCCTTGATATAGCCCGGGTCCTGCCTGGTTCTTTCAAGCGGCGGCGTGAACAGCCGGACAATGCGGCGATCCGGATCGACGAGTTCGGCCATGACCGCATCCATCGCATTCTGCGATCGCTGCTCGTCACCCTCGCCTGAAAGCACGCTCCAAGACTGGCCGATCGAATCGATCCGGCATTCGTCGCTTTCGCTCGATCCGAGCGGCGCGCCATCGTCGTAGTAGCCGCGACGATAGTAGTCACCATCCCAGCCGGCTTCGTCGAGCACCTTTTTCAAGGTGGCGAGATGCGCTTCCCAATGGCTGACGCGCGCCTTGTCCTTGCGCTCGCGGGCAAAGGGCAGGAAGCCGCGCAGCGTGCCCGCCAGGAACCAGCCGAGCCAGACGCTGGTGCCGCGGCCGGCAATGCCGACGCGGTTCATGCCGTCGTTCCAGTCGCCGCCGAGAATGAGCGGCAGGCCATTTTCGCCGCTGCGCTTGATCGCGAGATCGAGTGCGCGGGCGCAATGCTCGTAGACGTCGGCGATCTCGTCCGAGATCTCCGGCTTGTAGAAGCTGTCGTGCTGCCCTTCCTCGAGCGCCGGTCCGGTGATGAAGGCGATCTTCTCACCGAGAATGTCGGCGTTCCCCGTCACTTCGCAGTAGTGCGTGACGGCATGGGCAAGCCAGACGACATCGTCCGAGATCATTGTTCGCACGCCGGCGCCGGTGCCCGGCAGCCACCAATGCTGCACGTCACCCTCGACGAACTGCCGCGCGGCCGCGTTGAGGATCTGTGCCCGTGCCAGTTCCGGCCGATGGATCAGGAACGCCAGCGTATCCTGCAGCTGGTCGCGGAAGCCGAAGGCGCCGCTCGCCTGGTAGAAGGCCGAGCGTGCCATGATCCGGCAACCAAGGCTCTGATAGGGCAGCCAGTTGTTGATCATGGTGTTGAAGGCCGCATCCGGCGTTTCCACCTTCACGATGTCGGTGAACTCGGTCCAGAAGGACTTGGCGGCGTCCATGACGGTGTCGAACGCAGTCTGGCGCAACTCGCCGAGAACCGAGCGCATCTGCTCGTCGTTGTCGGCGTCGCCGAGGATGAAGGTGAGCTGCTTTTCGGCACCGGGCTCGATCACCAGATCGGTCGCCAACGCCGCACAGGCGTCGCCATCCACATCGATCGAGCCGGAAAGCTCGGCGCCAGCGAAAACGGCCTGCGGCACCAGAATGCCGCCGACCCGCCCGAGGAACTCGCGACGGCTTGCCGTATGGCTCACACCTTCACCGCCATCGACAGCAAAGAAGGCCGAACGACCGGCATAGTCGATGCTGTAGGGGTTGGTTGCAACCAGCGCATCGGAGGCTTCGTCCCAGGTCGACAGAACGAAGGGCGCCATGCGGGCCCGGTTGTTGCCGAGCACCCATTCGGCAAAGCCGTAGACCTTCAGCTGGCGGGCAGCCGTGGAGCGGTTGCGGATCGAGATGCGGACCAGCTTGGCCGGCAAGGTCCGGTGCACCGTGTGGGCTGCCTCGATATCGAGATCGTCCTGTGTGCTGCGGAATGTCGAATAGCCAAGTCCGTGGCGCGTCTCGAAGACGACCGACCGGCTGCGCGACAGGGCAGCGTATGGCGTCAGCACTGCGCCGCTCGCCATGTCGCGGATGAAGACCGCTTCGCCCGGCCGGTTGACGACCACATCGTTGGCCCACGGCGTCAGCTGGTAGTCGCGCGAGTTGCGGCTCCAGGTGAAGGCGGCCCCTTCGGCCGAAACGTGGAAGCCGAACTGCTCGTTGGAGATGACGTTGATCCACGGCTGCGGTGTCGCCTCGCCGCCGCGCAGGCGCACGACATATTCGCGCCCACCTTCGGCAAAGCCGCCGTAGCCGTTCCAGAAATCGAGACCGTCACCGACAATCTCCGCATCGACGGCGTCGGCCGGCTGCTGCGGGGCGGCGAGCAGAGCGAAGTTGCTTTCGCTGCCCTTCACCGGTGGCGTCGAATAGAGCGAATTGGCGCGGGCGATCTGGTCGGAGATCGTGCCGTTGCGGGCATGGAAGACGGCGCGGGAAGCCGACAAGAGCGTCGACCAGGTCTCCGCCTCCATCAGGTCGCGGCGCACCGAGAAGATGTGCTGGCGCGGACCGTCGGAGAGGCCGCGAAGCCTCAGGTTCTCGCACATCGAATCGAGCGCGTGCTGCATGTCCTGGGCATAGGACGAGGCCCGCTCGTTGATGATCACCAGATCGGCGGTAATGCCGCGCGCGCGCAGATATTCCTGTGCCCTGAGGGCCTCACGAGCGATGCCGAGGTCACCGTCATCGTTGATGCGCAGGCAGAAGATCGGGAAGTCGCCCGAGATTGCCAGCGGCCAGAGCGTTGACTGCGACGCGAGCCCCGCCTGAACCGTTGCGGTATCGGCGCGCAGGTGCATGTCGGGGTAGACGAGGTAGCGTCCGAGCATCTGGAAGCTTGCGGCCTCCTGCGAGGTGACGCCGACATGGCGCATCTGCACCTGACTGCGCGTCCAGGCATGGATCAGCTCGTGATTGAAGGTTTCCGTGTGCCTGTAGCGATCGATGGCGCGGTCGACGGCCTCGCGGTTCGGGGCCGCGATCGTCCAGAAGACGACGCTGACCTTCTTGCCGGCCGGAACCCGAACGACACGTCGAAGCGACATGATCGGGTCGAGCGTAAAGCCATCGGTTCCCGAAAGCACCGCGTCGGTGTCGAAGGCGGCGGCCTCGGCAAGGGTGCGCCCCTGGCCGATGAAGCGGCGACGGTCGGTCTCCGCCTCGGTCGGACGGTCGCTGCCGGCATTATCGGTGACGAGATGCGCCACTTCCATATCCGGATCGCCTGAGCTGCGCTTGTTGCGGCTGACATGGATGACGTCGCCGCGCCGGCTGATCTCCGTGCGCAGGAACATCTTGGAGAAGGCGGGATGCGCGCTGTCGGCCTCGTCGGTCGACAGCACCGGTTCGGCATAGGACGTCACCTCGATGAAGCGGTCCTGCGTTCCGGTGTTGAGCAGGATGACGCGGCGGCCTTCGGCATCGTGCTCGGTGGCAACGATGCACTCGACTTCGCTGGTGAGGTCGCCGACGGTCTTGACGAATTCGGCCTTGTCGTCACCGAACCGCGTCAGGAGCTTTTCGCCGACGGCGCGCCGGGGCTCGGCGGTGGCCGACCACCAGTCGCCCGTCGTCGTGTCGCGCAGGAAAATGAAGGTGCCCGTGCGGTCCTCGACCGGGTCCGGCTTCCAGCGGGTGACCGACTGGCCGTTCCAGCGGGCATAACCGGCACCGGTTGCCGTCAGCATGACGGCGTAGTGGCCGTTGGACAGGAACACGGTTTCGCGGTCCTGGGCGAGCGGGTTTTCGATGACCCGAACCTCCGGACGCAACAGATCGTCCTGGCCCTTGCCGAGCGATTCCGGCTCGCGCTTGGCGTTCATGATCGGAATATCGCGCGGCGCCTTTTCCTGCAGCAGCAGTTCGGCCGCCTCGATTACCGGATCGGCGTGGAACCATTCGCGCAGCCTGCCGGTGAATACGACGTTGGCGACAGCGGCGATCGACATGCCATGGTGGTGGGCATAGTAGTTGCGCACGACGGCGCATTTCTGCCCCTCGGGCACGCGCGTCGGCGTGAAGTCGACGGCATCGTGGAAGCCGTAAACGCCGAGCGCCCCGACTTCGCGCAGTCGACCGAGATTGGCGAGCGCCGCCTTCGGATCGTACATGCAGGCGAGAATGGAGGCGTAGGGCGCGATGACGGCGTTCTGCCCGAGGCCACGCTTGAGGCCAAGCGTCGGCACACCGAAGTTGGTGTACTGGTAGGTCAGCTCGTGGTCGCGCGCATTGAAGGCCGCTTCGGAGATGCCCCACGGCGTGCCGAGACGGCGGCCGTGATTGATCTGCTCCTTGACCACCAGATTGTTGGTCTGGTTGAGGATACCGCCCTGCCGCTCCTGCATCACCAGCGGCGGCATCAGATATTCGAACATCGAACCGGACCAGGAGATCAGCGCGCCACGCGCGCCGATCGGCACGATCGGACGGCCGAGCTTGTACCAGTGCTCGGTCGGCAGGTCGCCCTTGGCGATCGCGAACAGGCTGGTCAGACGGGCCTCGGACGCCAGAAGATCGTAGCAGGCCTCGTCGAGCTCATTGGCGTTGACGCGGAAGCCGATTGACAGCAGGCGACGCTCGGGCCGGAACAGGAAGCCGAAATCCATCGAGAAGGCGATGTCGCGAGCACGATCCTTTAGAACCGCCAAGCGCTGGCGCAGCGCTTCGATGGCGCCAAGATCGAACACGCCGTCGGCAATATGCGCTTCGCAGGTGGTGACCAGCGCGTTCGCCCACTTCGTCACTTCGCTGCTCTGGGCCGTGCGAACCTCATGGTCGAGGTTGACGGTCAGCTTGTGCATGTCGCGCGCCAGAACGGCGAGATTGATCACGCGGATTGATGCGAATTCATGCTCGCGCTTGACGGCAGCCAGAGCATTCTGGAAGCCGACGATGCGCTCCTCGATCAGGCGGCGCAGCGGGCGAACGGTCTTGCGGTCGTCAGGCAGGTCGTTCAGCACCTCGGCAAGAATGGCGACGACGTCGCCAATGCCGTCAAGGCTGCCCTGGACATGCGCCGACGGCGCTTCCGCCCATTCCCGACACATGGACGACACGGCGATCAGGTGGCCGGCAAGATTGCCGCTGTCGACCGACGAGATGTAGCGCGGCTCCATCGTTTCGAGCGTGTTGGTGCGGTACCAGTTGAACAGGTGGCCGCGATATTTCGGCATCCGGTCGATGGTCGCAATCGTCTGCTCCAGGCGGTTGATCGTTTCTTCGAAGCCGATCCAGCCGAAGTCGCGTGCCGACATGACCGAGAGTAGGTAGACGCCGATATTGGTCGGCGAGGTGCGCTCGGCCAGCACCGGCTGCGGCGTTTCCTGGAAGTTGTCCGGCGGCAGAAAATTCTGCTCGGCGGTCACGAAGGTCTCGAAATAGCGCCAGGTGCGCCGCGCGATCAGGCGCATTTCCTCGATCGCCTCGTCGGAAACGACCAGCTGGTCCTCGGTTTCGGCCGATTGGCTGACGAACCACGCGACAGCGGGAGAAAGCGCCCAGAGCAGGGCAAAGGGAATGCCGATGAAGGGCAGGCCGGTATCGGAAATCGCCGCAAGCGCCAGCGACAGAACCGACAGCGCCGGTGCGATCCACATCGCCTTGTAATAATCACCGATGCTTCCATGCCCGGCACTTTGCACCTGGGCAGCGGTGCGCCATTCCAGCATCAGCTTGCGGCTGACGAAGGTGCGGTAGAGCGAACGCACGATCGCGTCGCCCATCATCGCCGCGCCATGGGCGATGAAGACGATGCGAAGGGCGACCTGGGCATTGGCGGCACGAACTTCGGTCAGCACAGCATGGAGGTGGGCACGGGCGACGATGTCGTTGCGGCGCGGCAGGAGGCCATTGATCAGCGACAGCGTCGGGGCGACGAACAAGCTGAAGATCAGCACGATCTGCCAGATCAGCGCCTCGGTCGGCTGCATGTAGTACCAGCCCATGACAGAGGCGACGAGCCAGGCGCAGGGGATCAGCGAACGGCGCAAATTGTCGTACATCTTCCACCGGCCGAGCATCGACAGGCCGTTCGACGGGTTGAAGATATAGGGCAGCAGCTGCCAGTCGCCGCGGGCCCAGCGATGCTGGCGCGACATCTCTACCTCGTAGCGGGTCGGGAAATCCTCGACGAGTTCGACGTCCGTCACCAGCGCGCAGCGCACAAACGAGCCTTCGAGCAGGTCGTGGCTGAGAACGGCATTTTCCTCGATCCGCCCCTTGAGCGCGGCCTCGAAAGCATCGACGTGATAGAGGCCCTTGCCGGTGAAGCTGCCTTCGCCAGCGATGTCCTGGTAGACGTCGGAAACGGTGAAGACATAGGGGTCGATGCCACGATTGGCCGAGAAGATGCGCTGGAAGGCCGAGGCTTCGCTTCCAGTCGTCAGCGACGGCGTCACGCGCGGCTGTAGCAGGCTGTAGCCGGCAATCACCTTCTGTGTTTCCGGGTCGACGATCGGGCGGTTGATCGGGTGGTACATCTTGCCGACGAGCTTCGTCACCGCGTCGCGCATCAGGCGCGTATCGGCGTCGAGCGTCATGACATATTGAACGTTCTCCGGCACGGTATTGGCGCCCTGGAGGAACGAGGTGTCGCGATCGCCGCGCAGCAGCATGTTCAGCTCATGCAGCTTGCCGCGCTTGCGC